>OMVI01000095.1 GCA_900314455.1 uncultured Prevotella sp. | reverse complement strand
GGTGCCTCGGAGAGGTTTAAATATCGATATCGCTTATGCGGGGTTTTCGACAGTTTAACCTCTCCGAGGTTAATGTTGCATTTGTAGACTATCACTCCAACTCTCGAATGAGTCAAACTTCTTTACATCGGATGCGAAAGGTGCAGAATGAGGTTGCAGAAGTTGACCTTTCGCGTTGTAGAACCTCATCTTTTGCAGTCCAAAAGGTAACCTTTTGCAAGCCCAAAGTTGCCCTTCTGCGAGCACACTGACTATCAAACAGTTACAGAGCGGAAATCTTTGGCTTTACACATGAGCAACCATTGTAAATTTCTTTACACTCAATGGACCAAAACAAATATACATCCACCACCGCCCAAGCATCTATGACACCCACCGCAGGGGCGTCCCTCGTGGGCGCCCGGTCCACGTGCATCAGCTCCGTTAGCCGTCAACGTACCAACGATGCAGGCATTCTGATTTATGAAAGAAGGCAATCATTAATTTATCAGCCTTCATTTGTTATTACCAAAATTTATATTACCTTTGCAAAAACAATCAAACCAATTAAAGACTATGATATTATCAACGACACCGACCATCGAAGGTCACACCATCAGAGAATACAAAGGCGTTGTAACAGGAGAGACCATCATCGGAGCAAACTTCGTGAAGGACTTCTTCGCGTCTATCCGCGATGTCATCGGCGGACGCTCGGGAAGCTACGAGAAGGTTCTCGCCGAGGCTCGCGACACTTCCATGCAAGAGATGGAGCAACGTGCTTCCTGCCTCGGAGCAAACGCTATCGTCGGCATCGATATTGACTACGAGACCATTGGCGCCAACAATTCCATGCTTATGGTAGCTGTCAGCGGTACTGCCGTTGTTCTGTAGCTATAGCTTTATAACGGTACAACGTCTGCTGAAACGCAGGCGGATAAAAAGGAGGAAGGCACATGACAGAACACTTACTGACAGTTACGATACGACTAATCGTGGCAATGGCGCTGGGCGGACTTGTAGGACTGGAGCGTGAATACCGTGCCAAGGATGCCGGGTTCCGCACCCATTTCCTCGTGGCTCTTGGCTCGGCACTGTTCACCCTCATATCTATCTATGGATTTACAGAGGGCGTCAAGGATACATCACGTGTGGCAGCGCAGGTCGTTTCGGGCATAGGCTTCCTCGGAGCGGGGCTCATCGTTTTCCAGCGAAACGTCATCCGGGGACTCACCACGGCAGCGGGCCTGTGGGTAACGGCGGCTATCGGAATGGCATGCGGTGTGGGACAATACTACATGGCGGTAGGCGTCACGGTGCTCATGCTTGTCGGACTGGAACTGCTAAGCCACTTTATTCCGCATATAGGGACGGAGACGGTGCAGCTATCGTTCTCCTCAGCATCACGAGAAAAAGCCCTGAACGCCATCGCCGACATACGTCGGCTTGTGCTTGACGTCCGTTCGTACGAAATGAAGGAGAAACACACGTCACGCGGAGAGATTTACGAGATACAGCTCGAGGTACGCATGAGGCGCGGACAACGCACCGACGGACTCTTCGACTTCCTGCAAGACTTCGATGATGTATCACTGTTGAATGACGAATAACATATTATAAAATGGCACGAAGAAGGAGAAACTCAACCATAAACGCCCTTACCATTGTTCTTGCGGCTATATTGGTAGGCTCGTGGAGCTACTGCCGCGGCAACAAATCGGATAATGAGTCTCACGGCAATGCTATCGAACAGACGGCTCAACGGGAAACGGAGGAGACTGGCGACGGAACTTTCGACACCGACACGCTGACAAACGAGAACGCCGGCAACGATGATGCGGAAGTTGCGTCAGCGTCACCGGCGAACCCGGTATGTGGACTACCCGAGACGGGCAATGGCGTTCGGGAAATTCTTTTGCGGCGTGATGCGTACACATGCTCGTTCAATCCAGACACCAAAATACCAAACTGGGTGGCATGGGAGTTGACGGCTGAGCATACAAACGGACCATACAAGCGTGGCGGCATTCAGTTTCAGGAGGATGAAGGCGTGACGACGCAGGACTATGTACGCTCAGGCTACGACCGTGGCCACATGTGTCCGTCAGGCGATAACAAGTGGAACGAGACGGCTCAGGAGCAGAGTTTCCTCATGACGAATATATGTCCGCAGAACCATAACCTCAACGCCGGCGACTGGAACGAAATGGAGATGCAGTGCCGCAGGTGGGCAGAGCGCTTCGGAAGTATCGACATTATAGCCGGGCCGATACTCTTCCGTGGCAAGCACAAGCGCATTGGAAGAGGGGTAACGGTGCCGGAGGCTTTCTTCAAGGTCGTCTACTGTCCGTCGAAGCAGATGGCTATAGGCTTTATATATAGGAATGAGGAAGGCAACAGACCAAAGGGCGACTACGTGAACAGCGTAGCGCAGATTGAAAGAATTACGGGGTTCCGCTTCCTGACGGCGTTGCCGGAAGCTAAGGCGAAGAAGATCAAGGAGGAGGCAAACCTTGACGACTGGTACTAAATGAGGTGTTTACCTTAATGAATGATTTAGATATATGATGAATTTACTCAAAGAATTACACCGTAAGGACCACAAACACATACTCGGCGGTCTTGATATCTTTAAATACATTGGGCCCGGATTGCTTGTCACCGTGGGCTTCATCGACCCGGGAAACTGGGCAAGCAACTTCGCTGCGGGCTCGGAATTCGGCTATATTCTGCTATGGGTAGTTACGCTTTCGACAATTATGCTCATAGCATTGCAGCACAACGTGGCGCACCTTGGTATCGTTACGGGCCTGTGTCTCAGTGAGGCAGCGACGAAGTACACGCCCGCTTGGGTGAGCCGACCTATCATTGGCAGTGCTGTCCTCGCAAGTATTTCTACGTCAATGGCTGAAATCCTTGGTTCGGCAATTGCCTTGCAGATGCTCTTCGGTATACCAATCGTGTGGGGCTCGGTCATAGCCGTAATAACCGTTACTATACTGCTCTTCACCAATACTTACAAGCGGATGGAACGGGCTATAATCGGCTTCGTGTCAATTATAGGACTGTCGTTCATTTATGAGCTGTTTCTGGTCGATGTCGACTGGGGTACGGCGGCGAAAAGCTGGGTTGTTCCGTCTATACCGGAAGGCAGTCTGCTTGTCATAATGAGCGTTCTCGGCGCAGTGGTGATGCCGCACAACCTCTTTCTACATTCCGAAGTAGTGCAGAGTCGCGAAATAAACAAGAAGGGAAAGGAGTCGGTTGAGCGTGCATTGCATTACGAATTCTTCGACACGCTCTTCTCGATGATTGTTGGTTGGGCAATAAACAGCGCCATGATAATACTCGCCGCCGCCACATTCTACAAGAACGGGACTGAGGTTACTGACCTCGCTCAGGCTAAGGACTTGCTTACGCCGCTACTAGGCAACAACGCCGGAAACATATTCGCTATTGCCTTGCTGCTTGCCGGTATATCAAGTACGATAACAAGCGGCATGGCTGCGGGTAGTATCTTTGCCGGAATGTTCAACGAATCGTACAACTCGCGCGACCCGCACTCCGTCGTCGGTATCGCAATATCATACGGCGTTTCACTGCTGATAATACTTTTCATCGGCGACCCGTTCAAGGGATTGCTCGTCTCGCAGATGGTTCTGAGCCTTCAGCTTCCGTTAACCGTGTTCCTGCAAGTTAGCCTTACGTCGTCAAAGCGTGTCATGGGAAAGTATGCCAACAAACCTTGGAACACTGCCCTACTCTACTTCCTTGCTACCATCGTTACCATTCTCAACATCTGGCTTGTAATAGATGCATTGATATAAAAAACCTCCCCCGTTCCCTCCGTGCGAAGGTGAGAACGAGAGAGGTCTTCTGTATGTTTTGTTGGAAGCTGTTCTAATTTATCTTGAATGTAATTGGAAGATAAAAGCGGGCAGCTCATTCTTGCTTGCTTCTGAACTTCATCGGCAACGAGCTTGGTATTTCCGACCTTGATATTTCCTACGCTGTAGTTGTCGCCGACATGTGAGAAGAACACGATGAGCACATTGCTGTCTTTCTTAGCTGTAGTCTCTTCATTGTCGACAGTAGCCTCGGCGGTCGTGTCGCTGCCTGTGCCATCAACAGTCTTTATGTTCGTATTACTCTTATTGGCATTGCATGATACCGATACCATGAGCCCCGCTACGACGAGAGCCATAAACTTCGGAAGTGTCTTAATTGTCATTCAAAGTTGATATTATACGTTGCTATTGATTATAGTGATAATGTCTGCGATGACGAAGATAGCCCAAATCGTTCTGGTGACGGTATGCCTCACGCTCGAAGCGTATGTTGTAGTACGCTTTCAGGCTGTTATGGTATTTAAGGAGCAGGCAAAACCACTCAATGACGTACCACAGGTAAAAGCCGACGAACAAGAGTTCGCGTTGCTGTGCCGTATGTATGCGCTCATGGTTAAGCTCCACCGCCGTCAGTCTTTGCACCGAAAAGACGACTCCAAATAGGTTGATGGCGTAAAAGCCACCACCTACCGGGAATCGTCTTATGTGTATTATCTTCGTCATTCCTTGCCAACATCAGTGCTTAACTCGTTGCAAAAATATGAAAAATCTTTGGGAATGACAAATCAATTGACAGTTTGGATGATGTTTCCTTTCTTGTCATACCACTTACCCTTTAGTGGTTGGCCTTTCTTGTTGAAAGTTCCGGTGAAGTAAGAGCCATCGGATGCGACCCTGTAAGAGCCGACATTGAAGTGGTCATTGGTAAATGAGCCCTTGTAGTTGTCGCCATTCGGGAATGCGAAAGTACCACTCTTGCACTCCATCAATCCGTTCTTCATCTCGCCTTTATAGGTTCGTCCGTCAGTAAACACGGCTGTTCCGCGCCCCGTTGGAACATTGTCAGCAGTGACTTCACCAGTCCAGGAGTATGTGTTCGACGGCGATTTATACTTCATAGCTGTCACACTGTGAGTGACCGTAGCAGCAGAATCAAGCGTATCAGCTACCGCTGTGGTGTCAGCCGACGAGGTATTGCCTTTTGAACTTCCTATATGTGACCATGCAACAAAGCCAATGACGATAAGGATTACTACCAATACGACCCACAGCCATAAGCGATGACCGTTGGAAGAGTGCTCTTCTTCATCATCAACATCATTTTGTCTCACTGTGGGTTGAGGGGTTGGATTCGGCTGAGGCGTAGGTCCGGGCTCAGGATTTGGTACGTCTTTTAAATTATGGATTGGTCGATCATGAGGTTGATGGACGTCAGATTGATTATTGTTGCCCGTCAGATTGGTTTCGAACACTGTCGCCTCGTTCTCCTGATTGTCAGCAACGTTATTGCCAACGGGAGCCGGTTCGTTAACGACATGCTGATTATTGTTGCCGAAATTCTGATTGATGAACGCGTAAATCTGCTTAACGTTCTGCGGACGCTTGCTCCGGTTGCCCTGCATAAGCCACAGAACGAGGTTCCGCATAGGCTGACTTACGGTCGGAGGCATCGGCAACGACATGTGCTTATCGGGCGATTCGTCATACAGAACATCAGAAGGCAACGGCGGTTTGCGTGCCGAGAGTAGATTGTAGAGCGTCGCGCCAAGTGAGTAAAAGTCCGTCCAAGGTCCTATTTTCTCAAGATTCTTCTCCATTTGCTCCGTCGGAGCGTACCCGTTTGTAAAGCTAATGCCCGTCGATGTCGAAGCCTCATCCTCACGGCTAAGCTGCTTGCTGGCACCGAAGTCAATGACTATGGCAACGTGCTGCTTGTTGAGCATGATGTTAGCGGGCTTCAAATCGAGGTGGAAAACACCTTGTTTGTGAACCTCGTCGAGAGCGTTGAGCACCTGAGTGAGTATGTCGAAGACCTCAGCCTCTGACATCGGGCCTCCCAACTGGCTCATTACATCACGCAGACTAGTACCTTCAATATAGTCCATGACGTAATATATCGTGCCATTCTCTTCGAATAAATCATACACACGGACAATGTGCGGATTGTTGAGCTTGCGCAACCGCACCGCTTCCTTTTTGAATTTCCGCTTCTGCGACTCAAATGTATTGAGATTATCGGAGTTGTTTACGCTCACCGTTACACTGTCGCCGTTGCGCTGGCTCACTCCTTTAAGGAAGAATTCCTTGATGGCATAGACCTCGCCAAAGTTGACATTGGTAGCCACGTAGGTATTGCCGAACCCTCCGGAAGCGAGGTAGCGGTCAATGCGATACGTGCCACGAAGCATCGTTCCGATGGCAAGCATGCCGCTGTATTTATTGTTTTCTGTCATATTCTATGCGTTGTGAGTTAATGTTTAGTTAATCGTTAACCAACTTACCGAGCTCCGAAGCAGTGAACTTGACATCCATTGTCTCTCCAGAACTGGCTCCCTTGAGTCTTACATCGAGACCGTAGCCGGAGTTCTTTATTACTAGTAAGAGAGCTTTATATGTAGCGTCAGAAGACTTCATGACTTCTGCCATGCCGGAACGGTACTCCGACTGCAACTGCTTCAATGTCTGAATTGAGTACTTACTCTCATCAACAGAGACGTTGAATACAACATAGTCGCCCTCCAGGATAATGTTCTCACCTGTCATACCATCCGTTATCTCAGACGGCATAGTAGAGTTGGCAGAGCTAATCATCTGCAACAGCGTCTTACTCATGTCCCCACCGTCCATCGTTCCATTGGCAATGGCACGTACTTCGCCAGGTGTCAATGTGGCAACAGCCTTCTTTCCGGAAGACTTACAAGTGTAGCAGTACTTCAATCCGGCATTCTCCTTTATCAGCATGTCTAAGACATCCTTCATCGCAGGGTCTTTAACCATAGCGATAAGCGACTGTTTGGACTGGTTGATGTTTGAATTCAACTTGTCGATATCTATCACATTCTCATCGCAGGATATATTGTAGACAACATAACCGTTCTGATATACAATCGATGTCATACTTCCGACAGCGCCCAAATCCATAGGGCATGCCTGATTGGCGGCGTCCAGGAACTCTCTGAACACTGATGAATTCTGTCCGAACGACTGACAAACAGTGACGACAGACAGCACTAAAAGCAATAAAATCTTCTTCATGGTATATTATAAATCCTTAATTAAACTTCTGTTTCCATCATCATTTCCCTTACCAGGCTTTGGTGGTTCAGGCTTGCTGTGTGGCTTTTGCAGATTTGGAATCTGAGGCTTTTGTCCAGCCGAAGGTTGTGTCAGCTTTTGGTCCTCACCAGCCTTCGTTGTCTTGCCAGTTCCATCCGGCTTCGCTGTTGTGTTCTGCTGGCGAGCGCCCGGCTTAGCGGCAGGCTTGCCCGGCTCGGCCTTCTGAGGTCGTGTCTGTGGCTCATCAACCTTCTTTCGGCGAACTGTAGTGTTCTCCTCACGGTAGATTTCCTTCGTCTCAGGTGTCACAGCATTCTGCTGTTGCGGCTCAGCCGTTGTCGGAAGAGTGACTTTCTCGACCTTTTTCTCTTTTGTTTTACCTGATGAAACGAACTGAGTAATACCAAAAATGATGACTGCAAGCAACAGGATTACAGCCAAAATCACGACGAACAGGTTTCCTTTCTTCTTTGGTTGAGGACGCATTCTGCCTGCGGAATTACCTCCCTGCGGCATTCTCTGTCCTACAGCGACCTGCTCTCCGCCAGGTTTTCTGTCAAGGGAGACCATCTCTGAATCGCCATTGTCCGTAGCATCATCGCTAATCTCACCGACATTCGACCCCATCTTCTGAGTTTCGTCTTCCGGAATAGGCAGCGGGTCTTCGACGTCAAGTATATGAACGATAATCGCAGAGTGGTTGTCCTTGTTGTCCTTTGTCGACTGACGCAGTTTCTCAACACGTTCCTCATCAGTTCCCGCAGCCTCGGAGAAGAAGTAACGGATGTTGTCATCGTCCATTTCCTCTAACATTCCGTCGGAGCACAAATAGAAATAATCACCCGGTTTAACATCAACCGTATTCAAGACTTCGGCATTCGGGCGTACTTCCATGTGCGGTTGCAATGCCCGAGTGATAACATTCTTCTGACGACTGTGCTTCGCCTCTTCCTCCGTTAACTCTCCCGCCTTAATCAAATCATTAACAAGCGAATGGTCACGGGTGACCGATACTATCTCCGTACTTTCCGCATCGGCTCCCTGTCGTATATGATAAACTCGACTGTCGCCCATGTGCGCAATCGTGCAACCTTTCTCGTGGAGTTTGAGGAACGTCATGGTGGTACCCATCTTCTTCACGGCGCCGGTGTCCTTCTTGTCCAATGCATCGAAGGCAGCATTCAAAGCCTCCTGAAACATAGCGTTGGAGAAATTGGAGTCGGCATCCTTATGACTAAGAACCGAACTGCTCATAGCCTCGCAAACAGTGGCGCTTGCAACCTCGCCGGCATCGTGTCCGCCCATTCCATCACAGAGAATGAACAAGCGGTCGGTATCTTTCAGCTCACCGCTCTTAGGGAATATGGAATCCTCCTGGTGTGGTCTGCCTTGCGCATCCTTACGCTGACCGAACTCATAAATACTGTATGCTTTTAACTTGTATTTCATATCAATCAAATATTATAATCCGTTTTCTCTTCGTCAGGTTTCTCGTACTTCACCTTCATGTCGGGAAGTGTTATTGTATCGCCATCATTCAGTACAATGACATCGCCGTAAACGAGTTCGTTGCCATTGACAAACGTCTTGTTGACGAGCTCCTTACACAGCGAGACGAACGCCGTCAGCCCTTTGCCGGCGACTTTTTTAACGTCAATGACGATATGCTCCCGGCTCATGCGCTTGCTCATTCCCGTAGGCAACTGAATGTCCGCCGATGACTTGGAAGCCAACCGTCCGATGACATTCCGTCCCGGTTTGAGTTTGAAAACGCTACCGGTTGCAACCACACGCAACTGCCCCGGCAGTATGTTTATACTGTCCTTAATCTCCGTCGGGGACTCACCGCCACTGGCAATAGGCCCATACTGCGTATGATCCTCTCCTTCACCGGGATATTGATTAGCATTGGGGACATGCGCCCTGAACGTCGTGAAGCGTCCTTTATACTTACACACAGGGCATGTAACGTTCTTTCCTTCAATTCCGGGAACGCTCAATACCGAAAGGACGGAGCCGCATTGCGGGCATTTTATATGTACAATTCTATCTGCCATTTTCAATTTTTTGTTTTTATTACCACCTCATCACGACCAAGTTATCAGGGAACTTGCCCCACATGACCGGATGTTGTCGGTTGTTAGAAAGTTGTGTTACCATATTGTGAACATACGTGAAGAGCTCCCTTGCCGTAATTATGCGGTCGTTGTTGGCATCGGCACCACCACGGAGTCCACGCTGCAAAGCCGTCGTAAAGAAGCCATTCTGCATGCTGGGGCGCTCAATCGATGTCTCATTGCTTCGCGACGAAAGGAACAGCATTACGTCAGCGTTCTTTGCCGAGGCAACTGAATTGGCGCTGTTGTGCCTGTTTCCCGCAATCCTACCTGAGAAACAAGCATCGGCGAATATCATCTTATGACGGCAAGAAGTACGTGCCATGGCACGACGTACCATCGAATAGTCCATCTTACCATCATAAGCGACGAAGCCACCGGGGTATCCGTGACCACTGAAGAACAGTACCACGATATCGTTAGCCGTTGCCTTGGCATATTGACGGTTCATTGCGGCATTGATATTGCGCAGCGTTGCCTGACCATTTATTAATAATGTGTATTCAACGGCTGAGTTCTTGCTATAGAGCCACGCCATAGTCCGGGCGTCGTTAGCAGGAAGACTTAAATCGTTTTTAGTTCCGGGGTAGTCGGAAATGCCTACAGACACAAGGTATACCTTTGCCTGCAGGCTTTTCGATAACGTGCATGCGTACATCAGCAGCACGATATAAAGAATATAAGGCTTATACATCAATAGGGTCGGAAGTGTCGATATAGTCGGGACCGGCATCGTCGCTGGCCATCATAGTTCCACCTGAAGGATGCTCATCGATACCTAAGTCACTGGAAGTGATATGCTCCTGCGATATGTCAACCAGTTCGTTGCTTTCGAGCTGATTGTTATGGTTGGCGTCATGAGCAAGAACTTCATACTCATTGTCGTTGTCTACGTCGATAAGCAGCGCGTCCTGATTGTCGACTCTTACGGCAACAATATTCATATCGGACTCATCATCGTGGGTGACGCCTAGGATTTCGACATCCTGACTGCTACCTCCTGGGTGCGAGCCGATGACCTGTGCCTCCTGAGCAGTCGTGTCCGTGTGCTGGGTTTCGTATGTAGCGTGATGGACATCGGTATGTGTTGTAGTATGATGATGCGTCGACGTATTGCTAGCGACTGCCTCAACAGAGTCGGTGTCAGCCTTGTCGGTATTCTGATGGGCTGTTGACGCCGTAGCATTGTCAGAGTTTGCGTCGAGCTTATTCCAGTCGAAATGGTCGTTGTAAGCCTGTCTTTCCGACTCTGACATATTGTTCCATTCCGTCTCATAGTACGTTCCATAGACGTTGCCATGCCAAGTGAAAGCGCCACCGGCACCAACCTCGGAGCGTGCTGCTGCAAAAGCCTCCGCGAACGACATGTCATCATTGACGTTGTCGGCAACCTTCACATTGCCGTCGCTCCATGCCGGAGCCTGGGTGTCAGCCTTGTCGGCATCGTCGCCATGAGGTACGAAACTTGAAAGGAATACCACCGAGCTGCCAAGCAATATACCCGCTGCGGCTCCACCGGCTACCCTGCCCCACTGCGTGCCGACTTTCTTTGCAGTAGGTCTGTTCATTACGGGAGCCTGCGGACGTGGTTGACGTGGCTGCTGGGGGTCGAGCTGTGTCTGCTCATTATCATAATTGTTATTGTTCATAGTTTGTTTACGTTATTCGTTAGCGATTAATCCTTGTGTATTATATATAAGTAATGTACAGGAAGACTATGCCATATAGTCGTCTACGTTAGCGTCATTGGTGTAGTCGGCATCAGCGCCGGCATCAGTATACGCCGTCTCAGTAGGCGTAGTGTCCGGTTCGGAGGCTGACTGACTGTTGTCAACATCGACTATATCACCCTGCTGACTGTCGTGTGCGTCAGCTGAGCCACCGTCACTTGAATAGTTAACGTCTGACTGATTTGCCGCATCGCGGAATGGCTGCATAGCAATGTGCTGGTCGGAGACGTCAACTATCTCATCATCGTCAATCTGTCCGTTGCCGTTAATGTCAGCAACAGCAACGTTGGCATAGCCGTCCATCGTCGTGTCGGCTACCGCAATTCTATCTCCATTGATATCAAGTGCGGCAACATCGACCTGATTTCCGTTTTCGTCGGAAACAGTCTGATAGCCAACGACTGAGACGTCAGCATCTTCCGGGTATGGCTCGGTTGTCGGTGCTGGGTCCGGCTCTGGTATAGGATGTATGTCATCATGACTGACGGGCTCTCCGTGGTGCAATCCTGCCGCTCCACCAACATGCGTATCGTCAATGATTACGGTCTCATGTATCGTGGTATGCTCCGCCGTGTGGGAATGTTCCTCAACAGCAGCGCCTGCCTGTGGCTGTGCAGCGAGGACTTCTGCGTCATCCTGAGTGTCATCGGTTGTCTTTGCGTCGGCATCAGTTGTCATGAACGATGCTGCTGCAACGCCAGCTGCTACTCCTGCTACTGCGGCACCGCCGGTAACGGCAGCCTTCTTCTGATTGTCTGTTAACTTTGCCATAATATTAATATTTGTTTGTTAGTACTTTGTTAATAACTACTGCAAATTTAGACTTTCAAGCCTTCCTTTCCAAATTTTCACCGGCTTTTTGGACGAAATACGGGGATTAATCCACGAAATTCACGTAGCAGTTTCCTTCATTTAGTCTCCTCATAAGCATATAATATACAAATTATTATAAATATCCGCTAATGTCCAAACTGATAATGTCTTTTTTATATAAATACTATTTCTCATTCCACTTACAATGGCAATAGGGGCACGACTTGTTCTGACGGAGGATGTTGTAAGGCTGCTGACCGACGAAATGGCGGCAGTCCGGATTTGGACAAACATAGCGCATCTGGAAGTCCTGTCGAAGTTCCTCACCTTCCTCGATACTCTTGTCGGTGTAGCCCTTATAGAAACTGTATGCCATAATGCAGAGACCGATACCGGTGAGGATAAGTGTGACGGTGAAAACCTGCGGACCAAGCCCCATGAAACGAGCGAGCGTGGCGAGTGCTCCGCTACCAAGCGTGAACAGAGGGGAGGCACTTCGCAGCAGACCGATATTCTTCTGGCGGCGGCGGATGTCGAGTTCGCCCTGGTGGAAGTTGGCCCATACGACCTGCAAATGGCGGATGGAATACTCCTTTGGCGGTTCCTTGACGACCGTCTTTACTATCTTTGAGGCTATGTCGAGCACCTCAGGAATACTGACGGCATACCTGTCCTTGCCAAGCTCAACGGTGGAATTCTCAGGGATAACCTTCTTGACAATCTCAGAACCGTTGACCAGTGTGACGTTCTGAGGTTTCATATTGGTTATCGAGATGGTGCCGTTCTGAGCTATATCGAGCTTGAAATGTGCCACATTCTCACTTGCCTTGCAACGGCTGACGCTGTTTGGCACACCACCAAACTGGTTCAGCGGGGCGGTCTTGGGCTGACCGTTAATCCGTACGGAGACAAAGAGGCGGCTGCCACCGGGCTCCTTTCCCACTAATATTGTGCGACCTTTAAGATTCTCCTGCATAACTTATAGAATTAATTTAATATTATTTTTATGACTATCAGCAAACGTCCGAACTGTTTCGACACCCACTCGAGGGACGCTCCTGCAGTGGATAAGGTCGTGACGGGTTTGATAATCGACGAGTGAAGAACACTATATACAAGCTAACTTATATCCATGCGACTCACTTGGCGGTAATTTCGCTGATGAGTTTAACGTACTTTTCCTTGAGTTCCTTCAGTGCTTCCTTCGAGACCGACAAGTGGAAGACAAAGCGTTCGCCATCGCTGAGGACGAGTTTCTGGTTGAGCACTGAAATCTGATATACATAATTGAGGTTGACAATGTACCGTTTGCCAATCCTGGCGAAGTTCGACGCGTCGTCCTTAAGGCTGACACTGAGCAGCTTTTGCATTTGCGACAGACTCATGCACACAGACCCTTTGAGCTTTCCGTGGCTCATCATGAAGTGCGTATAGTTGCCGTCAGCTTCGAAGAACACAACCTTCGATATGTCGAGTTTGAACAGCTCGTCACGTGTATTTATATATAGGAACTTCTTCATGGTATATTTCTTTTGTTAATTATTTTCGAATCGATATTTCATTTAGAACATCTTTGTAACTCATTGATTATCAACGGTGTCACAAAAGGTCAACTTTGGGCTTGCAAAAGGTCAACTTTGAGGGTCCAAAAGATGAGGTTTCGCGTTGCAAAACCTAAGGTTTTGGAAGCCCAAAGGTCAACTATTGTTTTCGTGTAAAATATTTTCTAAGATACATACGAATTACCAATAATATATAATAATAATCCGCAAACGACCAAACTGCTCTGCCATCCACTGCACTGGATGTTTTTGTGGCAGTTTTGGTTACGTTGATATCCAAGCTCCCATTTAATATTTATTCCAACTTCTGCATCATTCCTTTGGGGATGTAAGCAGTGACGGCGGTGGCGACATCACCTATGACGACACCGACACGCTGCTGTCCGCGGTAGCGTCCGACACGCCCTTCGACTCCGGCAAAAGGACCGTCGAGGACCCGCACACGCTGCCCGGTGCGGAACTTCGGGATATCGGCGGTCGTTATAATCGTATCTTCCGACTCGGCGGCACAGACAATCCGCAGGCTTTCCATTTGTTTGTCGGGTATGATAAGCGGCTCATGGGCAATCTCATTGTTGCGGCTAAAGTGACGATAGTAGAACCGAAGGAACGGCAGGTTTACGTTGTCGAAAACGAAACGGCCTACTTCAGCCTCGGTGCCGTAAGCGAAGAAGATATTGGGAATTCGTGAAACCTCAAAGGACTTGATGCGTCCCTTGACTAGCTTGTCTACGATTATGGTCGGATAGAACGCTATTCCGTTGTTGTCAATAATGTAATCGTAGGCTTTCTTTTCCCGTCCGTAGGTGGTACGAAGTGCATACCAGTGGCGGTCGGGACGTTTTTCTGTTGTCATTGGGTTAATGATTGTTTGCGAAGGCGCATTCTCTGTGGACACCCCTGTTTGTGAATCCGCACCCCTTTGTGGGGTTTTGATTTCGGGGGAAGCAGCGGGGGTAAGCCCGGCGCAAGGAGTTTTGCCTGTCAGGCAACTGTCTACTCCTCTGGTGTTTATCTCATCGATGTTCATATCGGTGATAGAGCCGCCTTCTAATCAGAATTTAGCGTCTACGCCTTCCTTGCGCTCTGTGTTTGTGTTTGCTTGTGCGTTCGGAACGCGTATAAAATCTTTTCCAAAGGTAAGAATTTTAATTTAAATTCACAAAGGGCAAAAAGCGTGATTTGTGCTCAAACGTTCCGATTTTGGTTTATACGTCGAAAATTGGTGATTAAACTGTCTAAAATTATACTCTAATGTCCGAAATGAGTGATTACAAACACTTTATTTCTTAATTTCATCTAATTTTTTGGCTTTGAAACAAATTTATAGTAATTTTGCATTCGATTATAAACACATTATAAGAGAATTTCAATAGGTTTATTATGAAAAAGGCTTTATTATCAATGGCTTTAGCGTTCGCTATGCTGCCATCATTCGCAACAGATTACAAGGATAACCTTGAGGTATCGCTCAACGGCGTGCCGTCTCCGGCACAGCAGACCACCATCAGCGTAAACGACAACGGTGACGGTACTTACAACTTCTCTCTGAAGGACTTCTCGTTCTCCGGCATCCGCATCGGAGACATCAACCTCGACAGCATTCGCGGCATCGAGCAGGACGGCGAGGTCTATCTTGCCGACTCTGTCGACCTTAACATGATACTGTACGGTACACCGATGACTCTGCCTGTCACGCTTCGTGCCGAGCTTCTCAACAACAAGAGCAAGCTGTATGCTTCTATCGACGTGACCGTTGCCATGCTTAACAACCAGAAAGTGAAGGTTACCTTCGGCGACAAATATCAGATTCCAAACAGCGGTTTCGAAACTTTCCAGGACTATACCGTTAACAACGCCAACGTCCAGGAGGCTACAAGCTGGCACTCTTTCGCATCGGCTAAAGGCGAATTTGCAGCTGCTGTCAACGTTCTTTCGGCTCCGCACACCTTCAAGTCTTCTTTTGTCCGTCCTGAGTCATTCGGAAAGTCATCACTGCTGATTGCCTCAACGAGCGTGTTCGGCATCACTGCCAACGGAACTGTTACAACGGGACGCATGAACTGTGGTGCTCCAATTGCCACAGACCCGCAGAACCACGCTGAAATGGAAATCAACGACAGTCTCGATGCACACGGTGACCCATTCTACGCAACGCTGAACGGCCAGCCAGACTCTCTCGAAGTGTGGTACGCTTTCAAGCAGGGCACTCCCTCGGCAGCACATCCTTACGCTACCGTCAATGCCATCATTACCGACGGAACTTACTATCAGGACCCTGAGGACAAGGCTTACACCAACAAGCGCGCACAGGCTCAGGATAATAAGATTGCTACAACATACACCAACGGACAGCCGGTTTGGAAGAAGCTTTCTATTCCGTTCAACATCATCGACAAGAGCGTGAATGGCAAGGCTATACTTGTTACAATCTCAACTAACGCCGATGCCGGTCAGGGAAGTCTCGATACGCTATACGTCGACGATGTTAACCTCGTCTACAACGACCCGACTAACGTCAATATCACATTCAACGAGGACGCTACCGCTGCTACCGTAACTCCTGACGACATCACCGTTACATGGGACGGAGCACTCGGAGCTCGTGTCGTAAAGGATTTGAAGCAGGAAGGCGACAGCGTAATCGCTACCGTTACTGTTTACAACGGCAACCTGACCAAGCAGATTAAGAAGGCTACTCACGTTTACAAGAGTGCTACAACTGCCATCAATGGTGTCACTGCCAACGGTGCTGCTCGCCGCAACGAGGAAGTATTCGACATCAGCGGACGCCGCGTCAACACTATGACTCGTGGCAACGTGTACATCGTTAAGTCTGCCGACGGCAAGACATTCAAGGTAGCCAAGTAAGACTGCACACAACTAATATAATATGAGAATATACCGAAATAGCCTCTGGGCATTGCTGCTTCTGCCGCTGGCGCTGTCGTCCTGCATCAAGGAGGAGGCACCAAACAGCGAAGCCGACATAACCGGCGTGACACTGCCGGACAGTGCTTCGCTGCTGCGCGAGCCTGTTATCAACAACAACGACATAACGCTCTATGCCAATACTGCCGACAGTGTGCTTGCTCCGGAGTTCACCCTGACTCCCGGCGCAACAATTGAGCCGGCATCGGGAACGCCACGCAAGTTCTTCACCCGTCAGCTGACAGTCACTCATAACGACATGACCGACGAGGACGATACTACATACACGTTCACATCGACACCGCAGCAGTACACTGTTACTTCCGAAGACGGGCAGTGGAAGAAAACTTACAAGGTGAATGTCGTCAACAATGCCACGCCGGCAGACTTCCACTTCGACAATGTCCGCTACTATGACTACAACGGAAGCCCTATCTTCCAGATATTCTACGAGACCGTTGCAGGTCAGAATATCGACTGGGGAAGCGGCAACGCCGGAGCTATGGTAACGCTGATGGCATCGAATCCGAAGTACAGCGACTTCCCGACATCGCAGGCTGACAATGGTGTGAGCGGCAAATGTGCAAAGCTGACTACCATATCGACGGGCGCCCTCGGCACAATGTTTGGCGCGCCGATAGCAGCGGGAAACCTTTTCCTCGGCTCGTTCGTCGTCAACCTTCAGGACATGCCTGCTTCAACGCATTTCGGTATTCCTCTTCGAAACACTGTTCCACTGTCGATGACAGGCTACTACAAGTACCGTCCGGGCGCAACATATATCCGCCTCAACGACGCGAAGAACGGAACGGTGGAGGTGCCGGGCAAGACCGACGACTTCGCAATTTACGCCATAGTCTATGAGGTCACACCTGACGAACCTTATATCGACGGCAACAACTCGCTTACATCACCAAATATTGTGCTCAAGGCGGAGTTGCAGAGGGCTGAACATCAGGTCGGTGACGATTGGGTTCGGTTCGATTTACCGTTTGAACCGCAAAATGACAAGACTATAGACAGGCAGAAACTGCTCGACGGAAAGTACAACATTGCCATCATCCTCAGCTCAAGCGAGGGCGGTGCACGCTTCGAAGGTGCTGTTGGTAGTACGCTTTATGTCGACGAAATACACATAAACTATGAATAGAATGAGAAACATAATATTGTCAGCCATACTCTTCATCGCTGTATTTCCTTTGTCGGCAAGCGCACACAGCTACGACTCGGACACGCTGAACGTTCCTGACCGTGACGAGAACCTTATCCTCATGACTTCGAAAGGTTGGGAATGGGAAATCAACGCGGGACTGAACATAGGCGGTGCGACGCCGCTTGGCATGCCACGGGAGCTTCGCAAGATAAAGAGTTACAACCCGTTGCTGAACGGTTCGCTCGAAGGCAAGGTAACGAAATGGTGGGGACACGACCGCAAATGGGGAACGTCCCTCGGCATAAAGTTCGAAACGAAGGCGATGAAAGTCAATGCGGACGTTAAGAATTACCATACTGAAATCATCCGGGACGGCGACCGTGTGAGCGGTTACTGGACTGGTTTTGTCAACATCAAGTATTCTTCGACGTTCATGACAATACCCGTCACAGTCGACTACCGTATCAGTCCGCGATGGAAAGTACGTGCAGGAGGATTCTTCTCTCTGCGTACCGACGGTGAATTCTCGGGCTATGTGAAGGATGGTTACTTGCGTTCGGGTGTGCCTACGGGCGAGAAGATTGTCTACTCCGACGGTCAACGCGCCGCCTACGAGTTCGATGACGACCTCAGAAGGACGCAGTGGGGAATTCTGATTGGCGGCTCATGGCGTGCTTACCGTCATTTCTCGGTCAATGCCGATTTGACTTACAGCTTCAACAACATATTCCGAAGCAACTTCACCACTGTCCGCAACACGCTTCATCCGCTGTACCTCAACATCGGTTTCGGCTATAGCTTCTGACCGTAACAATAATTACGGATATACAGAAAACAAAAAAGTGGAACGCTGAATGCGCTCCACTTTTTGTTTATTACAGACTAACAAGATTTTTACTTCTTCTCTTCAGCCTTCGGTTCTGCATTGGTTGCAGCCTTGGTAGCTGGTGTCTTAGCCTTTGTAGTCTTGGCTTTCTTCTTATCGGCAGCAGCCTTCGACTTGACGGCAGCAACCTTTGTCTTCTCCTTATCGACACGGGCGCGGAGGCGTTCCTCCTCTTCCTGCATCTTCGAAATCTTGGTCTGGAGACGCTCAATCTCCTTTTCCTTCATCTCGATGTCGTCGCCCTGGTTCTTGATTGTGGTAAGGAGCGAGTTCAACTCGTCGTTATCGACATCCTCAGGATACAGACTATTGACGCGGCTCATGAAGTCGCCGAGGATGTTCATGTAGTTGGTGAACGCATCGAAAGGCGACGAATAGATTCCTCTGTCGAGTCCGACGTTGCTCGGCTTTGTGGTCATGAAGCGGAAATTGTTACTTGCCTGCAAGTAGTCCCAGTCCTGATTGATGCGCGGGTCATTGATAATGCGAACCCTGTCGGCTATTGAGTAAAGCTTGTCGAATGCCTCTCGCTGCATAGGATTACCAAGCCAGCAGCTTACATCGCGCTCTTCGTCGACCCAACTGAGGGTATCCGGAACGTCAAGGCTGCCCACGCTCTTCACTTTATTGCAAATCTCAGACGGCGTCGAGAAGGTAATGCCCTTTGCTTTGGCACATGCAGGAATGGCATGGAGGAAGTCCAGGATGTTGCTGGACAACGGTTGGGCAATACCGAGAGCCGAAAGCTCCATGAAGATGTTTATAATCTGCTCCTCTTCAGGCAGTGCTGCGATTTCGTCAACATATCTGTCGGCGAACAGAGGATACTCATTCCAGTTACGGTTGTTGAAGCGCAGTGAGATGTCATCACTAAGTTTGACATCACGGAGCAGAAGTTTCAGGTTCGGAGCGAGCGCACAATTGTAGACGTAATGCGGACTCTTCCAACCCAGGACGTGCTTGGCGCCCTCTGTGAGCATTCCTTTGAAGCCGAGCTGGGCGGCCTGCAAGCCAATATCATCACTGTAGATGAGTGACGAGTTGCGAAGTACGGTTGGCTTCTTGCCGAAGTACTCGGTTATCTTAGCAGCCTGTTTCTTAACGTCGGCAGCAAATGCTTCGGGGTTGGCGAGCGACGACAAGCCGTGAGAATATGGCTCAGCGAGGAACTCAACGCAACCCGTCTGGTTCAGTTCCTGCAACTTGTCGAGTACCTGAGGTGCGTGAACCTCGAGCTGTTCCATTCCGACGCCCGACAGAGAGAAAGCTACCTTGAAGTATTTGCCGTTCTCCTTAATCATGCTCAGAAGGGTATCGAGTGCGGGCATGTAGCTGTTCTCTGCTATATAGCTTATGCTTCGCTCGTTCTCATAGTCATCATAATAATAGTGGTCAGTACCGATGTCGAAGAAACGGTACCGCTTCAGATGTATTATCTGATGTATCTCAAAATATAAGCAGATTGTTTTCATTATTGAGTTATTTTAAGTTTCTTGGTATGTTGTTATCTTTTATTGTGTTTTCAGTACATACATTATTATATTGTTAATACTTCCAGCCGAGCGTGCGGAAATAGAGTTCGCGTATCCAACGTCCTACTTTCTCCCACGTTATCTGTGCGACTTCCTTCTTGCCTTCCTCCGACAGATAGTGGAAAAGGCTTTCGTTGTGACATATACTATATATAGCGTCGGCCATAGCGTGTATGTCCCAGTAGTCGACCTTTATACAGTTAGTGAGGATTTCAGCACATCCGCTCTGCTTGGAGATAATCGTCGGCGTACCGCACTGCATCGCTTCCAGCGGAGAGATACCGAATGGCTCGCTCACAGATGGCATTACGTACACGTCGGAGTCCTTTAAGCACTCGTAAACCTGCTTTCCACGCATGAATCCGGGGAAGTGGAAGCGGTCGGCAATGCGTCGTTCAGCCGCGAGATTTATCATCTGGTCCATCATATCGCCTGAGCCAGCCATGCAGAAACGCACATGGCGGGTGCGGTGAAGCACCATATTGGCAGCCTCAACGAAGTATTCCGGTCCCTTCTGCATCGTGATTCGACCGAGGAAAGTCACAATCTTGTCCTTGTTTTTACCGTTGT
Organism: uncultured Prevotella sp.; assembly: GCA_900314455.1. Classification (GTDB taxonomy): domain Bacteria; phylum Bacteroidota; class Bacteroidia; order Bacteroidales; family Bacteroidaceae; genus Prevotella. The sequence goes on along the minus strand of OMVI01000095.1, from coordinate 21,239 downwards.
GGTCGGGACGAGGGATGGCCTCGTTCACCGGACTAAGTGGGTAAACGGCATTGTGAACGGTAAATACCTTGCGCGGGTCCTGATGGTACTGGTTGATAACGGTGTTCCTCGTAAGGTCGGAAACGCACATGATACAGTCGGCGTTGTCCATTCCGTCCTTCTCAATAGAGTAAACGGTAGGATTGACATGACCACGGCTGCGGTCGTAATCGGTAGCATGCACATGAATGCAGAGTGGCTTTCCGCTAACCTGCTTGGCGTGAATGCCGGCAGGATATGTAAGCCAGTCGTGTGCATGGATTATGTCGTAATCGAACGTACGTGCCACAACGCCGGCGACAATGGAGTAGTTGTTAATCTCTTCGTGCAAGTTTCCGGGATAGCCACCTGCGAATTCCATTGCGCCAAGGTCATTGACGTTCATGTAATTGAAGTCCGCATAGATGTGGTCGCGCAGCTTATAGTAGAGCTCCGGCGACATAAGGTTACCTATCCGGCTCTTAACATAATCGTAATCGACATTGCGGTATGCGACAGGAACGCAGTTCATGGCGACAATATTAGCAAAAGTGTGGTTCTCATCGCCAAACGGTTTAGGCAGACAGAGCGTGATATCGACATCGCCCTGGGCGTGCAAGCCCTCTGAAATACCAAAGTTTGCAGTGGCAAGTCCGCCATATACGTGGGGAGGATACTCCCATCCAAACATCAATACTTTCATTTCGTGCCCTCCATGTTAAAGTCGTACTTTTCCAACTGTTCCATAGTACGGAGTATTTCCGCAACATTCATAGCGAACGACATGGCCCCGCGTCCCGTGAACGGAGGGTTACCGTCGAATAGTTCAGGTATTGTTCCGATGCATCCTTGGAACATTTCGTCCTCGTAACCTACCATCTGACGCTCAACGAAGCTAAGGCGTGAGCGCTTGTAGAGCTTCAGGCAAGCCTCAAGATAGAAGCCGCCAAGCCACGGCCATGCCGTTCCCTGATGGTAAGCGTAGTCGCGCTGAGCCTGAGGGCCTACATACATTGGGTTGTAACCGCTGCTCTTAGGCGACAGACTGCGAAGTCCCTTTGGCGTAAGGAGCTCTCGCGTGCATACATCAAGTACACTCTTCTTCTTCTGCTGGTTAAGTGGCGAATGGTCAAGGGCGACCGCAAATATCATATTAGGGCGTACACTCCAGTCTTGTGCACCATCGTCGACATAATCGAAGAGGTATCCGTATTCGTTGACGAACGTGCATACGAATGAAGTTTTGGCATTTTCCGCCATCTTCTCGAGTGTTTCCGTAGCCTTGTTGTCCTTGTCCAGCGCTGCCATTTCTGCGCAGAAGCGAAGCGCATTGTACCAAAGGGCGTTGAATTCAACGATGTATCCCGTACGCGGAACTACCGGACGACCATTAGCCGTTGAGTTCATCCACGTCATTGCTTCCTCTTTGCCACCATTGACGTACAACAGTCCGTTGTCCTCAAGGGTCATATAAGGATGCTTATTGCTGCTTATATAGACGATAATGTCCTTCAACAGGCGACCGTACATCTTCACGCAGTGCTCAGCACCTGTCTCCTTGGCATATTGCTGTATAGCCCAAATGCACCAAAGGCCAACATCCGGACGGTCGACTTCATATATAGGATATGTTATCTTCTTTCCTTCCATAAACTGCCGCAAAGCTTTCTCAGCCGACTGCATGACCTTTTCGAAGTAGTCGACTTCCTCTATGGAAAGCGTAAGGCCAGGTAATGCGATGAAAGTATCACGCGCACGGCACTTAAACCACGGATAACCGGCAAGGAGGTAACGTTCCTCACCACGGCGGTTGTGGAACTGGTGGGCTGCCGTGACTAAGCAATTGAGGAAGTTATTGCGTGGATGGCGGTCCTCAACCTCCTTGTCGAAGAGCTTCTTGAGCCCCGATGTTGTCGACTTACTTGTCGAAGCAGCGAAGACAACGCTCTCTCCTTTGCGCATATTCATCTCGAAATAGCCGGGAACGTAGAGGTCTTCGTTCGACGCATATCCTCTTTCCTGCTCTTTCGGATACTCGATGCCGCGGTACCAGTCAGGTTTGAAAACGAACTGGTTCTTCTTTGAGAATTGCATATACAAGTCAGGGTAACCTGCGTACATGCAAGTCTTTATTCCATTGTCGACTTCCTGATAGTCACGGCTCGCCGTCGAGTTCTCATGAGTGAACTGACGGACACTGCGGAAAGCCAGGAATGGATGGAAACGGAGCGTCGTCTGGCTGTGAGCGTCGACCAAAGTGTAACGTAAAAGAATACGATTTTCGTAATGTTGGAACACTACTTCCTTCTTAAGAAGGACTCCGCCCACACGGTAAAGGGTAGATGGAACCTTGTCGATGTCGAACTCCCGAATGTACTTGTGGCCCGTCGGGCTATAGACATTTCCCTGATACTTATGCAGTCCGAGGTTAAACTGGGCTCCATGCTGTATCACTGTGACATCGAGCGACGAAAGAAGCACGTGGTTGTTGTCGTCGAGTTCCGGAACAGGAACGACCAACAGCCCGTGATAGCGTCTTGTATTGCAATCCACAATAGTCGAACAAGAGTAGGCTCCGGAGCGGTTTGTCCGCAGAAGCTCTCTTGGAAGGCTCTCTTGCAGATTGGTCATCAATGCTTTTTCAAATCTTAGATAACTCATATGAATTAAGGTTTTCAACTTGTTTTTAGCTTGTTATTTGTCAAGGTTGAGATATTTATCCAATGTGTTTTGACACACCAAAGGTACTAATTATTTTTCAATGACCAAATAATTTATGCTACATTTTTTCCGTATCGTGTCTATTTTCGTCTTTATTTGTAAAAAAATTACTTTAAAATTTGCACAAGACACGATTATTATCTATATTTGCATGCAGAATATGATAAATAATTACACGTTGAAAAGCAGAAATGATTTCACTACAAACGATGTCATAAACATTTGCGAGAGCATGTGGCAGCCGCTTACAGACGGTGAGAGAAGTCTCATCGCAGAGAACATCATCATGCGTAGTTATACAAAGAACGACGTTATCTACCGCATTGGCTATGAACCAAAATATGTTATGTTCATTCTCCGTGGTAGAGTTAAGATACAGCGTGCGGCAGATGATGGAAGCATGAAGATTATCAGAATTTTTCGTGACGACCAATTCTTCGGCTTCCGTGCCTTTTTTGCCGATGAAAATTATACAACAACTTGCATATCCATGGAGGACACGCGGACTGTCCTCTTCCCAACAAATGTAATAAAAAGTCTAATCGACAACAACAAGACTGTTATGCGTTTCTTCTTCAAGGAACTTGCAATGGTACTTGGAATGTCTGACGACAGAATTGTCAGTATGGCTCAGAAGCATCTCCGCAGACGCCTTGCAGAAACGCTGCTGTTCCTTCTCAAGAGTTTCGGAACTGACGAAGAAGGATGGATAAACGGTAAGATATCACGCAGCGACATTGCAAACCTCGCCAACATGACCACCAGCAACGCCATCCGAACACTCAGTTCGTTCCGCGCCGAAGGCATAATAGAATTGGATAAAAAGAAGATTCGCATCGTTTCTCCTGAGAAAATGGACTTCATTTCGGGTAAGGAATAACTCCCAAACATCCTTATCCAACAGAATGAAGATAAGAATATGAAAGACAATCCCAACGAACAACTACCCGTAGTCGACGAGAACGGCAACATACTTGGCGCCATTTCGCGCGGCCACGCTCACGATGGGAGCCGCATTCTGCACCCCGTCGTGCACCTGCACGTCTTCAACAGTCGTGGAGAACTCTACTTGCAGCACCGTCCGAAGTGGAAGGACATACAGCCAGACAAGTGGGATACAGCCGTCGGCGGGCACGTTGACCTTGGCGAGAATGTTGAGCAGGCGCTGAAGCGGGAGGTCCGCGAGGAACTCGGAATAACCGATTTCACGCCCCAAAGCCTAGGCCACTACGTATTTGAGGGCAAACGTGAACGCGAGCTCGTCTACGTTTTCCGTTGGACTTACGATGGTGATATTCGCCCAAGCAAGGACGAACTGAGCGGCGGACGTTTCTGGACGCCCGAAGAAATTTCGTCAGCCATAGGCAAAGGCATCCTCACTCCTAACTTCGAACAAGAATATCAAGAACGGGTAAAATAAAAGAACAAAAGAAGGTCCCCATGAGGTTCTAAGCCATTAGACTCATGGGGACCTTCTTTTTTATGTGCGTTACTATCTTACAACGACCTTGCGGACGGAAGTCTGGTTGCTGAACCTTAATCTGTGCCTTGTCGGTTGCATTGTCGAAAATACGATGTTTCCATCAATACTATTGCACAAGTACAACGGAATAAGACATAAGTTGTTTGTCAAAAGATTTCAAATTGCATTACTATACCTTTCATTCTTGTAACCCATTGATTATCAATTGTTCCGCAAAAGGGCAGCTTTGAGGCTGCGAAAGCTCAGCTTTCAGCGTCTAATAGATGACCTTTTAGCGTCCAAAAGATGACCTTTTGCAAGCCCAAAGCTCAACTCTGACAATATTGTAAATATTTTTATTCCTATCCGCAAGCATCCAAACAGGATTTTCAAAAAGCACAAAACGAAAGAGCCCCGGACAGGAATGCTGCCCGGGGCTCTTATATGTAAGATTAAAATGATGCTCTGAGAGCGGTCTACTTAATCGTTATCTTCTTACCACCTATGATGTAAACGCCACGGCTAAGTGTCGTTACGTCAACATCGCGGCCAACGAACTGACCACCGATGGTGTAGACATTGCCACGTGCGACACCGTTAGAGATAACGGCATTGCCACCTTCACCATTCTGAGCGTTGATACCCTCGATTGCGGTAAGTACAGACTCAGAATAGAGAGTTACGTCGACGGTCTTGTCCTCGTTAGAAGCAGTGACAGTGACAACGCTGTCCTTATAGCCTTCTGCAGAGAATGTGAACGTGTAGACGCTGTCCTCAGCAAGGTTCTCAACGGTGTACTTACCATCAGCATCTGCTGTGGCAGTAGCAATCGTTGTACCTTCGGCGTTGGTAACAGTGACAGTTGCGGCAATCGGCTGTGCCGTTCCGGTTGTGCCATCGCTATAACGCTGAGCGCCGGTGACGGTACCTGTGACGTTGCTCTTTACCTTAGCGGAATAGAGAGTTGCGTCGATAACGAAGTCACTGTCAGGTGCGGTGACGGTAGCGACGCTGTCTGTGTAGCCGTCAGCAGAGAAGGTAACAGTGTAGCTGGTGCCTTCGGTGAGACTGTCAACAGAGTATGTACCATCGGCGATGGTCTTAACGGTAGCGATGACTGCGTCGCCATCAGCAGCCTTGACAGTTACGGTAGCGTTGGCAAGTGGCTTTGCTTCGCCAACAGTCTTGTTGGCGAAGCGCTGGGCACCCTTGACGGTACCTGTCAGGTTAACAACAGCAGGAACAGGAGCGAGCGAGTCGTTGACTGTTACTGTTGAGCTGTCGAAAGATATACCGCTGATAGTGTCGGTGAAGTATCCTTCAGCTGCGAAGATTGCATCGTATGTAAGAGCAGACTTTCCTACACGGATACCGTAAGCACCAGTTGTGTCGGTTGTGCCATAGTACTCTACATCGCCGCTCTTCAGTGTTACGTTAGCTCCGGCGATAGGCTCGAGGGTCTTCTTGTCGACAACCTTACCCTTTACAGAGTCGGTCAACTGAACAGTGATGTACATTACCGGAGTATAGTCGTACAGAGAGAAGCTCTGGGTACTTAAATCGCCACGGTCTGAGTGCCTACCAAAAGTTTGAGCACTTAAGTTGTTATCAACGACAAAATAGAGTCGGTTGTCAGACTGGCCAATGTGGTTACCATCAAAGACGATAGCGATATTGCCACCAGTATAGACGAACCCACCTGGGATATTGGCATTGATGACATCATGTACTTTCATCCCATCACTACCGCCATAAGGTATCGAGTCCTTATTAACATCGTAGATGCGAGTCATGGAAGCAGTATCTGCGAACAGAGTTACAGCTGCATCAGTAGAAGGCTGTAAAGTAGTGTTGCCTATGAACATATTAACAGCCTCTTCACCTTCAGAAGCAGAGTCAAACTTACCACGGAAACGGACGTTTAAAATCTTTGCTCCTGCCGTTATGCCAAGCTCCTGAGGAGTGTATATAGTAACGGTATGAGATTGCTTGTAATAGTTATTCCAAGGTGAGACGGTACTGGACGCCGTAGGAACTGCGGTTGAGTCGCCGACCTGGAATTCACCACCGAAGATTTCTTCTTCGACTGTGATTGAGTCTGAAACGCTGTACTCATGAGCGCCGTACTTGACTGTAGCACGTATTTCATACTTACCAGACTTGTGAGGAGCGAACGAGAAGTTCAGCTTAGCTGACTTGCCGGAAGCGATGTCAGCCTTGTTGGTTGCCTTTGCGACTTCCTCACCACCGATAGAGAGTGTTGCATCATAATCTGAAGCAGCAATATCCTGAGAGATATCGTTGCAGACTGTGATGTTAGCAGATGTCGTAGTATTGACTGTTCCGGTTGTTGGAAGGTTGTAATCCTCGACAAACAGACCCGTTGCAGGCTTGAGAACGATGTTCTTTGTAACATTGCCCTTGATGCTGTCGTCCTTCTCGACGAACGGCTCATAGTTGGCTGCGTCAACACGGAGAGTGTAGGCGAGTTCATCCTTCATAACCGACAAACTGTAAGAACCACTTGCATCGGTAGTGTCACTGTACTGTACATTGCCTTTACCTGTGAGCTTTACGACTGCACCGGCAATGGCGTTGCCAAGAGAATCCTTGACTGTACCGCTCAAAGATGCCGGCTCACGCTCAACACCAAGATAGACAACCGGAGTTGGCTTCAAAGTATAATTAGCCGCAAGGAATTTATCGTGATTATCATTATTGCGGGCAATGGTGTAAGCGAACGGACATGTCTCAAACTGGAAGTTCTGCCAACCATCCTGATTTTCTGAGCGAACGATGATGCGCAGGTTACCACCGGTGTAGACGAACGGCTCTGCCAAAGTTGCAGTAATTATCGGCTGATGGTTGTTGCTTTCACCTACATTTGGATAGGTGTAGCTTCCCGAGTAGACTGTAGTCATCGAGTCGGTGTTAGCCAGCTTGTAAGGAGTTTCTGTCTGAGGACCATCCGTTGTATTGGCAATCCAAATACCAAGAGTAGTATTTATCACCTTCTCACCACTTTTGTAACCTTTATATGTAATAGAGGTTATCTTTGTTCCTGGAGAAAGTCCCGCAAGCATAGAAGCTGGGTAAACTGTCTCTGATTCACTGTTGTTATAGTTGACATAAACAGGTACCTGTGTGTTGGTGCTACCATTAGCGTTTGAACCGACCTGGACCTCTGCTGATGCTGTCTCAGCTGCGACAGTGACGTCGACTGTGTCAGAAGTTACCTTATAACCGTCCTCGAAAGCATACTCAATGTAAGCCTTGAAGGTACCTGCGGTATGAGGTGTAACATCGAATGAGAATTTATTTGAACTACCAGCGGCGAGCTCAACTGCCTCTGCCTCCGCGGAATCGTTTCCGAGATGCAAAGTTGCAGTGTAACTGCCGGCAGCCTCTGCGCTCGCACTTACGTTCAGAACAGTAGCTGTTGCATGATAGTTCGAGTTGACGCTACCGCTCTTAGGCAGCTGATTTTCTGTGATAGAGAGGTCGCGTGTTACAGGAACGGGCTCGAAGCCGTAGATGTTGTCGATGTTGGCATAGCCTGAACCGAATGCAATGTAATAGTTGCCGGCTGGTACGCCATTGACGACGAACGTAGACAGATAGTAGTTGCGAGTTGATGACCAACCGCCATCGCTTGAGTAGTTGTCAGACATCTGTGTTGCAAGAACAGAGTCTACCTTTGTCCAATTCCTACGGTCGGTAGAATAGTATACGTTGACGAAAGAATTGTCAGAACGCTTTCCGGCGTCGAACGTCATCTGTTCGCCCTCTTTGACCTTCAGCAACGGAGTAACGAAGAGGGTCTCGTCCTGCAAACTGTTCTGAAGTACGTACTTGTTGCCGTCGACATTGTAGTCTGCAACCTTCCAGTTGCGGGAAAGGATTGCGCCAGCAGGAGCCTTGCCATCCTCGAAGTTAAGATAGTACTTCGATGCGTCGAGGACTGTTGCGGAAAGCTTTAGCTTGAACGGATTGATTTCATCGGCATTGATAGAAAGCTCACCGGAGTAAATTCCAGGAGTCTCTGCTGTAGCCGTAACATATATAGATGTAGTGTCGTGAGGTTCTACGGTGAATGCCGTTTTGTTGACTGTGAACCCGGCTGGAAGGGTGATTGAGGTTACATTAAGTACCTTTGCACCGGTGTTCCGGACTTGGAACTTCTTCGTAACCGGCTTGTTTAACATGCCATAACTTACGGTTGCGCCACTGTCAAGAGTAGAAAGGTTGGCATCACGGACCGTAATTTGAGGCAGGTAAGGTGTCGGGGTGAACCATGACTGGTATTGATAATATGTGTGAGAAATATTCTCATGTGCCCTGAAGGCTGTCTGCTTAGGGTACTTGGCATAGCTAGCGTACACCGTGACGGTGTCTTTTCCTGTTTCACCAATACCTATAGGCCGATTCAGAGGAACAGTACCTATAGTATCGCCGCTCTCACGCTCGGTTACAGTAATACTGAAACCTTCATCGCCCGGATTAAGAACATAGTCACCAGTGTTCTTCAGGAGAACACACAGGGTTACAGGATAGGTCCCGTCTGCACGTGTGTCAGGGCTGGTGTTGACACCGAACTCGTCTGTAAGCTTCAACGAACGGACGAGTTGGACATCCGCCTTGTCGGCTTCGAAGTTGTCAAGGTACACGCCATTACCACGGATGGCAAGGTATGTAGGCTCACTGAATGAACCTATCTGGACTGTGTCGTAAGTAAATGGACCAAAGTCAGTGAGCGACTTTGAAGTAGTATTTCCGTCCTTCAACGTCAGCGTATCGCCAACCGTAAAGGAGCCGTCTGCATTCTTTGTACATTTGTAGATTTGCAGATAGTGGGAGTAATTGTAGCGCTTGGCTTGTATAGTGACCTTGCCACTAACAGCCGGCGTTACAAGATAGTCGTGGAGTTCGGCCTCTTCTGCGTCCCATCCGCTTCCGGAAACCGTCTGGCTTCCCATGCCGATGGCACCAGAGCCGTCGACTCCCTGCGAAGACGAATACGTGTATTCGACATACATTGTCTCGTAGTCGATATACGCATTGTCAACGATGTGGCTCCAACCCGGCGCCGCTTTAAAGGCATGGTCAGAGACATCGATAGCTGTGTTAAAGTCAGCCTTGTACGGCTGGACATTGTCAGCACTGCCCGATGCCACGCCAAGCACAAGTGCCAGGGAAGCCAACAGATAGTTAAGCTTTCTCATAATGCGTTAATATTTAGGTGAATTAATAAAAAATGTCTGTGTTGTTAAAACCAGTAGATGGGTGATAGCTGCCGGATGGCGTTGCAGAGCCCTATAAACGGGAATTGCGACACAGTCCGACAGCTGTCACCCTATAGAGGAATTGTGACAGTATTACTTCACAATGAACTTCTTGCCGTCCTGAATGACGACACCCTTGTAGGTCTTCGATACGCGCTGACCTGCAATGTTGTACATCGGTGCGTTAACATCGAGTGCACTTGCGTCAGTCGTTATGCTGTTGATACCTGTTGTTGCGCCAATGTGATCGAACTCAACGTTGTCAAGGAAGCCGCCAAGTGAGTTGGTGTAAACTGCCTCGATAGCAATGTAAACGGTCTTACCGGCGTAAGAAGAGAGGTCTACGCTGTAATGAGGCCATGAAACATTGTTGAACAGGTCAGGAGTCTTGTCGGAACCAACCTGCGTGAATGTCGAGCGGTCAGTTGCGGAAGTCTCACTTACGAGCACCTTGAATGTTGGTGAACCGGCAGGCAGAATGCTGTTGATAGATTCCCAAGGACGAGCGTCGAACTGAACTGTCGACCTGTTGGTAATGGTGTACTTCTGGTCGCTAACGAGCCAGTCGTCGGCTGCTCCATCAACGTTGCAACGCGTCATAAGCGCCTGATGGCCCCAAGCACCCTTCAAAGAGTTGTAGCACTCAGCGTCATTGAGGACAACGAAGCTCAGAGGTGCGCCCTCCTTAAGGTTAGGAGTCGACCATGTGCCGACACCAACTGAAGCCGTACCGTCGGCATTTATACCTGTGAAATGAGCAGGAACCCCACCGGTCTTGTCAGCCTCGAAGCCATAGAAGCGGATGTCCTTTGCCAAAGCGATACCCTTTACAGGCAGTGCAGCAACGGAACCGTCGGTCAGAATTACCTTCAGAGTGTCATCAACGGTGACAGAGTCGGTAGCAGCAGTTTGCTTAGCAGCGAACGTAATGACAAATTGCTGTGAAGAGCCGGCCTTTACCGTGGTGTTGGAAGGTAAAGTAGAAGTGAAGTTATCGGTAGAGAACGAAACCTTGCTGACTGTTACGTCCTTGCCGCCGAGGTTGGTCAGAGCGACTGTATCACTCTTGAATGTATCATCGGCGTTGACCTTTCCTGCAAACCAACTATTGATATTGAATGCGACGCTGTTCTCTGCAAGACTCTTAATCTCGACATTATCAAGAGAAAGAGCATAAGCATTGTTGTAGTTAGTCACATCGTACGACCAACGGAACTGTACCGTCTTGCCTGCGTAAGCAGAGAGGTCGAATGACTCATAAATCCAATATTTGTTGTCATCGTCGCTGTTATCGGAGATGCGGTCAAGTTGTTTCCACTGTCCGTCAGCATAGATTTCGAACGTTCCGTAGTCTGCATTGTTGTCGGTAGTTGAGAACTTGTTGGTGCGAACGTTGTTTGCATCCTTCTTGAGGTTGACAGCCACGTCGTTGCCCCACCAGAAACTAATCTGGTACTGACCGTCAGCAGGAAGCTTAACGTCAGGAGTATAGAGGCGATTAACATCGTCGGTAGCACGTCCACTAGTAGTTGCGATGTACTTTCCGTCGTATGGATAGTAGTCGCTCAAATTCCACTTAGAGTACTGGCTTGCGTCTTCACGATACCAGCCAAGCGGCCATGTACCACCGTGCTCAAAGCCTTCGAACCATGGGAATGTACTGATTGAATTGTCAGCCTGCGTCGAGAACGACCAAACAGGCGAGTCGGTCTCATCTCCGAGAGAGTTAGTGCCGACGACTTTCCAATATATTGTAGAAGCGTAAGGCAGTGTTGCAAGAGTGTAATTGTTGACGGTGCCAACGTTCTGACCGTTGATTATATCGAAGTTCGATGAAGATGTACCGACATAAAGCTTATAGCTGTCGGCAAACTGAGCATCTTTCCACTCAAGAGTAACATTCTTTGGAACAATCTGAGTTGCACCATTTGCAGGAGCAACGTAGCTGATGCCGATTGGCTTGCCCTCTGCTCCATAGACGTTAGGCAAGAGAACGCGGTCGAGGAAGAATACGCTGTACTCGGCAGCGCCGGAATTCACGTCGTAAGTGACTGCCGGATTCTTCCAGCGAACCTTTACATTATTAGATGTATACTTCGACAAGTCGATGGTATCAGTTACCAAACGGTTGTACTGATTAGGGTCGTTATAGACGGTAGTCCATACAGAATCCTTCCAAGTAGCTCCACCGTCGGTGCTCACCCATACCGAAAGGTCGTTGGTGGCGTAAGTGTTGCCTTCCTCAGAGTCGAACGAATTGTAGAATGTAAATATGAGCTTGTGAGGCGCCGATGCGTTCGAGAGGTCGAGACGCGGCGAAATGAGGTAAGCATCCTCGAAGCTTCCGGCAGCGTAAGCACTGGCATCACCCTCGAGAGCCTGGTAGGTACTGCTCCAGCCTTGGTTTGTCCAACCTGCCGGCGGGAACTTCTCGAAGAGCTCAAGAGTATATCCGTCAGGCACAGCTTCCTTCGTTGCGGTGAAAGGAATGGTGATATCGCCACCGTTAGTCTTGATGACAATATTGCCACTCGTCGGCGATGTGAGGCTTGCCTTATAGGCGAGCTGTAAGCTCAGCTTCTCCGTTGCAGGGACGCTCTTCGTGGTATCGCCTACGAGAGTAACACCATCAGGAGCCTCGAAGCCCGTAATATGGAGATTGCCCTTACCGATATTGCGGATAGTGAACGACTCAGTGTAGTGCTTTTCGCCAATGTACATCTTCTGGAACGTATAGCTCGTCAGGCTCGACTGAGCTATAGGCGACGTTACAGCAGCAGACTGTTGCACCTTGATGTTGTCGACCCAAAGGGCATTAGCGCCTGAATAGGCAAGCATCTTATAAACAAATGCAATCTTAATGGTCTTTCCCTGGTAAGCACTGAGGTCAATCTTCGAGTTGTTAACTGCCCAGTTGCCCCAGATGTAAGAACCGTACGGGTCCTTAGGAACACCACTGTTGCGTACGTCCTGCTCGTTCTGGATATCGAAGATGGTAGTTGTGTCACGGCCTTCGATAACGCGAATCTGGAAAGTGTAAGCCTTTGATCTCAGAACAGCATAAGCAGCAGCTTTCCAGTCGAACGAAAGACTGTAAGTGTTGTTGAGCGTCAGCGACGGAGTAATGAGCTTCTCCTCACGCGGTCCAAAACCACCCTTAGTCTCTCCGTCATAGCTTGCTCCGTCACAATAGAGCCAGCCGTGACCAGACATGCTTGGGTACGTGCCCTTATAGACCTCAACGCTCCACTTAAAGCGAGGCGAAGAAGCAGGCAGAGAGCTTTTCTCAACGGTCCAGCCTGTAGGGAACTGCGTGGAGTAGTAGCTCGAATCGGCTGAGTACTCCTCGAAATCCTCATTCAGAAGGTTCTGGGCCTTACTTCCAACCGGCAGTAGTGCGGCTGCAAGTAATAAATAGTACAGTTTCTTCATAAATAATATATTAACCTGAATAAATAAAAAGTAGTCCTTAAAGGTGCAAAATTAATTATTTTTTCTAACCTACAAAAGTTTTTTGGTTAAAATCTTTAATTAAACATCAAAATAAAGAAACGAACCGTAAATCTATACGGTTCTTATGCACAAGAGGAGGTCCCTCACCAGGCCTCCCCAAAGAGGAGGATGTTTAAACGCCTAAAACATTATATATAAACATACTAACAACATCAGATATCTTTCCCTTTGGGGAGGATTGACGAGAAACAAAGTATAATAAAACAAAAACTCCCACCTGCGCATCCGCTGTTGAAAACGAACCGGCAAGTGGGAGTTGAAGTGTGTATATTAGAGAATTTAATGTCTCAAAGCAATCTTTCGGGTATTGCCATTCTCATCGACAATGATGTAAACACCAGGGCGAAGCGATGCAAATCCGCGACGACCGTCAATGGCAACATACTGTCCGTCGATTGTGTAGACACGTGAGCGACCGTCCTCAATTGCGGCAATGATGCTGTTGATGGCATCAACCGACTTCTCAGGAACAATCAGTGTGTACTTGACAACAGGCGAATTAGCATATCCGTCACGAGCCGTGTAAGCCCAAATCGTAGTCGTATCGGATGTGACAGCTATCGGGTCAGTGTACTCGGCGAACGAAATGCTGTCTGCCGACCAGTATGTTGTAGCGCTGTCAGTGTTCGTTGTGATGATGATTTCAGTAGAATCGGCATTAGCCTCGAATGTCGGCTCTGCGCAAACCTCTATCTTGCGGAAGGCGACGCTGACCGTATCAGAGTTGGCGTAAGCCTTGTTCGTGGTGGTACAGAACGCGCGGACGACCGTGGATTCAGCCAGACGTAGTGGCCTCGTGTACCTCTGGAACCTGCTGGTGTTGCTCGTTGACAGCGAATAGTAAATCTGTCCGCGGCCCGTGATGGTAACCCTTGTATTGGTTGTGAATATCGTATCGCCCGTAATCACAGGGTCCTCAATCTTAATGGCACGAATGAACGTCTTGCTGACGACCTTCGAGTCGTTACCGTCAGCACGCCAAGCGTAAGCGTAAACCTTAACAGTGTCGCCCTTAAGGTATATCGGCTCGGTATAGTCGTACCACGTCAGGCTGTCCGTAGAGTAGCGTATGTTGCCCATAGGAGCCGTAATGGTAACGAGGGCAGAGTCGACGAAGTAATCGTCGCCCGATATTGTAGGCTCTGGAGTGAACTCCGGATTGACCGGATTGTAGATAAACGATACCGTAGAGTCAGCGCTGTTCCACGCAATGTTGATGATGCTCTTCGGGAACACGCGTGTTCCGTCGTTCTGAGCATAGAAGAATGCGAGGTTAGGGCTTGAGTTCGAAGTGATACTGTCTTTGCTCTGATAAGGATAAAGGTCGTATCTCTCCGTATTGGAGTTGCTGTTGTCGTCGGCATAAACCGGTACCATGTTGTAGTTGCCGTTACCCGATTTCGGCGTGTTAACAGCGTTATTGGCCCACACGCTGCGCTCATAGTTGACGTGGAGAACCTCAAGTCCCTGTGCAGGGAGGTACGTATCCCAGCGGTTCTTTGTACGGTTCTCGAAGAGGAAGTACTCAGCCTGGTCGCCACTCTTCATAGGCCGTGCGTCGTTGTAAATCACGTAAGCGTCGCCACCATTGTAGGTAGAGCGGAGTCCGGTAATTGTGTCATTCTGAGTAGCGAAGTCCTTGTAGTCAATCCAGCCCGCAGCCCACTTCTCATAAGCAGTGTAACCAGTTGGAACCCATCCGATACCATTAGGTCCGCCGTACGAACCGCTTGCAAGAATAGACCAATCGCCCATTCCGTCACGGTTGTCATCGCTGTAGTCGGTGATGTACAAGTCAGGGAAACCTAAGCAATGGGAGAACTCATGGGTCATAGTACCCATTCCTTGAGGTTTCATATTGTAGTAGCTGTTGCCATAGAGCTCATTACCGTAGGCGAAAGTGTTAATCTTAATGCCGTCGAAATTGACATTGTATGTCTGCATTCCCTGCTGCTGAGCGTAGGCATTATAGTCGTCAAAGTTAGTCTGGGCCGGCCAAATCGTAGTGCTCTGGCTGCCACCAGTTGCTGCACCGTAACCGGCATAGATGATATAGAGGTTCTCAACCTCACCGTCGCCGTTCCAGTCGTAGTCAGCCCAGTTGAGGTTTGGATACTTCGCGTGAACCTTGTTCAGAACTTCGTAGGCAAAAGCCCATGTATCTTGAACATAGCTACGTTCCGAATTATCAGTTGTGACAGGACCGACAACATCGAAAGTCAAATCAAGCTTGCCTGCCGACTGGTCGTAGAAGTAGTCGTGAATGGAGCCGATGGCACCCTGTGCGTTGGTATATCCAACCTCATTGACCATGTCCCAGTAGTACGTCGAGTCGTGGGACGACTGGAATTTGCGCTCCGGGAAGTTGACGAGAATAACGATACTATTGTGCTTACCGGCGATGACACGATGGTCGGAGGTGAACCCGTCGCTGCTCTCGCCTACCCGATGCGTCGGTGCGAAGAGCTTGGTGAGGGTGAACGGACGCTGTGCCTCGATGCGCTTCACCGACGAAGTACGTGCTGTAGCGGTCTCGAGAGCCGTGCGCTGACTTGCCTCGTGGGCAAGAATATTGGAGCGCTTCATGCCGAAGCCCACTCCGTCAGCGTAGTAGTAAGCATCGTTGTACTCCATGACAGGTACGTTGTCGTCGGTCACGAAGTAGTGCAAACGCTCGTCGCCCACAAGCATCAACTTCAGCGTTGTGCCGTCAGGCTGACTGACAGTGCGCCACACGCGTTTTGCAGGAATTGCCATTGCCGTCGAGATTGCAAGCAATGCAAAAACGACAGACAGTAAGATTTTTCTCATTTTAGACTATATAAAAATTTAGTAAATGATATATTTAATGTGTTACAAACTTTCTAATGAAGTGCAAAGGTAGCTCAAAAAGTTCACATAGCGAAACTTTCTGCATAAGATTGGCAGAAAAATACAAAAATATCCGTACTTTTGTAATCGATATGCAAGGACTTTCTATTCTTGTTCCAACCTACAACGACGAATGTCTGACACTTGTACGCAGCCTTAGCGACGAGTGCCGGCAAGCCGATATGCCATACGAGATAATCGTAGGGGACGACGGTTCGACTGACAAAGATGTTGTCGAGACGAACAGGGGCATAGACTTGGAGTCCAACTGCCGCTATATTATAAATAATGTGAACCGCGGGCGCGCTGCCATCCGCAACTTCCTCGGCCGGCAGGCTAAGTACGACTGGTTGCTGTTCATCGACAGCGATATGACGGTCGTCGACGAGAAGTTTATCGGGAAATATGCAGATATGGCGGAGAAGTACGTCGATAATCCTACGGTGATATACGGCGGATACTGCGTTCCAGAGCAATCGGGACTCGACTCGAACCTTCGCTACCGCTACGAGCGTTCCTGCCGCCATGAGCACACAGCCGAGAAGAGAGCCGAGAGACCATACTCTGACTTCCACACGAGCAACTTCATGATACGGCGGAAGGACTTCCTCGCCCACCCTCTTGACGAAAACTACCGACATTACGGCTATGAGGACGTGGCTTACGGGCAGACTTTGCGGCAGGCTGGTATCGGAATAGACCACATAGACAATCCGATGGGGTTCTGCCGCTTTGAGGATAACGCTCACTTTGTTGCCAAAACGGAAGAGGGACTACGTACGCTTGCTCAATTCAAGGACTCGCTTAAAGATTACTCCCGCCTTCTTCAGGTTGTCGATATGCTCAGAAATCTGCATGCAAAGGGCATCGCTTCTGTATTATTACGACCGCTATCGCTATTGCTCCGGCATAATCTGACGGGCTCAAATCCATCCCTCACCGCCTTCAAGGTCTACAAGCTGTCGTATCTCTTGCAGCTGATATGAGGTGAAAGCGCTGTAGTAATAATCTGATTAAGCACATTCATCCATGTAGCCACAAAGACATCTACCGCAGGGGCGCACACGAGGGACGCCACTGCAGTGGATGGCATAGCTATTTAGACGATAACGGATATTCTTATTATCACTTGCTTATCATTTTGTCGATAGCATGATAACGCTTGTTGACAGCTGAGTCCTTTACCTGGCGGGTATTGACATCGATGAGCATGACGGCAGGTGTACCGTTGCCGGCATTGTATGCCTCCCACACAGGAAGTCCCTTTCCATTAGGGTTTCCGTTCTTCACGAAGTTTATGTAGACCTGCTGGAAAATCTCAGAAACAGCATAGTCGTCAGCTGTCCACGGGAACATTGTGTTTGTCGAAAGGTTTCCCATGGCATACTCGATGTCAGTTGCGTGAAGCGCTGTTGGTGCAGGCGGCAAAGCCGGAGCATCCTCAGGAACATCAACAGTGCCTCCGGCAAGTCCTGGAGCCTTGCCCTTGACGTTCATGTTGGGACGTGGATGACAATAGACGTAGCGATAGACGGGTGCCTTGGAGGTGCGGCGAACCATGTCGGCCCACTTCCATGTTGCATAGACGATGAACATATCGCCGCCAAGAGCATAACCATTGGCTCCGAAAACGTCGGCATCGGTCTTGATGTTATACATATTATATATAGTATCGGCAGGCACACCGAAGTAGCTTTCAATAGCCGGAGCGATACTAGCCTTCGTCGGCACACCGCCATTGGAGAACGCCGCTACCGGCATCTCGCCATTATTGTTGCCGAGCAGACAAGGCACTTGCGCCTGCTTGCCATTGTTTATGGTTATGTCAGGGTCTTCGGTGAGAAATATTCCGTCAATGCACTTGGTCCCTTCGCCAAACCTTCCGTCGTTCATCTTCTCCAAAGAGTCAGCCGGCAGGGCACGCATGTCACTGAGCTTCTTCAACTTATGAGCCTTGGCCCATTGCTCGCCTACCCTCTCGGCAGCAGCAAGCGTCACGGGTTTTGCGTTCGACACGACTGCGCCACTTGAGCACATGTAGCCGGCAATGAGATCTCTCGACAGAGGAGAAACGGTATGGGCGCAAACTGACTGTGAGCCTGCCGACTCGCCATTGATAGTAATCCGGTCGGGGTCGCCACCGAATGCCGCGATATTATCGTGCACCCACCGAATGGCGGCAGCCTGGTCAAGCCAGCCTTGGTTCCCGTTGCAGTCGCCCTCCTTTGTAAGTTGCGGATGGGAGAAGAAACCGAAAATGCCTTCACGGTAGTTTGCCGTCACGACGATAATACCGCCACGGCGAGCCAGCCGCAGACCTTGATAGCGTGGTTCGGAACCACTTCCCGAAGCAAGTCCTCCTCCATTGAAGTAGATAAGCACCGGCAACTTCTCGTCAGTAGTCTTTGCCGGAGTCCAAACGTTCAGATACAGGCAGTCCTCACTCTGTCCGCTGCCTTCGAAAATCATGTCACCGAAAGCGTTGTGCTGTATCGGGTCGGGGCCGAAAGTCTTCGCGCTCCTAACGCCGGTCCAAGGTTTCACGGGCTGAGGGGCTTTCCATCGCAACTGCCCCACTGGCGGCTGGGCGAATGGTATTCCACGGAAGATGCGGACACCGGACGAGTCGATGCCTTCAATGGTTCCGTCACGATAAGTCACTTGAGGACAGGTCTGCCCGAAAGCTACCGCCGTCAGCGCAAGCAAAATTGTCAACAGGATGTGTTTTCTCATAATATTTGTATGTTTTTTAAGTGTTTTCACCGCAATGCTATTCAACATAGAATGTACTTGGTTTACTTCTACAAAAGTACAACATCTTTAAAACCCGCTTATGCTCTCCCAACTAAAACAACAGAACTTTAACTTGCTTTAACTGTGTTTGATAACAATTGTGTCCTTTGGAAGCAGAAAAGATGATGTAACTTTGCACCCGTAAAAACAAAAACAACTGTAAGATTATGAATTCAATAGAAACTTTCAAGAAGTGGGACATAGACCTGCTCATCGACTATGTACTGAAATTCCATCATCGTAACACACGACGCTACGGAACAAAGATTGCTAACGAACTCGTCGCACTTGCCCAGACGCACAGCGAACTGAACGAGGTGGCTAACCTGTTCCGCAACAGTGTGCAGGATTTGGACATGCACTGCATGAAGGAAGAAAACGTTCTCTATCCTTACATCATGGAGCTTTTCAACGCTTCGGAGACACAGCAGCCCGTCGGGGCTTTCCACTGCGGAACAATACAGTATCCTATCAACGCAATGATGGAAGACCACAGTGAGGAGAAAGGCCGTCACAGCCTTATCGCCCGACTGACTAACGGCTACACAGCTCCCGACGGTGCCGAAGCTGAATACCAGAAGGTGCTCGACGAAATGCGTGACTTCCGTGACTATCTCCACGAGCATATCGACATAGAGAATGAGATAATCTTCCCAAGGGCACTGGCTCTCGAGGCTGCAGAAGTCCCAGCAATGCAGGCTTTCTGATTATGACGAGGATTGAGCATGACAAGATTGTTGTCCGAAAGATGATTGAGCTCTACTGTCATCATCATCTTAAGGCAAACAGCATACCGCCGGACTATCAGCATCTCATCGAATACACTGCCCAACGACTTGAGCATTGCCGATTCGGTGAGCAGAAGCGCTCATGCAAGAGCTGCCCTGTCCACTGCTATGCGCCTAAGGAGCGTGAGGACATCCGACGTGTCATGCTTTGGTCAGGACCACGAATGATATTCTATTATCCAAAGGATGCCATTCTGCATTTGCTCAAAGGGTAAACAAATTAGACTGTTATACAAAAAATCCACCAACCATTCGCTATGGAATAGTTGGTGGATTTTAATATTATATAGGTATAACCCGATTTTACTTCAGGATGTACTTCTTGCCATTCTGTATTACAACACCCTTGTAAGAGCGGCTTACGCGCTGGCCGGCGATGTTGTACAGAGGTGCGTTAAGGTCGAGAGCCTTAGCGCCATCGGTCTTGATGGTCTCAATGCCGGTAGCAACTGTCGGAGCTTCGATAGGATAAATCTCGTATGTCTGTTTGTACTGAGCGATGATACCCTTGATGTTTACGTTCTCGGCAGGTGCCGGAGTGCAACCGTCGAGGTGGAAACCGTTGTAAACCTGGAGGCTGTCTGTGCCGCTAACAGCATAGAACTTCTTATCCTTGGCAACGATGTTGACGTTCTCAACAACTACAAGGTCAGAAACATTCTGTGATGCCTGAGCAAGTGTGATGGTCTTAGGTGTAGCCTCGCCGTCGGTGACTGTCAGGTTATCAGCATTGGTCTTATCGTTCTTCTTAGCCTGAACCTGGTCGTTGTACGCGGTACGTGTAAGGTTGACTGTACCGTTTACAACCTTATTTGCTTCGAGGCCGAGACCTGCATCGTAGAGAAGCAGTGCGCCTGTAGCGTCACGAACGTATGTCGAGTTGTGGTTGTTGTTTGATGTCCAAGAGTAGAGTACCTGTGCATCCTTGAGAGTCAGGACTGCGTCGGTGTTGTTTTCAAGAGCCTTGAAGGCAGCGATGTTCGCTGCAGTTGCAGACGGTGTAATTGGTGTCTCAGCAGACTTGACTGATACGAGCCAACTGTTGACGAGCTGCGGAGTGGTTACGTCGCTCTTGGTATAGTTCTCAAGAACACCTGCAATCTTAACTTCGTCACCAACCTTGAGCTGGTCCTCAGCAGTGAACTTTGCGTTGTTCAGATACTTGCCACGAAAAACGTAGAGTGTATCGATGTTAGCGCCGTCGTCAGAAATGTTGAACGTAGCGTTGCCAAACTGTGTAGAAATCTCCTTTATCTTGCTGACCTTACCGGTAACGTATACGACATCGGTGGTTGCTGTGCCTGCCTTCAGAACTGCGAGAGCCTGAGCGACGGTGTAAGAAGCGGTGTCCTTAGGAGTAACCTTTGTGTCGTCAGTTGTCTTTCCGTTAAGAGAGTAGATGTAGTTGCTTGTGCCGAGCTCGAGAGTTTGCTCGTTGTAGAAAACGAGCTTACCCTTTACAACGACATTGTCACCAACCTTAATCTGGTCCTTAGCTGTGAACTTGTGACCCTGGAGGAAGTAGCCACGGAACACTTCGAGTGTTTCCTGAGCATCAGCTGAAGCTGCGATAGTGTAGGTAGCGTTACCAAACTGTGTGCTGACCTCCTTGATTGAGGTAATTACACCGGTGTAGAAGGCAGTGTCGGCGGGCAGAGCGTTGGCAGCGTTCATAGCGATGGCATCGGCAGCTGTGTACGGATTCTCTACGGTACCGTTGCCGGTAGTAACCACATTACCTTGCTTCTTGAACTCCATTGTAGCGATAGAGCTCTGCAGGTCGCCCTTGTA
>OMVI01000093.1 GCA_900314455.1 uncultured Prevotella sp. | reverse complement strand
GGAAAGCGTGTAAACGTCTAAAGCGTTTCACGGGTTCGAATCCCGTTCTTTCCGCAGAATGAAGGGTTGAGGATAAGAGAATGTATCTTCAACCCTTTTTGTATTATATCATTTATAACAGTATAATAAATAGTTGGCTTACAGTTAGCATGATAGCAAAAGATAATATTGTTTATTTGTGCAATACGAAAATTTGTATTATCTTTGCCGTGTCGAACCTATAATGTAATTGTTATGTGTGGAGAGACCTTTAAATCAGAAGTTACAAATAGCGAGTATGAATTGCCTGAAGCTATAAGAAATTACAATAAGTCTTTCCCTGATGGCTATCCTCAACTCCTTTGGTATGCTCAAGAGTTGTTCGACTCAATGCTAAGGCAGCCTTATTAATGTAAAATCTTCGATTGTTTGGTCTGAACACAATTAAGAAAGGAATAAAATTATGGAAGAAGTTCTAACGGTAGCACCATCAAAGATTACTGATATGAAGAAGAAACTAAGTGACATTATAATGCTGATATCATGGCGCGAAATGGCTTGGAGGTATTTCCACAAGTCTTCTTCATGGCTATATCATAAATTAGATGGTATCGATGGAAACGGTGGTAAGGGCGGTTTTACACCGGAAGAGGCCCAGCAGCTCAAAGGTGCTCTTTACGACGTAGCGGACCGAATGCGTCGTGCAGCCGATTCAATTTAAGTAACTTGGACTTGCAAATAGCAAAGGAACAAGGCAAAGAAACGTTTTATCAAAACCTGAAACTTATCCTTTTGAAATATTGAACATAAAGTATTGAAATTCAGAGGGATAGGTTTTGAGATGAAAAATAAATTATTTTTGGTTGATTTTTAATTTATTTTTCTTCCATTTTTAATTTATTTTTCCATCAAAAATAATTTATTTTCCAAGCACAAAGTTGCCCGGCTGCAATGCAATAGGGTAGCTTCTACTACAAAGAAAAGCACGTTTGGCAATTATGCCGTTAAGGCGTTGTTGCCTGGGAAATGCTTTTCTGAGACTTCTATCTGACCTTTTTGAAGTCCAGTTTCTTAGGAATTTTGACCCATTTGCCGTTGACAGCGATTTTCATTGTGCTGCCTTCGAGACGCTCGAGGGTATATGAGCCATCGTGGTTGCGCGTCAGACGTGCGTCCAAATCCTCACTGCCGTAGTCGTTTATGATAACAAGGCGAGCACTGTTGTCCTTCGGTGCGGCATCCTCGATAATCCATTTGCGGTTGTCGCGCTTTGAGCCGAAGTAGCCCGGGTTCTCTCCGAATATCTCCTGACGTGGACAAACGACATTCTTATTGTAGAAATCCATTACGATATATACCTGATACTCGTCGTTTTCGAGCCTTCCCCTGAAGATGGCAGTGTCGTTCTTGGCAGTCGTCGTTTCCGTCTCAGTAACAGAACCTTCAGCGTTGGCATTGATGCCGAATGCGAATAAGAACGCCAAAATTAGTATTGTAACCTTTTCCATAGATGCTGAATTTTTCAGCAAAGTTACTATTTTGTGTCAAATAAATCGGATATTCAGTTGTTTTTTAACCAGTTTATGTCGTTATTTCATTATTTTTATATTAACTTTGCACCGCATATATAGGTATTATATGGAAAAAAAGAAATGGTTTCCCGACTACGTTTTCGAAACAAGTTGGGAGGTTTGTAACAAGGTCGGAGGCATTTATGCAGTTCTTTCCACAAGAGCGAAGACCCTTCAGGACAGAATTCCCGACCATGTGTTTTTCATAGGACCCGACTGTTGGCATGATAAGCCATGTCCCTTTTTCAAAGCCGACGACACACTCTTCCCTGAATGGCAGAAGCAAGCGTTCAAGGAAGGGCTGCGCTTGAAGACGGGACGGTGGACGGTTCCCGGTGGTCCGATAGCTATATTGGTTGATTTCTCAGCGTTCTTCGCCCGTAAGAATGAGATTTACGGCAAGCTTTGGGAAGACTATCAGGTTGATAGCCTTCAAGCTTACGGTGACTATGACGAAAGCCTGATGTTCTCTTATGCAGCAGGAAAGGTCGTCGAGAGTTTCTATCGTGCAAACATTCCGAGCGGAAAAAAGGTCGTATTCCATGTCAACGAGTGGCAGACGGCAATTGCAGCGCTGTATGTTCAGAAGGTGTTGCCACAGATTGGTACTATCTTTACCACCCATGCCACCGGCATCGGACGTAGTATTGCAGGCAACAACAAGCCCCTCTACGACTATTTGGAGGCTTACAACGGCGACCAAATGGCGCGCGAGCTGAACATGGAGAGTAAGCACAGCGTTGAGAAACAGACGGCGAAGTACATCGACTGCTTCACGACGGTGAGCGACATCACGGCGCGCGAGTGCAAGGAATTGCTCGACAAGCCTGTTGACGTTGTTTTGCCAAACGGCTTTGAGGACGACTTCGTACCTAAGGGTGCAGCTTTCAACACCAAACGCCGTGCCGCCCGTAAGGCATTGCTCAACGTTGCCAACGCACTGACTGGCACAGAGTACAACGACGATACGCTTATCATCTCGACAAGTGGAAGGTATGAGTTCCGCAACAAGGGCATTGACGTGTTCATCGACTCAATGAACCGCCTGCGCCAGTCCGATAAGCTGAAGCGCAATGTTGTAGCATTCATCGAGGTTCCGGGATGGGTGAAGTGCCCTCGCAAGGACCTTCAGGAGCGTCTTGAGTCCGGAATGATTTACGATGTACCATTGCCAAATCCGGTGATTACCCACCAACTGTATAATGAAAACGACGACCGCGTGCTCGGTATGATGCGTTGGCTTGGCATGGCGAATGCAAAGAACGACCGTGTTAAGGTCATCTTCGTTCCGAGTTACCTCATCGGCGACGACGGAATATTGAACAAACCATACTATGATGTTATCCTCGGCAACGACTTATGCATATATCCGAGCTACTACGAGCCGTGGGGATACACTCCGCTGGAGGCTGTCGCCTTCAAAGTTCCGTGTGTTACCACCGACCTTGCAGGCTTCGGAGCATGGGCAAACAAGGAGAAAGGCGGTCACAGTACCATAGAAGACGGCGTTGAGGTAGTGCACCGTACGGACAGCAACTATAACGAAGTTGCCGATACTATCCGTGATGTGGTCCTCCGCTATGCTGCAATGGACAAGAAGGAGGAGAATAAGTGTCGCTCGAACGCATCAAAACTGTCGAAGAAGGCATTATGGTCGAAGTTCTTCCGCTACTACGAGCAGGCTTACGATATTGCACTTCGGAAGGCCGCCGCACGTGTGGAGAAAAAGTGATAATTAATATAACTAACTAACAAATAAAACTATGAAGATTAAGTCAGATTATGCAAATGATCCTCAGTGGAAAGAGGTGAATGTGAAATCGAGCGTGCCGCCGCAGCTGGCATGTCTTGACGAATTGGCGCACAATATGTGGTGGGCTTGGAACTATGAGGCCCGCAACATGTTCAAAAGCCTTGACGAAAAACTTTATGAAGAGGTAGGGCATAATCCAGTATTGCTGTTGGAGCGTCTGAGCTACGACCGCAAAGAGGCCATTGTCAAGGACAAGGCCATCATGAAAAAGGTGAACGATGTCTACAAGAAGTTCAAGGAATACATGTCTGTAGAGCCTGACAAGACTCGTCCTTCGGTAGCTTACTTCTCAATGGAGTACGGTATCAACCAGGTACTGAAGATTTATTCAGGCGGTCTCGGTATGCTCGCCGGCGACTATCTGAAGGAGGCTTCCGACTCTAACGTCGACCTCTGCGGTGTCGGTTTCTTGTATCGCTTCGGCTATTTCAAGCAGAGCCTGTCGATGGACGGTCAGCAGATAGCTAAGTATGAGGCTCAGAACTTCAACTCTCTGCCTATCGTTAAGGAGCTCGACAAGGACGGCAACCAGCTCGTCGTTGATGTTCCATACCAGAACTATCAGGTTCACGCTCTCGTTTGGCGTGTAAACGTCGGTCGTGTGAAGCTCTATCTGCTCGACACCGATAACGATATGAACTCTGAGTTCGATAAGCCAATCACCCACTCTCTGTACGGTGGTGACTGGGAGAACCGCCTCAAGCAGGAGATTCTGCTTGGTATCGGTGGTATTCTCACACTGAAGAAACTCGGAATAAAGAAAGATATTTATCACTGCAACGAGGGTCACGCTGCTCTTTGCAACCTCCAGCGCCTCTGTGACTATATCGATGAGGACGGTCTGACATTCAATCAGGCTATGGAAGTAGTACGCGCAAGCTCGCTGTATACCGTTCACACTCCGGTTCCGGCTGGTCACGACTACTTCGATGAGCAGCTCTTCGGCAAGTATATGGGTGGTTATCCTGCAAAGCTCGGTATCTCCTGGGATGAGTTCATAGGCATGGGCCGCACCAATCCGGACGATCACGGCGAGAAGTTCTGCATGAGTACGTTCGCTTGCAATACTTGCCAGGAAGTCAACGGTGTAAGTAAACTGCACGGATGGGTTAGCCAGAAGATGTTCGCTCCTCTGTGGAAGGGCTATTATCCTGAGGAGAATCACGTCGGATATGTCACCAACGGTGTTCACTTCCCGACATGGTGTGCTACTGAATGGCGTCACATGTACGACAAGTACTTTGATCCGACGTTCATGTCAGACCAGAGCAACGAGAAGATTTGGCATGCAATATACGATGTTCCGGACAAGGAGATATGGGATACACGTATGGCTTTGAAGAAGAAACTTGTCAAGTACATTCGCGATAAGTTCTCTAAGCAGTGGCTCCGCAACCAGGGTGACCCTGCAAAGGTTGTCAGTATCCTTGAGAGAATCAACCCGAATGCATTGATGATTGGTTTCTGCCGTCGTTTTGCAACATACAAGCGCGCTCACCTTCTCTTCACCGACCTCGATCGTTTGGAGAAGATTGTCAACGACCCTGAGCATCCAGTATTGTTCTTCTTCTCAGGTAAGGCACACCCGGCAGACGGTGCTGGACAGGGACTTATCAAGAGGATATTCGAGATTAGCCGTATGCCGCAGTTCCTCGGTAAGATTATCTTCCTCGAAGACTATGACATGCGTCTTGCCCGCCGCCTCGTTTCGGGTGTCGATATTTGGATGAACACTCCGACACGCCCGCTCGAAGCAAGTGGTACATCTGGTGAAAAGGCTGAGATGAACGGTGTTGTGAACCTCTCAGTGCTCGACGGATGGTGGGTTGAAGGTTACCGTGAGGGTGCCGGATGGGCTCTGCCGCAGGAGCGTACCTATCAGAATCAGGCTTATCAGGACCAGCTCGACGCTGCAACCATATACAGTCTGCTTGAGAACGATATCATTCCGCTGTACTATCGCACAACTCGTGGCAAGACATACTCGGAGGGTTGGATTCGCGTAATTAAGAATTCAATCGCCAAGATTGCTCCTCACTACACGATGAAGCGTCAGCTCGACGACTATTACAGCAAGTTCTACAATAAGGAAGCCAAGCGTTCGAAGAAGATTCAGGCTAATAACTTCCGCCTTGCGAAGGAAATTGCATTGTGGAAGGAGACCGTTGCTGAGCGTTGGGACAACATCCGCGTCGTCAGCAAGGACGATTCTGCACTCGATAACCTTGCAACCGGTCAGAAGGCTGAGGTCACATACGTTATCGACGAGCAGGGATTGCAGGATGCTATAGGTCTGGAGCTTGTCACACTCGATACAAATCCTGACACCGACAGGAAGATTCACCACGTTTATCCGTTCAAGATGGTCAAGGTGGATGGCAACAACTATACTTTCAAGGTAGAGTTTGAGCCTGTTGAGGCAGGACCTTATCAGTATGCAGTTCGTATGTATCCTTGGAACAAGGAGCTGCCTCACCGTCAGGACTTCTGCTACGTTAAGTGGCTGAACTAATAATAAACGAACTTTATCCAATCCACTTCCGCCTGGGAGGGGATTGTTTCAAGAGTCATAAAGACTCACGATTAGGGTTTGAAAATAAAAAAGGAGCAATTCCGTTTGGAACTGCTCCTTTTACTATTATATATATGTGGAAGATTATTCGATAACCACCAGTGGGTCGTCTTCCATGACGCTCTGACCGTTCTTGACGCAGATGGCAGTGACTTTGCCATCCTTCTCTGCCTCAATATTGTTTGCCATCTTCATTGCTTCGAGCACAACGACAGTGTCGCCGGCCTTTACCTCCTGTCCGACGCTTACTTCTATAGAGGTGATAGTGCCTGGCAGAGGTGCCTTAACGGCGTTGGCAGCGTTGACATTGCCTGCTGGTGTTGCCGGTTCATCGTCCGAAGCGGCTTGTGCTGATGGCTTTCCGAGAACGACTTTCTTCTTTTCCGGCTCAGCTGGTTTTTCCATCTGAACCTTGAACTCGTCGCCGTTGACCTTCACGTCAGCAACGTTGTCCTCGCTTATCTCGCCGATTTCGACTTTGTATTCCTTTCCGTCGATTGTATATTTGAATTCCTTCATTTTCTTTATGGTTTGGGAGTCATGCTGAGGAACTTGGCGTTCCAAAGCGTTTCTTTTGGTTTTATCGTGATTATTCCAGGCTCGCGGTCGTGGACATTGTTGCCCTCGAACTCGTAAAGAGCCATCGCAATAGCTGCGAATATATTCTTATCCATAGTCTTTGAGTTTTTTAGTTCTTGAGCTTTTGAGTAGCGATGCCTCACATAACTCATAAACTTATAAACTTAATGTCTCGTAAACTTGCATTACATTGGCATGCAACCATGCTTCTTTGCAGGCAGACTCTGCTTCTTGTGGGCAAGTTGTGCAAGTCCGCGGCAGATGCGGAAGCGGGTGTTACGTGGCTCAATGACATCGTCGATGTAACCGAACTGTGCAGCCTGGTACGGATTTGCGAATGTCTTAGTGTACTCGTCCTCTTTCTCTGCGAGGAATTCCTTGACGTCGCCGCCCTCTGCTTTAATCTTCTTAGCTTCTTTTCCGCAGAGGATTGCAACAGCTCCGGATGCTCCCATGACAGCAATCTCCGATGAAGGCCATGCAAAGTTGAGGTCAGCGCGCAGTTGCTTGCAACCCATAACGATGTGTGAGCCACCATAGCTCTTACGCAACGTGATTGTAATCTTTGGTACAGTAGCCTCTCCGTAAGCATAAAGCAGCTGCGCTCCGTGCAGGATTACGGCGTTGTACTCCTGTCCTGTGCCCGGAAGGAAGCCAGGAACGTCGACGAGGGATACAATTGGAATGTTGAAGGCATCGCAGAAACGAACGAAGCGAGCACCCTTACGGCTTGCGTTAACGTCGAGAACTCCGGCGTAAGCGGCAGGCTGGTTGGCAACGATACCAACACTCTGACCGTTGAAGTGGGCAAAGCCGGTGATAATGTTCTTTGCGAACTTAGGCTGAACCTCGAAGAAATCGCCGTTGTCGGTGATAGCCGTAATGACCTTGTACATATCGTATGCCTGGTTAGGATCATCCGGAATAATCTCGTTCAGCGTATCGTCCATGCGGTTGATAGGGTCATTGCATTCCACACGGGGAGCCTCTTCCATGTTGTTTGATGGTATATAGCTCAGCAATGTCTTAATCATCTGCATGCATTCTTCCTCCGTCTTAGCCGTGAAGCTTGTCACACCGCTCTTCGAAGCATGCACAGAAGCACCTCCGAGATGCTCAGCATCAATCTCTTCGCCAGTCACTGTCTTCACAACCTTTGGTCCTGTGAGGAACATATAGCTCGTTCCCTCAGTCATAATGATAAAGTCGGTGAGGGCAGGTGAGTAGACTGCGCCACCGGCACACGGTCCCATGATAGCTGAAATCTGTGGGATGACACCCGAGGCGAGAATGTTGCGCTCGAAAATCTCACCGTATCCAGCGAGTGCAGATATGCCTTCCTGAATTCGTGCGCCACCTGAGTCGTTCATGCAGATGACCGGTGCGCCGTTGCGCATTGCCATATCCATGACCTTGCAAATCTTTTGTGCCATCGTTTCGGAAAGAGAACCGCCGTTAACGGTGAAGTCCTGTGCGTAGACATACACGAGACGACCGTCGATAGTGGCTGAGCCGGCAACGACACCGTCGCCTAGGAACTGCTTCTTTTCCATTCCGAAGTTGTGGCAACGGTGGAGTTTGAACATGTCATACTCCTCGAAGCTGTCCTTGTCGACAAGCATTTCGATGCGCTCGCGTGCAGTGTACTTGCCACGTCCGTGTTGTTTGTCAATGGCTTTCTCACCGCCGCCCAAGCGTGCTTGCTCGCGTTTGGCGATGAGCTCCTTAATCTTTTCTGTTTGTATGCTCATTTCTTTTATTTATATGTGTTTTCGTTTTAAAAATCGAACTTCTCTGTTTTAACCGTGCAAAGGTACAAAATTTAAGTGATTAAATGCACTACCTATTGCTGTTTTCTGCCACATAGTCACATGTTTCGGGAATTGGTCTGAAGCAAACGGAGTCCTCTGTTGGTGTCAATTGGCAAAAACCATTGTCGTAGAACATTCCCTCAAGGTTTATTTCCTCATCAAGTTCAGGCCAGGAGATATTCTTCTTATCTTGGATTACAAAACTTTGAAGTTGCTTTTCTGTTGCATGCCGAAGCCCTTCGAACCTCGATAGCTCGTATTTGGCTATTGTTCCCTTGTCGGTCTCAGCCCAGAGGCAGCCGTTTTCAATCCAAACTTTCACCACGTATATCATCTTTACTCCTTATTTTTCCTTAAAGTAGTCTTTCCAACGGTTTACTATTATATCTTTGTTCTCCTCTATTACAGCTTCTACCATTAAAATATCATGCTTCTTAAATCCGTGATTATATACCTGTTTTATGGGGTCTGAATTGTACTTAGCTTCATGACCACCTTTCAAAATGTGAATGTGTACGGGCTCATGGTCATTACTATAGAACATAAATCGAAACCCAAAGAAAATAAAAACAGTAGGCATTACTTCTTAAAAATCATTTCTTGCTAATATAATCAAATAGCCGAAGCATGGCTTACTGTCCTTGTTACAGCATTCCTTTTGTAGATGGAAGCTCAAAATGATAGATGTCCCGTCGCACAGCCATCTTTAAAGCACGTGCCAAAGCCTTGAAGATGCCTTCAATCTTGTGGTGCTCGTTGGTGCCCTCAGCCTTGATGTTGAGGTTCATCATGGCAGCGTCGCTGAGACTCTTGAAGAAGTGAAGGAACATCTCCGTAGGCATTTCACCAATCTTTTCACGATGGAACTTAGCATCCCAGACAAGCCACGGTCTGCCACCAAAGTCCAAAGCGACCTGACAGAGGCAATCGTCCATAGGCAGGCAGAAACCATAGCGTTCTATGCCACGCTTATCGCCGAGTGCCTTCTTAATGCATTCGCCGAGCGCAATGGCAGTGTCTTCGATTGTATGATGTTCATCGACGTAAAGGTCTCCCTTAGTGTGAATGGTCAAATCCATCATCCCGTGCTTGCCGATTTGTTCCAGCATGTGGTCGAAGAAACCAATGCCTGTAGATATATCGCACTTCCCGCTGCCGTCGATATTCAGTCGGACGTAGATATCGGTTTCCTTTGTCGTGCGCTTAACCTCGGCGATGCGTTCCCCGGCGAAAAGGATTTCTGCAATCTTATCCCACGTCATGCCGTCGCGTCCGAGAATAAGAGCCTTACACCCGATGTTCTTTGCCAACTCAGCATCACTGTCGCGGTCGCCAATCACATAGCTGCCAGCGAGGTCATACTTGTCGTTGTGAATATATTCAGCTTCCAGCATACCCGTCCCCGGCTTGCGCATTGGCGAGTTGTCTTCGGGAAAATGCCTGTCAATAAGTTGGTCATCAAAGGTTATGCCCTCACCCTCAAGAGTCTGGAGAATGAAGTTGTGCACCGGCCAGAACGTATCCTCAGGAAAGCTTTTGGTGCCAAGTCCATCCTGATTGCTGACCATTACGAATTTGAAGTCAAGTTTCTTGCGAATGAAACCAAGGTTGCGGAAGACCCCTTTTACGAATTTCAGCTTATCGAAAGAATCAATCTGCTCGTCTTCTGGTTCCTCTATCAGCGTTCCATCGCGGTCGATGAATAATATTTTCTGCTTCTTTATCATTTTCTATTGTCTCTTGTCAGGATTGCTCCGTGTGAATATGCAATGGCGTAAGTTTGCCAAATCTGTACAAAAACCATGACGAACATGGTCAGCGTACCTACGAAGAACAATATAATTGGGAATGTAGACGGCAATCCAGATGGGTCTCCTGCAACCGTTCCGATATGGTCAACAATGAGTCCGTATATGCTTATGTTCAACGGAATACAAATTACGGCAATCAGGATAGCCATAATCATACCGCTCATGAGCAGCATCAGGAACAGATACCCCCAATGCTTGAAGCCCGTTGCAAGCGCTTTCAGCGGTTTGGGATGCTCCTCAAGCATAATCTCCATCATGACATTAATGAGTGGAACACCTATCAAAGGCAGTGCAAGGAACAACACTCCGACCACAGTAGTCACGGCTGCACGCCACAGTTTGTCTTTCAGCGTACCACCGTCTATAAGGACGAAGAGCCTTTCAATCCAAAAAACGAGAGCCACAACAAAAGCTACGGCTGCAAGGCATATACCCAATGCCGAAGCCTTATAGCACCCTACTAGTAGGAGTCCGAAAGTAATGCCCATCGCAAGAGCCTCTATCCACGACTTTGCCAGTATCGTTCTTATGTTTGAACGGAACAGCTTGTAACCTGAAGCTATACTTGCCGAAAAACTTCTATACTTATATATTTGTTCCATATTTCCTCCGTCTGAATTCAGCACATACCACTGCTGTCGCCACGGCAACGTTCAGCGAGTCGCCGGTTTTCCTTCCTGCGGGATAGTTGGGTATCAGCAGTCGCCTGTTTATCAGCGACTTTATCTCCTCCGAAATACCGTTGCCTTCGTTGCCCATTATGATTAGACCATTCTCCGACAGCTTTTCATCATATATGTTAGTACCGTCAAGAACCGTTCCGTACACAGGGAAACTCTCGGGAAGTTGTTTTATAAGTTCTACGAGTGGCTGATAGTGCACCCGAACCCTCGCGATGCTCCCCATCGTAGCTTGCACAACCTTGGGGCTCCAGCAGTCGACAGTGTGCAGCGAGCAGTATATATCCTCAATCCCGAACCAGTCGGCAATCCTTATTATAGTACCAAGATTGCCCGGGTCCTGCACGTCGTCCAATGCCAAAGAAAGGCTACCGGCATCGGGAACGCTCCTGTCAACCTTGTATTCTGGGATTTCGAAGACTCCAAGAATGCCCTGCGGATGTTGCAGGAAACTCACGTGTCGCACGTCATCGTCGGTGACCAGCTCCCTGAGCTGAAATCCGGCAGCTTTCAAGTCGCCCACGACTTTCGGTCCTTCGGCAACAAATAAGCCCGCTTTCTCTCTGCCTTTCTTCGTCTCCAGTGAGCGAATGAGTTTTGTCTTGTTCTTGGAAATCATATTGCAAAAATACAAAAAAGTATCCGTCCGACACTAAGTGGTCATAAGATTTTTTGTAACTTTGCCGAAAATTAGCGAATATTGATGTTTAGAACACGCAGGATACCTTTGCTGTTGCTTTTCGTCGCAGTTTGTGTTACTGCGATAATGTCCTCGTGTTCAGCCAATAAGTTCGTCCCCGACGGCAAGTATATGCTTGACAAGGTAGAGATAAAGTCGGACCGTCCGGGCTTCGATGCTGCCAAACTTGCACCTTACATTCGTCAGAAAGGCAACTCCCGCTGGTTCTCTTTGTTCAAGATACCGCTCGGAGCATACGCCATGTCGGGAAAGGATACTACCAAATGGATAAACCGGACCTTGCAGCGCATCGGCGAGGAGCCCGTTCTCTTCGATTCGACACAGGCTCGATTGTCATGCGAGGACCTGCGTGCAGCCATGCAAAACATGGGCTATATGAACGCTGGAGTGAAGTTCGACGCAAAGGTAAAAGGAAAGAAACTGAATGCCGTCTACACCCTTTCGCCCGGCGAGCCCTTCTACATCAAGCACTTCTGCTATGACATTCAGGACAGTGTAATAGCCAAAGTCCTGCGCCCGAGTATCTCTTCGGCATTCACTCCACGCCAGTTTACGGTCACGTCACTTGACAACGAGCGCGACCGCATTACAACAATCCTCAACGACTCAGGCTACTACCGTTTCCACAAAGATTTCATACAGTTTACAGCCGACAGCGTCCGCGGCTCGAAGGAAGTCGATGTCACGCTTCATCTACTTAAGTTTCGCAAGTCGTCGGACACACCGGAGACACTTCATCCGCGCTTCAAGATAGCCCGTGTCGACTATGTCCCCGGCGACAGTACCGGTCTTCATATCCGCAAGTCAGTACTCGACAACAGTACGGCTATTACCGAAGGCTCTTACTTCAGTGCCTCCGACCTTAATCGGACGTACAGCAATTTCGCGCGCCTTGGCGCTGTCCGATACACTAACATCGACTTCATAGAACATCCGGACACATCGTTGCTCGACTGCCGCGTGCAGGTTTCGACCAACAAACCGAATACAATCTCCTTCCAACCGGAAGGAACCAACACCGCCGGAGACCTCGGAGCAGCTGCCTCTCTCACTTATCAGAACCGCAACCTCTTCCGCGGAAGCGAACTGTTCAGTATTCAGCTGCGTGCCGCTTTTGAGGCTATATCGAATCTCGAAGGCTATGAGGGCCACGACTATGAGGAATACAGCGTCGCTACCAGCTTGCAGTTCCCACGCTTTGTCGCACCGTTCGTGTCAAACGAGTTGCGTTACAAGAGTACGGCAATGTCAGAGTTGTCGTTGTCATGGGACTTGCAGAACCGTCCGGAGTTCCACCGCCGCGTCTTCTCAGCAGCCTGGAAGTACCGTTGGAACAACCACCGCAACCACATCCATTACAATCTTGATGTTCTCGACCTCAACTATGTCTACATGCCGTGGATAAGTCAGACGTTCCGTCACGACTATATCGACAGCGTGTCGAACCGCAACGCCATCCTGCGTTACAACTATGAGGACCTGTTTATAATGAAGATTGGCTTCGGACTGCTATACAATTATAATAATACGGCTCTCCGTACGAACATCGAAACGGCAGGAAACCTTCTGCGCGGGCTCTCCGGTCCGTTCGGCTTCAAGCGTGACGACCAGGGTCATTATACGCTTTTCAATATCGCATACGCAGAATATGTGAAGTTCGACTTCGACTATACGCACATGTTCAATATCGATAAGAACAATCAGTTCGTCCTTCATGCCGACTTCGGAATAGCTTGGCCTTATGGCAACAGCACCGTTCTGCCGTTTGAGAAGCGGTATTTCTCAGGCGGTGCCAACTCTGTTCGTGGTTGGAGTGTTCGTGAGTTGGGTCCTGGAAAGTTCCGTGGCAAGGATGGACGCATCGACTTCATCAACCAGACGGGTGACATGAAGCTCGACATGAACGCCGAATACCGTACCCATCTCTTCTGGAAGTTCTACGGAGCGGCATTCGTTGATGCCGGTAATATATGGACATTGCGCAACTATGCGGAGCAACCTGGAGGTCAATTCAAGTGGAATGAGTTCTACAAACAGATTGCCGTGGCTTACGGATTGGGCATTCGTCTCAACTTCGACTACTTCATCCTGCGCTTCGATGCTGGTATGAAGGCTATCAATCCGGTCTATGACAACAGCCACGAGCACTATTCCATATTCCATCCGGACCTTTCCCGCGACTTCACTTTCCACTTCGCAGTGGGATTGCCGTTCTAAAATCGGGGCCTCCCCCTTGCCCCTCCGAAGGAGGGGAGCTGTATAATTGTCTTGTGGTTGATTTGTTCTTGAAGTTAAAGGCAACGTATATTTGCCTTGTCAGACAATCGGGCAGTCATGATGATTGTACCCATTGATTTGTCGGATACTTAGTATACATCCACAAATCATTTAATTTTCTCCCCTCCTTCGGAAGGGGTCGGGGAGGTCTCTATTCTTTTTTCCTCCCGAAATTCAACCCAAAGTAGAAGTTGAGGTTGCCAAAGACGGTATTTAAAGAAACCTCCGACTTGTTGTAATTGAACATGTTGAGCGTAGAGTTTACGCCGGCATACCACTTGGTATTGTTCCAGACAAGTCCGAAACGGCCAATACCGTCGAAGCCGAAATTATGGAACGAGAACTTCGGCTTCATCGTCAGCGTCTCGTCGTCGCCACCTTTCGAGTACTTATATGCAAGCGCAGCCGACATCGAAATTGACAGAAGACAGTTCTTTGCGAACACCCAGTTGTAGCCATAGCCCGCCGACAGTGAAACGTCAGCGTATTTCATGTTGAAGCTCTGACGTTCAGGCAGAACCGGTGAGACGAAATCCTGGTCCGGAATCTTTTCGTCTATGATTTTCTGCAACTGTGTCCAGTCGATGGAAATCTTATGAACAGTGTAGGCAAAGCCTAACAATGGCGAACCCGCACTGCGTCTTTGCACCGTGCTTTGGCTGAAGGCGGCAGGATAGGAGAATTTGTGGTGGTTCAGGATATAATAGATATTGAATCCCTTTACACTGGAGCGAAAGCCGTGGAAAGGCTCTCCTTTCAGAGGCTTTGTGTCGACTCCATCTCCGAGATGTGACCGTTTAATCTTGTAGTCGTCGCCCGACTTTCTGTAATACAGGTCGATACCGAACAGATTGGTGTAAAGGCTGACGTCGAACTCCTGTCTTTGCTCGTCGTCGCCATTCAAGTCAATGTGATTGATGTCAAGCGTATAGCCGAGGAATATCCACCGCCATCCGAAGTAAGGACCAATCTTGTAGCTCCATTCAGGTGCGAAAGTCACGCTGTATCCCTTTTTGTTCGATATCCGATACACCTCATACGTGTTGGTGTTCTGTATCATTGCAGCATAGTTGTAGTGCTGCGGCTCGATATAATTGGTATCTATTTGGCTGAACCGTTCGAAGAAACTGACGACGTCGGCGTGGACCGGACGGAACCGGGTACTTCCGTCCTCGACCTTCCGTTCTTCTTCCTTCTCAATGCCGTTCATGGCTATCGAGTCGATGGAAAGGAAATCGTAGTATGTGGTTTTAGTTATTATTGTATCAGCGGCTGTTGCATTTATCATCGGTCTGCGCAACAGAACATCTGACGCGAAACTGTTAAGTGGCGCTAGCAGGATTGCCGTCAATACTATTATCTTTTTCAAACTCGGGCCTCTTATTTTATATCTTACCTAATATTCTATCCATTACCCAGTTCGTTGGCGTAGCGCTTATGCTCGTCGTCGTACAGCTGCCCGTACCTTGCAGCGTCTCGACCACACTTTTGATGATAGGCAGTTGGACGTATGGAGGATTGTCGACGTGTATCTCGTGTACACCATCGCTGAGGTGCAAGTGTATAGGCTCATAGTTGAAAACCGAGAAACACAGCATTCCCTTGTCGCCAATAACTTCTATGCGGTCTTCCTTCGCACTCTCATGACCTACGAAGCACCAGTTGCCGCTACCGTTTAGCCCCGACTCAAACTGGAATACTGCGCTAACGGTATCTTCCACCTCGTAGAGTCCTCCACGGTTTGCGCAGTAGCCGTGGGCACGCGTTATGATTCCGAAAATATCCTGAAGCAAGTCTATCTGGTGAGGGGCAAGGTCGTAGAAGTAGCCTCCGCCGGAGATGTTAGCCTGCAAACGCCATGGCAGTTCGCTACCGCGGCGGTAGTCGAGGTCGCGCGGCGGACATGAGAAACGCAGTTGTACGGTGAGTATCTTACCGATAGTACCATTGTTGATAATCTCCTTAACCCTCTTGAAATAAGGCAGATACCTACGGTAATAAGCAACAAGGCACGGCACGCCGGTCTGCTCGCTGATGCGGTTTATGCGTACACAGTCCTCATAGCTGACGGCAAGTGGCTTCTCGACGTACACGGGTTTGCCGGCACGCATAGCCATAATGGCGTATGTGGCATGGGCTACCGGTGGCGTGGCGATGTATACGGCGTTTACCTCCGGGTCGTCGATGAGAGCCTGGGCGTCAGTGTACCAGTGTGGAATGTGGTGCTTTTCGGCGTACATACGCGCCTTTTGCTCGTGGCGGCTCATAACCGCGACGACGTGCGAACCTTCAATCTCGTTGAAGGCGGGCCCCGATTTCTTCTCTGTCACTTCTCCGCAACCGATGAATCCCCATCCTATTTCTTTCATAACCTTCTCCTTTGCTGCAAAGGTAGTGCAAACCAAAGACAATACAAAATAAATAGGGAGTTTTTTATTCCTCTTCAAGCCCCTTCTAAAACCTCTCCAAGCCTCCCCCAAGGGGAGAATGTTAGTTACCTAATGCCTCCTTGCGCCGATTTCCTTAATAGCCCTCTTGGTTTTCAAAAGACCTCCCGTTCGGGAGGGTTGGGGTGGGTCTTTGGAGGTCTTAGCATATGTTTTGCAACGTGAAAGCTCAACTCCTGTCTTGTTTTTTAATTTATTTTTGCTGGAAAAATAAATTAAAAATGGATGAAAAATAAATTAAAAATCAAACAAAAATAAATTAAAAATCAACTTGAAAGCTGACCTTTCGCTATCAAGTTGGTTATCAGTGACTTTCCAATACATAATCTATCGGCTTTTGATAGATTCGTGATGAAAAGTAGATAAAGTCCATTTTTTCATATTTGCATTTGTTTCTTTCAAAAATAATTATTTATCTTTGTCCACAAAATAGAGGTCCTATGAATTTCAATCAACTTGATTTTGCAGTCTACTGCATTGGACTATTGGCATCGAAGCTTGGAATGAACCAAACCGAGGTGTATGACAGATTAAAGCAGTCTGGCATCCTCGACGGTTATATTATAAAAGGGTATGAGCCGCTACACACATTTGGTAGCGATTATATCGCTAATGACCTTATTGACTATATCCAACAAACTAAATATACCATTGGGCGAAGCCATGGATGAATTCTATCATTCTAAGACTTTTCAAATGATAGACAAAGGAATAGCGGATATGCATTGCCGTAGTGACATATACCTTATTGATGAGTTTTGCTTGGAACGTAAGAACGGGCATTCATTTGCAAATGCAAACTAAATTAAGCATGTTTGTATTCGATTTTTTAGTATTTTATAACTCAGTTGTTATTTGTCTACATTATTAATAAGTACAAACAATTGCCGTCAGGCTTTTTTTATTCGGAAGATATATTGTACCTTTGTAAGCTGAAAGTTTACAATATTAATATAATTCCACAGAAAATCACACATGGAGCAAGACTCACACAGATACATAGAGGCAACATTCAAGATGTCGGACAACAACGACGAGACGCAGACTGCAATACAGGAGACAGCCGAAGGCAAACCTTTGCAGTTCTATACTGGACTCGGAATGATAATAGGCGGACTGGAAAAGCTGCTCTCAGAGGTAGAATCCGACACCGGTTTCGAATTTGTCGTACCCGCAGCTGACGCTTTCGGCGAATACAACGACGACATGGTCGTCAGCGTAACGAAAGAGTCATTCCGCGTTGACGGCAAGTTCGACGACGAGCATGTGTATGTCGGGGCTACACTTCCCTTGCAGAATGAGCAGGGAATGTCGTTCATGGGACGCGTCAAGGCTATTGGCGAAAACGATGTTACGATAGACCTCAACCATCCGTTGGCAGGCAAGGACTTGAAGTTTGTTGGTCACATGATAGAGAACCGCATAGCTCCTGACGAAGAGATTGAAGGCTTTAAGAAACTGATGCATAACCACAAGTGCGGCAGCAATTGTGGTGGCGGATGTGGAAACTGCGGCAGCGGCAATTGCTGCGGCGGTTGCAAATAATCGAAATAACAGAAGAAGAGAATATATGCGCAATACATTTGGAGAATTATTCAGGCTGACGACGTTCGGCGAAAGCCACGGACCGGCTGTTGGCGGAGTCGTCGACGGTATGCCGGCGGGTGTTGACATCGACGAAGAGTTCATACAAAGCGAGCTCAACCGTCGTCGCCCGGGCCAGAGCAAGATTACTACCGACCGCAAGGAGGCTGATAAGGTGGAACTGCTCAGCGGCATCTTCGAAGGGAAGTCGACAGGCGCGCCAATCGGATTCATCGTCCGCAACACCAACCAACACAGCCAGGACTATGACAACATGCGTAATGTGTTCCGTCCGTCGCATGCCGACTTCACTTATTTCAGCAAGTATGGCATTCGTGACCATCGTGGCGGAGGACGTTCCTCGGCACGTATCACGATATCACGCGTTGTCGGCGGAGCTCTTGCCAAACTGGTTTTGCGCAAGTATGGCATTCAGATAAACGCCTGCACGGCACAGGTCGGCGACATAGCTTTGGACGGCGACTACCACAAATACGACTTCAGCAAGATTGAAACCAATGCCGTCCGCTGCCCGGATGAAGCTAAGGCGGCTGAGATGGAGAAACTCATCGCCAGCGTGAAGGCAGAGGGCGATACCATAGGCGGTGTCATTGCGTGTGTCATAAAGGGTTGTCCCGTAGGGCTCGGAGAGCCTGAGTTCGGCAAGTTGCATGCCATGCTCGGTGCTGCCATGCTCGGAATAAACGCCGTCAAAGGCTTCGAGTACGGCGAAGGCTTTGCCGGAAGCGGTTGGCGGGGCTCTCAGCAGAATGATATTTTCGTCCCAGCTGATGACGGAGACAGTGCAGACGGAAACGGGAAACACGCCATTACCACTGCTACGAACCACAGTGGCGGCATTCAGGGCGGTATCAGCAATGGTCAGGATATATATTTCCGTGTCGCCTTTAAGCCCGTTGCAACACTCCTTCGTGAACAGCCGACAGTCGATATCGACGGCAACGCTACCACACTTAAGGCACGCGGGCGCCATGACCCGTGTGTTTTGCCTCGCGCCGTGCCCGTTGTTGAGGCTATGGCTGCAATGACTATCCTCGACTGTATGTTGATGGACAGAACCGTCAGGTTGTAGTATTCTGATATTGTTAAATAGTGGAATAAGTATTAAAAAGGTTTAGAAAAGAATGGTATATGCCATTTTTTTGTAACTTTGCACACGATTTTGAAAGTAATATCATTTACAATGAAAAAGTATAGATTGGCTGTTGCCGTCATGATAGTGGCACTTTTACAGGTCACACCGGTGGTAACGGCACAGCCCAAGGAGCCTGTCAAGATGGTTCAGATGCAGCAGCCGAAGGGCGCTCCCGTTGATGCTGCAACGCAGAAAGCCGACGAGGAGGCATCAAAAGAAGAGGAGGAAGCTGACAAGAAGGCTGAGGCTGCCGGCGACGACCAGGCTGCTGACACTATGACCGACGATATGTTGCAGGACGCTGAGGCTGATGGCGCTACCGATGAGGACAAGCCTACCGCAAGTGCCGGACAACAGGAAGACGTTGGTGTCTACAAGTCGTTGAAGACAAAGTTCATCGAGGGTAACGCCGGATTTATGTCGCTCGTAGCCCTGGCACTGGTTATCGGACTTGCATTTTGCATAGAGCGTATCATATACCTCAGTCTCTCTGAGATTAATGCAAAGAAATTCATGGCTTCTCTCGATGGAAAGATAGCCGACAAGGATATAGAAGGGGCAAAGGAACTATGCCGCAACACTCGCGGTCCGGTGGCTTCGATATGCTATCAGGGACTTGCCCGCATCCATGAAACACTCGACGACATAGAGCGTTCGATAGTCAGCTACGGCTCGGTGCAGTCGGCTAATCTTGAGAAAGGATGCTCGTGGATTACGCTGTTCATCGCAATGGCACCATCGCTCGGTTTCCTTGGCACTGTCATCGGTATGGTGATGGCTTTCGACCAGATACAGGCTGCCGGCGATATAAGCCCGACAATCGTGGCTGCGGGTATGAAGGTTGCGCTGATAACTACCATCTTCTGTATCATCGTTGCCCTTATACTTCAGATTTTCTACAATTATATATTGTCGAAGATAGAGCATATCACTGCTCAAATGGAGGAAAGCGCCATTACTTTGCTTGATTCCATAGCCAAATACAAGATAACGGAAGGCACGGTTGACAATGACAAAGAGTAAGATTTCAAAGCGTTGGTCTACGGAGAAGATATCCCATGCGGTGCTGTATGCCATCGTTGGGTTGTCGGCTGTCATCTTCGCGCTGTTCTATCTTGTGGGCTTCAATGTCCAGTCGATAGAGGAGCCGCAGTTCAATGCCCCCCTTCTCACCGACGCACTGCTCATCCTGATGATGGTCTTGCTGTTTGTGGCTGTGGCAATAGGCGTCATCGCCGTTGTCGTCGGGCTGCGGAAGAAAGACAAGGGTGATAATGTCATAAACGGAGTGCCGGCTGCCAAGATATCGTGGATTACGTTTGGAGTTACGTTCATAATGCTTGTCATCACCTTTATAGCCGGCTCTACACAGTCGATGATGATTAACGGGCATCAGTTCACGGACGTTGTAGCACTGAAAGTTACCGATATGTTTGTCGCTACGTCAATTGGAATGATTGTATTGGCGATATTTGCCGTCATCTTCGGCTCCACACGCTATTTCAGAAAGGACAGATAAGCGTATGTTTGGAAGTTCAATGTTTGGCAGAAGCAGACAGCATGAGGTGCCGGGACTTAACACTACGTCAACGGCAGATATATCGTTCATGCTTCTTATCTTTTTCCTCGTGACGACATCGATGGATGCCGACAAGGGCATAACACGTGAGTTGCCGCCGTTGGACAAAAAGGAAGCAAGCGCGCCGACGAATGTTTCGAGCGACAAGACATTGAACCTGCGCATCGACGGACAGGGACGGCTCTTCTGTGGCGATAAGCCAATGAATGTGAGCGACGTCAAGGACAGTGTCGAGAGTGTCGTTGAGCGTGGCGGAAAAGACCATGTGATACAGTTGCGCACGGAGCGTGATGCTTCGTACGACGCCTATTTCCATGTCCAGAATCAGATAGTAGCTGCCTACAATGACCTCCGCAACAAGAAGTCGGTGCAGGCTTACGGCGAGCCTTATGAAGAACTTACCGAGGAGCAGAAGGCTTCCATTGCCAAGGCGGTGCCGCAGAGGATTTCTGAAACCTACGTCGAGGAAGGGGGCAAACAATGAGTATGTTTCGCCATCGCAGCCATAAGGTGCCGGGGTTGAACACGAGTTCGCTTCCTGACCTTATTTTTTCAGTTTTGTTTTTCTTCATGATTGTAACTCACATGAGGAAGGCTAACGTCATGGTGAAGTATCAGGTGCCTGCTGGAACTGAGCTGACACGGCTCACAAAGCGCTCTGCCACTAATTATATATATGTGGGAAAGCCCGAAAACGCTACTGATGATTCTCCGTCAGCTATACAGGTAAACGACAAACTGGTGTCAGTTCCGGAACTGAAGAGTCTTATGACGCGCGAATATAAGTCTATGGACGAGGCTGACAGGAACAATATGGAAGTCTCGATAAAGGCTGACCGTAATACTAAAATGGGCGTTATTACGGATATAAAGCAAGCACTGAGGGAAGCAAATGTTTTGAAAATTCATTACTCAGCTACTTCCCAGAAGAGAAATTAACAATAGAAAATTTCTCCGAAACTATCAAATTAAAATAATTTCTTGCTTTTTCCTTGCAAAATTAAAATATTTATTGTAATTTTGCAGCAAGTATTTAAAAGCAAAATGGCACATAGAAGTTTAGACAAATTAGACAAGAAGATTCTTCATCTGATATCAGAAGATGCAAGAATACCATTCCTGGAAGTTGCCAGGGCATGCAATGTTAGTGGCGCTGCCATTCACCAGCGCATTCAGAAACTTACCAACCTGGGTATTCTAAAAGGCTCACAATTCGTTATAGACCCTGAGAAAATCGGGTATGAAACATGCGCTTATGTTGGCCTGTACCTAAAGAATCCAGAGGATTTCGATGATGTTGTAGCAGCTCTTAAGAAGAT
This sequence comes from uncultured Prevotella sp., assembly GCA_900314455.1. Classification (GTDB taxonomy): domain Bacteria; phylum Bacteroidota; class Bacteroidia; order Bacteroidales; family Bacteroidaceae; genus Prevotella. Next base: position 144,920 of record OMVI01000093.1, on the reverse strand, counting down.
ACCGGAAGTAGTGGAATGCCACTATACGACCGGTGGTTACGACCTCTTTATAAAGATATACGCAATAAACAACCATGACTTGCTGAATATCATTCACGACAAGTTGCAGCCGCTGGGTCTGAGCCGTAGTGAGACGATTATCTCGTTCAATGCGGTTATCGACCGTCCACTGCCTGTTCCTGATGATGTTATCAGTGATAAATAGGTCAGAAAGTCAATTTAATTAATGTATAAATGCAAACAGCCGCTTCCCAAAATGGAAAGCGGCTGTTTGCAATTATTTGTTATTGTCTGTACTGTTCCTTGTTATTGGACTCTTACATAGTCGGCAAAGCGGTAGCGGCGGTGGGTCTTCAGTGTCTCATGTTCTTCCGAGTGGACTGCTTTCCAGCCCTCGGAATAGTCGGGAAAATAAGCGTCGGCATTGTCAGGAGTCGACTCAATCTCCGTCATATACAGTTTGTCGGCTTTCGGCAATGCCTCACGGTAAAGGCTTTCGCCGCCAATGACGAAGACCTCCTCGTCGTCCTTGCAGTGGCTCAGGGCATCCTCGAGTGATGGGAATACATCGCAGCCGGGCAGTGACCTTGTCGTTTTGCTCAGAACAATGTTGCGGCGGTCGGGTAGGGCACCACCTGGCAGCGACTCGAAGGTTTTGCGCCCCATGATGACGGTATGTCGCGTGGTGAGCTGGCGGAACCGTTGCATGTCTGCCTTGATGTGGTATAGCAGTTTGTTCTCGTACCCGATAGCGTTGTTTGCTGCAACGGCAGCTATGATGTTAAGAGTCATTCCTTTTGCAATTTTCAATGTTCAACGTTTCTGTTTCACCCGATTAAACGCTTACTGCGCCTGTAATGTGCGGCCAAGGGTGGTAGTCGGTCAGTTCGAAATCCTCATACTTGAAGTCGAAAATGCTCTTGATATCAGGATTGATGTGCATCTTCGGGAGTGGACGAGGCTCACGGCTGAGTTGCAGTTTTGCCTGCTCAAGATGGTTGAGGTAAAGGTGCGTGTCGCCGGTCGTGTGTATGAACTCGCCTGGTTTCAGTCCCGTCACCTGTGCCATCATCAGAAGCAGCAGCGAATAGCTTGCAATATTGAACGGAACACCAAGGAAAGTGTCGGCGGAGCGTTGGTATAGCTGCAACGACAGCTTGCCGTTTGCAACGTAGAACTGAAACAGACAGTGACATGGCGACAGTGCCATCTCAGGCAAATCTGCAACGTTCCATGCGTTCACGACGATACGGCGCGATTCCGGATGGTTCTTTATGAGGTCGACGGCATTGCTAATCTGGTCGATTGTGCCACCGCAATAGTCCTTCCATGCACGCCATTGCTTCCCGTAGATTGGGCCGAGATTGCCTTCGGCATCTGCCCATTCGTCCCAGATACTCACTCCATGCTCTTTGAGGTACTTGATGTTCGTGTCGCCGCGGAGGAACCATAGCAGTTCGTATATTATTGATTTCAGATGCAGTTTCTTTGTTGTCAGAAGCGGAAAGCCGTCTTCGAGGTTGAACCGCATTTGATTACCGAAAACGCTCAGTGTACCTGTTCCGGTGCGGTCGCCCTTCTTCACGCCCTCAGTCAGTATGCGGTTGAGAAGTTGTAAGTATTGTTTCATAATGCTAATGTGTTGTCTTTATTCTCCATTCCTGCGGAAAGAGGTTGTTGGCACGGTTGCTGAGATTGTTGGCAAAACCGAGTCCAAGTCCGCCGAAGCATATCGTCACGATGCCTCTTGGTGTGTCGGGCGGTAGCGTTATAGCCTCACGCCGCAGGTATTTTATGGCCGTATTGTGGTCGACTTCTATCCGTGGGTAGTTGTTTTCTTCTTGGTTTATGGTCAGGCTAAGCGACTCGTCAGGTATGATTTTCTTGCCTTTCTTTTCCGGAGGGTTAACCCCGTGGGTCAGAACGTGCAGCTTTTTGCTTATGTCCTTGAACTGACGAGACTCACGCGGATTTGCTTCCGCAGTATGTTCGCCATCTTTTTGAAGTACTGCCATAAACAGACCCTCGCCCCGACTCACGCCCGGTATGAACCGATAAACGGGGAAGTCGCCTTTCAGCGCTCCTGTTATATTCCATTCGGGGGCAATATTCTTTATCTGAATTGGCTTCGCGCCAAGTTCCTTTGCAATCCATTCAACATTCTCCTCGTCCTCCATGGCATTGAAAGTACATGTGGAGTAGACGAGAATACCGCCCGGTTTGAGGCATTGCCAGATGTCCTCGACGATGGAGCGTTGCAGCCGTTGACACTCGGAAACCTTAGCAGTGCTCCAGTCTTCGATGGCGAATGCGTTCTTGCGGAACATGCCCTCGCCGGAGCAGGGGACGTCGGTGAGGATGACGTCGAATGCCATTCGTGCCTTGGCATAGTCCTTGGCGTAGTTGTTGGTTACGATAATGTCGGGGTGTCCGTACTTCTCCACGTTCTCACGGAGAATGCTCGCGCGCTTCTTTACAGGTTCGTTGGAGCAAAGAATACTGCCCTTTGGCAATGCTCCCATCGCACAAGTCGTCTTTCCTCCGGGCGCAGCACTAAGGTCGAGCATTGCTATCGGTTCTTTGACAACTTGCCTGAGGACATAGTCGAGGAACATTGACGAGGCTTCCTGCACATAGTATGTGCCGGCATGAAGCAACGGGTCGAAGATGAACTCTGGTTTACGGGCAAGGTAAAAGCCGTCGCTGCACCAAGGAACGGGCGTCAACTCGTTGACTTTTATTATCCCGTCGTCCTTGCGACTTGCTATCCGGTTCAGCCCGTCCTTAAAGGGATTGATGCGAATGCTTATCGTTGGCGTGTCATTGAGTCCTTGCAATAGTGTGGCATACAACTTTTTGCCCATCAAGTCCTTTGTGTATTCTTCGAAATCGTGTGGAAGTTGCATTGCTATTCTATTGTAAAGTCGAACGTATCGTCGCCGTTGCCGCCTCCTGCATTATCTTCTTGTGGCTTCGGCTTTGGAGGATTCTTGAGGTTGCCCTTGTCGTCAAACATACCGTAAGTTGTGCGGAGGACAATGAATTCGGTACGTCGGTTGAGCTGGTTGCATATCTCCTGCTTGTCCTTGTCGAGTTTCTTGATGAAGTCTTCGGTAAGAACGTCGCCCTCCTTGAGCCACGGATATATCTCTGTGAGCTTCTTGCGGATTGTCTTTGGCTTCTCCTTGCCGTAGCCGACAGGTGTCAGTCGGTCCTTGGCGATGCCGTGCTCCACGAGATAAGCAACGACACTGTTGGCTCGCTGTTGTGAAAGCTTCTTGTTGTATTCGGCTGAACCCTTGTAATCACAGTGTGCGCTGAGTTCTATTGTGACGTTCGGGTTCTCCTGCAAGAGCTTCACGAGTTCGTCAAGAGCTTTCTTCGACTCTGGGCGCAGTGTGGCTTTGTCGAAGTCGTAGAAGATGTTGTCAATCATGACAGGCACGCGGATACTTGCCAGTGGGAACTGAAGTGTGTATTCCTTGCTCTCGCTTACGGAGTCGGCACGGAACTCTTCCTTATGGTTGAGGTAGCCTTTGCAGGTTGCAAGCATGACGTAGTTGACGTTAGGCTTTATGACCTGCTCGAAGCTTCCGTCGCCTTTGACGCTGAGCTTAAGGTTCGTTCCGTCGTCACCAACCATGTAAACCTGGGCTGCCGGAAGCTCGTAGCCTTCCATTTCGTAGACCCATCCTTTGATGGTTTGTACGACTTCTGGCAACTCAAAACTGTAGATGTGGTCCCAGCCGCGGGCATCGTTGCGGTTGCTAGAGAAGAAACCACGGTTGTGAGGGCCTTCGAAAGTGCATCCGAAGTCGTCGCCTTGTGAGTTCAGAGGATATCCGGGGTGTTCCAAGTGGTATTTATGGTCGGCTCCAACCTTTGCGATGAAGATGTCAAGACCGCCCAATCCGCCGTGACCATTGCTCGAAAAGTAGAGGTCTCCGTTAGGTCTGAAAGTAGGAAACTCTTCGTCTCCGGGTGTGTTTATTGGCTCGCCGAGGTTCTCAACACCGCCCGTCGTGCCGCCGACAAGGCGAACGCGCCAGATGTCGAGGCCTCCTTTGCCACCCGGCATGTCACTGACGAAGTAAAGCCAGTTGCCGTCCGGTGATATTGCCGGATGTGCATAGCTCGACAGTGTGTCACGGCTTATCTGCAACGCGGTTGCCTTTCCCCATGCAGCATCAGAGCGATTGCTGACGGCTATTTGTGCATAGCGGGGGTATGAAGGGTCGGTGAGGCATTGGGTGATATACATCTCGCGGCCGTCAGGGCTGAAAGCAGGTGTGCCTTCGTCATATTCTGTGTTCAATCCGGACTCTATTGTCTGCGGACGACCCCATTTCCCCTTGTCGTCTTTCTCACTGTAGAAGATGTCACCGGGCTTTTGACCGGTTATGCCGCTTAGTTCGTCGCCTTGGGCTTCATTGCGAGTAGATGTGAAATAGAGTTGGTCGAATTGGTCACCGAAGAGCATCGGGGAGTAGTCGGAGCGTCGTGAGTTGAAGATATCCATCTTCTTGACGATGTATTGTGAGCCGTCTTTCTTCTCTTGTGGAGCCATTTCGGAAGCTTGCAGACCTTTCACGGCTTGCAGACTGTCTTTCATTGAGTCAATGGCGGTACGGTATTCCTTGCTTGCCTCGCGGTATTGGCCTTGCTTCATGAGGTTGTCGGCAAGCTCTTTGTGGGTCTCTCCATCGTCCTGATGATATCGAATGATATTGCGGTAGGCTGCAATGGCTTTTGCGGAAGAGTTTATACGGTTGTAGCAATACGCCAACTTCTGGCTTATCTTGCCACGGCTGTCACGCATTTTGGGAGGTGTGCGCCTGTATGCCTGCTTGTATTGCTCGGCTGCATCGTAGTATTCGCCAAGGGAAAGGTACTTGTCACCCTTCTTTATGTTCCTGTCGGCACCGCAAGAAACGACAAGTAATGCGAGAACTGACAGTATAAAGCCAGCTTTAACGATAGTCTTTATATTATGGTATATAGCTTTTTGCCTATTCATATAATTTATAACGGAGAAAAGCCGTCCTTATTGCATATCGCTAAAGGGTATGATTTGTTGCTGGAAAATAATGTTATTCGCTTTTGGAATTACTGTTTTTTGCGTAAAGAACGATGCAAATGACAGTATAGATGGCTATGATTGGAGCGAATGCTTCTAATACTCCTATCCATCCGTGGGCAATTATCGCTGCCACGATGATTATCGCAGAGAAGATGATGAAGCAGTATCTCAACTCGTTGCCCTGCCATCTCCAGTGCTTGAACTTCAATGCGAACATTGGCAATTCACTCACAAGGAGCCAGCAACTTACGAATATACCGATTACAACGAGGGGCATTGCACATGAGGAAGTTTCAAAATGAGGTGCTACACCGATAAGAAGTGAGCCCCAGAACAGGGCGTTGGCAGGCGTAGGAAGACCGATAAAGCCTAATTTTTGCCTTTCGTCGAGGTTGAACTTTGCCAACCGTAATGCTGAAAATGCTGCCATAATAAATGCGACGAAAGGAATAATGCCACGTAGAGACTCCAGCGACGACGGATAGTTCATTACGCTCAGCTCAGCAAAAACCATTGTTGAAGGCGCAACACCGAATGTTACGTCGTCGGCAAGGGAGTCGAGTTCCTTGCCAATGGGGGAACTTACTCCAAGCAGGCGTGCACTCATTCCGTCGAAGAAGTCGAACACTGCGCCGATGATTATCCACGTCAGCGCCCATGTCATGTCGCCGCTGAAGGCAAAGAAGGTTGCTATGCAACCCGAGATGAGGTTGCAGCATGTAATGGAATTTGGTATATGACGCTTTATCATTTTAGTTTCGCTATTACAGTTTGGTCACCGGTAGTGGCTTGTCCCATCTTAACGCAAACCTCAGAACCTATTGGCAGGAATACGTCAACACGGCTACCGAGTTTTATAAAGCCAAGATGCTCGTCGATGAAGCATTCCTCTCCTTCTTTTGCGTATGTCACAATGCGGCGTGCCATTGCACCGGCTATCTGGCGGCAGAGTATGTCTGTACCGTCGTCAGTAGTCAGCATGGTATCGGCGCGTTCGTTTTCTTCACTCGCTTTCGGAAGCCATGCCTTATGGTAATTACCGTTCTGGTGTTTTACAAACTTCACTTTGCCATCGACAGGGAACCAGTTGGCGTGGACGTTGAGTGGACTCATGAAGATGGAAATCATCAAACGGCGGTCGTGGAAGTATTCATTCTCGTCAACTTCTTCTATCACAACGACTTTGCCATCTGCTGGAGCAACAACTATCTTGTCAGTATCTTCGGACGGAAAGTACCTTATCGGGCAGCGATAAAAATTCACAACAAGTCCGTATACTGTTCCGAAGACGATAAGGAAGATGATGAATGGTATTTTAGTTTCGAAGCCGAACCATAGCAAAAGAGCTACAAGTATAATCAGTATTGCGCCATAGAACAGTGTGTCGCGCCCTTCGCTGTGGAATCTTATCTTCTTAAGTTTCTTTATCTTGTTTACCATGTCGGTATGGTCTCTTTATATTTTTGGTATACAAATGTTCAAAATGCAAAGGTAATAATATTTTATTGGGCAGGCAAATTTTTTTGTTCTATTCTTTTGGCAGTATCGGTTTTTTGCAGTAACTTAGCAAACCAAAAACTCAATATCTCATGGAAGATTTCGTACATCTGCATGTACACACACATTATTCTATTCTTGATGGACAATCAAAGGTAGAGTATCTTGTCGACAAAGCTATAAAAGACGGTATGAAGGGCATGGCAATTACCGACCACGGTGTCATGTTCGGTATCAAGGAATTTGCCGATTATTGCAACAAAGTCAACAAGAATCGCAAGAAGGAGGGGCTTGAACCGTTCAAGCCTATTTATGGTTGTGAGATGTATGTTGCACATCACAGGTTGACAGACAAGGTTAAAGAGCATGGCGATAATAGCGGCTACCACCTCATAGTCTTGGCTAAGAACCAGAAAGGATATAAGAATCTGATTAAGCTTGTTAGTCATGCGTGGGTCGACGGCTATTATTACAAGCCTCGTACCGACCGCTATGAGCTTGAGAAATACCATGAGGGACTTATCGTGTGCTCGGCTTGTATAGCGGGCGAAGTGCCATCTAAGATTATTGCTGACGACATGGAAGGGGCTCGTGAGGCTTGTGAGTGGTATCACCGAGTGTTTGGCGATGATTACTACCTTGAGCTTCAGCGTCACGAAGTGAAAGACCCTAATGTCGTTGCGAACCGCGAAACATTCCTACTACAGCAGAAGGCAAATGCTGTTCTCATAAAGTTCGCTAAGGAATATGGCATAAAACTCGTGTGTACGAACGACTGCCACTTCGAGGATAAGGAAACTGCTGAGGCTCACGACCACCTTCTCTGTCTCTCGACGGGTAAGGACTTGAATGACCCTAACCGTATGCGCTACTCCAAGCAGGAATGGTTTAAGACACAGGAGGAAATGAATGAGATTTTCTCTGATGTGCCTGAGGCTCTTTCCAACACACTGGAGGTGTTGAATAAGGTAGAGTTCTACAGTATTGACCATGGTCCAATCATGCCGTTCTTCCCAATTCCTGAATCGTTCGGAACAGAGGATGATATACGAAAAAAGTACTCTAAGGAAGACTTACTCAAAGAATTCTCTTCGGATGAGAACGGTGAAAACACTCTTCCTGCTGAAGTAGGGATGAAGAAGATAGAGGCTCTTGGAGGCTGGGACAAGGTATATCGAATAAAGTTCGAGGCCGAATACCTTAGCCATTTGGCTTACCAGGGAGCCAAAGAACGCTATGGTGACCCGTTGCCGGATAACGTCCGCGAGCACATCAACTTCGAATTGCATGTCATGAAGACAATGGGCTTCCCCGGATACTTCCTCATTGTGCAGGACTTCATCAATGCCGCGCGCAACGAACTTGGAGTAATGGTAGGACCGGGACGTGGTTCTGCGGCCGGTTCTGTTGTCGCTTATTGTCTTGGAATTACCAAGATAGACCCTCTGAAGTATGACTTGCTGTTCGAGCGTTTCCTTAATCCGGACCGTGTGAACCTCCCTGATATTGATACAGACTTCGATGACGATGGCCGTGGCAAAGTTCTTCGTTGGGTGATGGATAAGTATGGCTGGGACAACTGTGCCCATATCATCACTTATTCGACAATGGCGACGAAGAACTCCATAAAGGATGTGGCTCGTGTAGAAGGTCTTCCGCTTGATATTTCTAACTCTTTATGCAAGGCAATCCCCGACCGTTTGCCTGACGGAATGAAGATGAACCTTCCTAATGCGATAAAGTGTACGCCCGCATTGCGGGATGCTGAGGCAAGCAGCGACCCTCGTTTGAGTAATACTATTAAGTATGCCAAAATGCTGGAGGGCACCATTCGCGGCACAGGTATCCACGCTTGCGGATTCATTATCTGCCGTGACCCGATTAGCGACTGGGTTCCTGTGAGCACAGCCGACGACCCCGATTTCCCCGGAATGAAGTGTAACGTAACACAGTATGACGGTCACGTAATCGAGTCAACTGGTCTTATCAAGATGGACTTCTTAGGTCTTAAGACGCTGTCGGAGCTTAAAGAAGCCGTGAAGGTTATCAAAGAGACCACGGGGCATGTCGTTGACCTCGACAAGATACCTATCGATGACAAACTGACATACAAGTTATACCAGGAAGGACGTACAATTGGCACGTTCCAGTTTGAGTCCGCGGGAATGCAGAAGTACCTCCGTGAGCTGAAGCCGACTGTCTTTGAGGACCTCATAGCTATGAACGCCCTCTACCGTCCGGGACCTATGGACTACATTCCCTCGTTCATTGCCCGCAAGAATGGCAGGGAACCCATCACCTACGATATTCCCTGTATGGAGAAATATCTAAAGGACACCTATGGAATTACGGTCTATCAGGAGCAGGTGATGCTTCTTAGTCGCCAGCTTGCTAACTTTACCCGTGGTGAAAGTGATGCCCTTCGTAAGGCAATGGGTAAGAAAAAGAAGGCCATTGTTGATGCGATGAAGCCTAAGTTCATTAAGCAAGGAACCGAAAACGGGCACGACCCGAAAGTGCTTGAGAAGATTTGGAGCGACTGGGAGAAGTTCGCAAGTTACGCGTTCAACAAGTCTCATGCTACATGTTACTCTTGGGTAGCTTATCAGACTGCATATCTGAAGGCTCACTATCCAGCCGAATACATGGCAGCCCTTATGACACGGCGTTTCGATCAGAAAACTGAAATCTCGAAACTGATGGAGGAATGCAAGTCGATGGGTATCGCAACGCTTGGCCCTGATGTAAATGAGAGCCGCAGTAAGTTTGCTGTCAACAAGAAAGGAGAAATCCGATTCGGTATGTCTGCCATATCCGGAATGGGTATGGCGGCGGCTGAAGCAATTGTTGATGAGCGAGAGAAGAATGGTCTTTATAAAGATATCTTCGACTTTGCTGAGCGTGTTGATTACGGTAAAGTGAACCGCAAAGCCTTTGAAAGTCTTGCATATAGTGGCGGCTTCGACAGCCTCGGACTTCAACGTGAGCAGTATTTTGGCACCAACAGCAAAGGTCAGACATTCCTTGATACGCTTCTCCACTACGGACAGGAATACCAGCGCGAGCTGAAGAACCAGCAGACATCTCTCTTCGGAGCTGATGCCATCGAGATAAAGCGCCCTGCCGTTCCTAAGGCAGACAAGTGGCCGACGATTGAGAAGCTGAATAAGGAACGCGACCTGATAGGCATCTACCTCTCGGCACATCCTCTTGACGAGTATCGAGTGGTGCTTGAGAATATGTGTAACACGCATTGCGGGGAGATAGGACGTGACGCCGACAAAGCCGAACTGGCAAAGCGTGACGAGCTGACATTCGGCGGGATGGTGACCCATGTTACCGAAAGGTTCTCTTCGAAGACGAATAAGCCGTTCGGACTTGTAACGTTCGAGGACTTCGAAACTTCTGGCGAGCTTGGCATTTTCGATGATGAATGGACTAAATGGAACGGTATGCTGAAGGAGGGCTACACGGTTTTCGTTAGGGCGAAGTGCGCTCCACGTTTCCGCAACTCTAATTATTACAGCATCAATATACAAAATGTCCAACAGCTTTACGACGTTAAGCAGAATGGAATTGAGAACCTTACGATTCAGGTAGATACGACAAAGCTCGACACAATGGCAGTGAACGACCTGTCAGAACTTATAAAGGAAAATCCCGGTGACACTACTGTATTCTTCAAACTCTACAATGCCGGTGACGCCGTGACGCTCCGTTGCCCTGACAAGACTGTCGATGTCAACAACAAACTACTGTCATTCATTAAGTCAAATGACGCATTGGAATACAAGATAAATTTGTAACAGTGAACGCTTGCCTCATGAATAGCTTCATCATTGGCACGGTGTTTGCAAAATAGAAATAAGTTATTAATCAATAAATAAGGAAGTAAACGAAATGGAAGTTGAAATCACAGAACAGAATTTCGAGAGTTATAAGAATGGCACACAGCCATTAGTCGTTGATTTTTGGGCTACATGGTGCGGTCCGTGCCGCATGGTAGGTCCTGTAATTTCAGAGTTGGCAAAAGACTACGATGGTAAGATTACCGTAGGAAAGTGCAATGTCGAAGAGAATATGGACCTTGCTTCACAGTTCGGCATACAAGGCATTCCTGCCATTCTGTTCTTCAAGGACGGAAAGGTTGTTGACACTCAGGTAGGCGCTGCACCAAAGTCATTGCTCGACGAGAAGTTCAAGGCTCTGCTCTAAGCTAGGAAACAGAATCCCCACCAGGCTTGATTACCCGATTTGAAGGTAAGCTTGATGGGGATTTTTTGTATCTATAAGTATCGTTCTTACAGTTTTACGGTACGCGAACCGTCTTCGTCTACGGTTATCGTAACCTTGCGAGCCTCTTCCGGCAGAATATCCTCGATAAGCTCAGGCCATTCCATCAGGCAGATGTTACCGCTGTCGATGTAGTCCTCAAAGCCCATATCGAACACCTCGTCGAGCTTCTTTATGCGGTAAAAGTCGAAGTGATAGATTGGGTTTCCGTGCCCGTCGGTGTACTCGTTGACAATGGCAAACGTTGGCGAAGTTATCACGTCCTTCACTCCAAGTTCCTCGCAGATAGCCTTGATAAACGTCGTCTTGCCTGCGCCCATTTCTCCGTAGAAGGCAAAGATAGTGTCTTTGCCCATTGCCTTTATAAACTCCTTTGCAGCCTCGTGTATATGTTCGAGGTCTTGTATCTTTATTTCCATATTTTCTTAGGTCTATTCTACATTATTAATATAGCCGATTATCTCTTTCTTGCCTTCATTGTTATGAGCGGGATAATCATCTCTTCCATCGAAATACCACCGTGTTGGAAAGTGTCCTTGTAGTAGCTGACATAGTAGTTGTAGTTGTTCGGGTATGCGAAGAACGAGTCTCCCATTGCGAACACATAGCTTGTGGACAAGTTCGGTGATGGCAATTGCGCCTTTGTCGGCTCATGAATGGCGAACACTTCCTTAGAATTGAAGCTGAGGTTCTTTCCCAACTTATATCTCAGATTTGTATTCGTGTTACGGTCACCGATAATTTTCAGTGGCTTAGTGGCACGTATTGAGCCGTGGTCAGTTGTGATTATAATCTTGTAATCGGTCTGCGCGAGCATACGGAACATCTCCGACAGAACCGAGTGACGGAACCAACTGAGCGTTATACTGCGGTATGCACTCTCGTTGTTGGCAAGTTCGCGAACCATCTTCATTTCCGTCCTTGCGTGCGAAAGCATGTCGATGAAGTTTATCACGACAACGTTGAGGTCGTTCTGCTTCAGGTTTGAGAAGTCCTTCAGCAAGTGGTCGGCACCGACAGAATCGTTAATCTTGTGATAAGAGAACTTGTCGTGACGGCGGTAGCGCTCTATCTGCGTCTTTATCAGCGGTGCCTCGTTGAGGTTTTTGCCTTCTTCCTCGTCCTCGTCGACCCACAAATCAGGGAACATCTTAGATATTTGCAGTGGCATCAGTCCACTGAATATAGCATTGCGGGCATACTGCGTTGCCGTCGGAAGTATCGCCATGTACAAGTCTTCATCAATGTCGAACATGTCACCGATTTCCTGAGACAACACGCGCCATTGGTCATAGCGGAAGTTATCGATAACTATCAGGAATACCTTGTCGCCCTCATCGATTGCCGGGAACACCTTAGTCTTGAATATCTCCGGTGAGATGAGTGGACGGTCGTCGGTCTTCTTCTCTATCCAACGCAGATAATTCTTCGCAATGAACTTACCGAAACCGTTGTTGGCATCCTCCTTCTGCATCTTCAGCATTTCCGTCATGTTGCTGTCCGCACTAGATAATTCAAGCTCCCAGCGTACCAGTTTCTTGTAGATATTCTTCCAATCGTCGAATGTCCGACAATCGTTTATCTGCATTGCAATCTGTTGGTACTCCTGTTGGTAGCCCGACTGTGTCACCTCTGTTACTATCTCCCGGCGGTGGATGTTCTTTTTCAGCGTAAGGAGAATCTGATTAGGGTTCACAGGCTTTATGAGGTAATCGGCAATTTTCGAGCCAATAGCCTGGTCCATGATGTTCTCCTCCTCGCTCTTCGTGACCATCACGACCGGCGTAGCAGGCTGAACCTCCTTTATCTGTTGTAGAGTCTCAAGTCCGGAGAGGCCCGGCATCTGCTCATCGAGCAACACCAGGTCGAAAGTATGCTGATGACACTGCTCTATGGCGTCAGGTCCGTTGCTTACGGTGATAACCTGATACCCTTTCTTCTCAAGGAAAATGATATGCGCCTTAAGAAGTTCTATTTCATCATCTACCCAAAGTAATAATCCGTTGCTCATTGTTAATCCTCCTTATTGATAGTTGCAGCGTGGCAGACAACACCCCTATAGCCACGCGGAAGCATTAGAAGCCGTCCAAGTCATAATACTCATCCTCAAGGTTATCGTCGTTCGGCTGCTGCTGATTGTTGTTCTGCGGGACGTCCAAATCATCGTCGAAGATGATAGTCGGCTCATCGTTCTGCTGTTGACGAGGCTGTTGAGTCTGCGGCTGCTGTTGTTGCTGTGGTGCCGTAGGCTGGTTCTGCTGTTGCTGCTGTTGACTCTGCTTTGTTGGAGCAGGTGTCTCAGCTGGCTTTTCGGCAGGCTTTTCAGTCTGTGCCGGTGCCTCTGTCTGAGGTGTGGTAGGCTGTGCCGGCTGTGTCACAGGCGGCTCATCAACAGTTATAGTCGTACCGTTGTTGTCCTCAGTAGGCTGCGGTGTGTTGCTGTTAGTTGGCGGAGTGACATTCTCTTCGGGCACAGTGAACGTGTTGTCGTCCTGCACCGGAGCGTTGCCGTTATCCTCCGGCAGTACTATCGTATTGTCGTCAGGCTCTGTCGGCTGAACTTGCTCAGCTGGTTGCGTTGGCTCCGGCGGCGTGACAACAGTATTTTCAGGTGCAATGTTAGTCGTATCACTTGGCTGTGCAGGAGCAACATTCTCCTCCGGAAGCGTTATCGCGTTGTCGGCAGGTGGAGTTGTTGTCTGCGTCGTATCAGCAGGCTCTTCGGCAGGGATTGTAAATCCGTTGTCAGCAGGTTCTCCGCCATTCTGTGCCGCGTTGATATCCTCCTGCGTAGGAGCCTTGCTTTCGATTTCGTCTTGCAAGTCACGCTCGCGTGGCGTTGCGACTTCAGCAGGCTCTGAGAGCAGATAGCGTTTCGTTACCTGTATCGGAGCGAAGTTCTTCTGATAGAAATTATCGTAGTCGTTGTAGCTGAACTGCAATCCTATCATCTGCAAGTTCTTGTCGCTTATCACGATAATCCTCGTCGACTTGTTCATCTGTTGCAGCACGCTCTTCGTTGATGCCAACTCATGGGCATACTGATAAGCCTCGTCGTAGCTGCGGAATCCACTCAGCTGCATACGGTGCAGCGAGCCGTCCTGTACGATTTCGATGTCGAAGTTACGGACTACGAAGTGGGTGAAGTTGAACTTTGCCATTTCGAACAACAGCTTGTTCTCGTTCAGCGAGTCCGGATTGTACACCAGCATTACCTTGAAGTCGATATTACGCTCCTTAGAGAACTGCACATTCCTTATCGAATCGCTGTCGTTGAGTACGTCTGTACGCCGGCTCCAAACGTCTCCGAGGTCGAATTTAGCGCCTCGCAGTCTTCGTCCTGCCTGCACTCCGTTGACAATCATGCCCGCCATCTCGCTTATCCGGCTTTGTGGGAACTTCTCCACGACGGTCTTCATGTCCTTCAAACAGCCGTCGGGGTCACCGCTGTTCAGCTTGCTGAGGCCACCGATGAACAGGAACTTGTCGCGGTTGGCACCCATCGGGAAGCGTGTCTCAGAAATCTTGGCATTGCTTTCGACCTCACCGTAACGGTCAGCCTTGAACGCATCGTATGTTGCAGCATACAGTGAGTCCTCCATCTGTACGCCGAATTTTGAGTTCTCCACGAAGTTCGGGTCGGTGAGCAATACCGTCCACTGACTCTCCGGATACCTGTCCTTCAGACTGTCGATATAGTTCTCGGCAATATCAGGCTGTCCTTTCCTCATGTAAAGCAAGTAGAGATGATAGAAAACATCATCCATCTTGTCGTAGTCGCTGTAGTTGTCGGCAAGGCGGCGTAGGTTCTTCTCAGCCAGATTGAGGTTGTCGAGCTTGTCCTTGAATATCACACCGCTGTGGTGGAGACCGTCTTCGAGCGTCTTGTTGCTGGCTTCCAGTTGCTCCTGGGTAAACGGAATCTGCGCAAGATAGTACTCCCGCTTGTGCGGGTCGTTCTGTGCGCTGTCCGTCTTCTGCTCCAGTGAGTCCTGCGCCTGTTCCGCCTGGAATATCGAATCACGCTGTTCGTCGGTCAGCTCTTCGCCGTTGTCACCTTGTCCGATGTTTCCGACGACAGTCTTGTTCACGCGCTGCCAGTTGTCGACATTCTCACGCTTACCCCACAGACGCTGGAAGGTAGCCTTACCCTGGCTTACCGTGATAGGATTATAGAAGTACCATGTAGCGTTCTGCTGGTTGTTTTGCGTAGTATTGGTCCTGTTGCGGTTCTGAATGTTCGTTGCCTGCGTGTTTGCTGTTCCGCCGTTCTCAGCCTGCTGGTTGGCAGCATCCTGCTCAGCCTGCGCATTGCGTTCCTCCTTTTCCTTCTTCTTGAGGGCGTCAATGACACGGTCGATGGCGGCATTGCGCTCCGCTTCAGGGCACTTAGCCAAATATTGAAGAGAATCCTGAAGCTGAACAGCATCGGTATATGGTACAAGCTCGTCGAGAACCTTTGAGCGATTCGACAACTGTTCGTAGTCGGGACGGTCGCGGTCGAGCAGTCCTATGGCCTCACCATAGCACCGTTTGGCATCGCTGAACTTTTCCTTGGCCCAGTACAAATCGCCAAGGTGAAGCAGCAGTACACCCTTTTCTATGCCGCTGCGCGTAGCCTTATGGTTGCCTTGCTCATAAGCGTTGATAGCCTTCAAGGTATCTTTATCAGCAAGGTATATGTTTCCCATTGCGTAATAAACCTGGTCGAGGTAGTCCTTATTGTTATCGGAGGCAGCCATACGCTTCAACCGGCTAATCATCTGCTTCGACCTTCCGCCAGCCATAACCTCCGTCATGGAGATACGGGCGTTGAACTCCAACTCGTAAGGAGGATTCTGCCTTATGACGCGTTTGAAAGCTTTGTAAGCCTCAGTCTTGTTTCCGAGCGCTGCCTGCAACTGCCCCATGAGATACCACTCGCGAGCTTTCTGCTTTCGGCGCATCTCGTGCTTGATTACCTTACGCAAGTATGGGATAGCCTTTCCGTAGTCCTTGGTGTGGATATAGTAGTCGGCCATGGTATAGTCCCACTCCTTGCGGGCACGCCAGTCAATGGAATCGCGCTGCATATTGCGAATGACATCCTCGGCATCGTAGAGCCAGTCCTCTTCGATGTAGCACTTGGCGAGCCACGCGCGGGCCTTTCCGTAGATGGCTGGCTGCGTCTGATAGAGGCGGCTCATATAGGAAAAAGTAGCTGCTGCCTCGTCGAATGAGCCTTCATAGAACTGCGAGCGTCCCATTAGCATCCATGCCTTCCAAAGGAACGGATTGTATTCCTTACGGCTAAGCCATGCTATGTCGCGTTCCGTCTTTTTGCGGTTCTTGGTCCATTCGGGACGTTTCTTAATGCTGTGACGAGCTATTGCCTTCTCAGCCTTCTCAATTGCGCGGTCGAAATTTGCCTTTCCGAGTTCACGGCTGTCCTTGTTGGATACCGTGTAGAGTGGAATCATCTCTGTGAAGTTATCCTTATTGCCGTTCTCCTTTTCGAGAGAGCCGTCTATATAAGCCTGAGCACCATTGAAATAGGTGTTGTACTTAGCGTTGAAGGCATGCCAAAAGCGCGACCCCGAAGTATTCTTCTGGGTCGAACAAGCCACAACCGTCAGCACAGCGACGGCTGCAAGCAATAGCTTTATGTATCCATATTTACGTGGCGTCACACTATATTAAACTCTTTTCCTTCGGTTTTATTGCCTTTGCGGTATAAATCTAATCAATTATATGCTGTCCATTCAGACCATACATTGTAGTTTATCCATACGTCATTTCAAGACATCCCATCCCTTGTGAGGAGCTTGGGGCGGCCTTAACCTTCCTCTGCGAGCGCAATGAACTCATCCTTTATCTGGTCGGGCATGTTTATTCCACGCAGGATAAGGCTCCTGTTCCAAGGCCTAACCTCGTTTTGCCGCAGTGTTTCGAGCACATCAGCGAACTGGGCAGCCTCCTCGTCGGAGTAGCCGTCTGACGGTCTGCCAGCAAACGCATCGAGTTCCTCATCGTCGAAATACTCCACCGGTTTCGTCGCAGCCTCCATCTGGCACACCTGCTCGCACTTTACGTTCGTTCCGTCGCATGTCGAGCAGTCCTCCGCAGGTACGACCACGGCATCCTCACCATCGTCTTTCGAGAACAGTTTCGTTCCCACCATGACGATGACAGCGAGTGCCGCAAGGGCTATTATGGCAATGATGATAATGTTCATGAGCGTCGATTGCTATACTTCCTCAATTGTAAACCCAGCCGAGCGCAAGTCTTCCCAATAGTGGGGGTACGACTTTGTGACGACATCCGGGTTGTTTATGCGGATTTCCCCAAGTATAATGGCTGCCGGGGCGAATGCCATTGCCATGCGGTGGTCCTCATACGTGTCGATGACGGGGTAGGGGGTAGCCGGGCATCGGCTTCCCTTCCACTCCAGTTCCTTGCCGTTGTTGTCGGAGATGACATAACCCAACTTTCGCAGTTCAATCTTCAGAGCCTTGATGCGGTCAGTCTCCTTTATCTTCAGACTGTCGAGACCGGTGAAGTGGAACGGAATGTTGAGCAGCGTGCACGTCACGACGAGCGTCTGCGCAAGGTCCGGTTGGTTTATGAAATTATAGTCCATGCGTGGCAGCGTGCGGTGGTGCCGTGTCAGCACAGCGTCGCCGTTGGCATTGAACGCCGTCTTTACGCCAAGCATACTGAAGAGATACCGCACTGCCGAATCGCCCTGTCGGGAACCGTCTTTTAGCCCGGGAAGGACAACAGACGAGTCGCGGTCGTCGAGGTAAGCCAGCATCTCGTACCAGTAGGAAGCAGCGCTCCAGTCGTTTTCTATCGTGTATGGGAAATCACCATAATGCTGATGCGCCACGGTTATGGTGTCGATGTCGCTCCAGTCGGCGCTTATGCCGAACTCGTGCATAACGTGTATGGTGAGGTCGATGTATGGCCGGCTGACAATTTCACCTGTAAGCCGCAGTGTCAGTCCGTTTTCGAGAGAAGGGGCAATCAACAGCAAAGCTGAAATATACTGACTGCTGACATCGCCTTCCATCTCAAGATAGCCGCCGCTGAGCTTGTGGCCCGTGATGCGGAGTGGCGGAAAGCCTTCGTCCCCGGCATATTCTATCTCAGCTCCGAGTGTCCTCAGCGCGTCGACGAGTATGCGGATAGGACGGTGCTTCATGCGTTCCGTCCCCGTCAGCGTATGCGTTCCCTCCGTAACGCTCAGGTATGCCGTCATAAATCGCATCGCCGTGCCAGCTGCCCCGATGTCGATAGTCTCCGGCATCGACTTCAGCGCGCGTACGATAACTTCCGTGTCGTCGCAGTCGGAGAGGTTGTCGGGCATCGTCTTTCCGCCCGACAGCGCACCAAGGATTATGGCGCGGTTGCTGATGCTCTTAGAAGCCGGCAGTTTGATAGTTTCGTTTATGTGTTTTGGAGCTATAATTTTGTAGGTCATTGTTTCTATTCTGATGTTACAATAGGTAAGTTCACGATTTCGCCATTGGCTGAGCGAGTCGTCTTGTTGGCATTGTTGCGCTTCGGACCAGGTATGAGCGGACTGTAGTAAAGGACGTGGCGCATGCGTGCTTTCTGCTCTTTGGAGAACTGGAAGGCGTACCCCACGGAATAGTCCATTATATTGTCGGAGTCGAACTCGGTACCGTCACACGAGTGCCGCTTGACATACAGGCTCATAGGCGTACCCTTTGGCATTTGGCTCAGCGAGTCGTTGTATTCCTTCTTGTTGTATGATGGTGTGTCGTCACAGTAGTCGGTATCGTAGCAATCGTCAACAGACGAGTATGCCGCGCTGGCTCCGCTGCCCGTCTTCTCTTCTGTAAAGACATGATGAAGACCAAGATAGTGCCCGATTTCGTGGGCAAGTGTGGCAACGATGTCACGCGAATCGTAGACGTACTTCTTGCGTCCGTGCTCCGGGTCGTCGTAGCGTGTCGACTCGCAGTAGAGGTACTCGCTGTTTATGGAGACACAATAAGGAAAGTTCAGGTTGCCCTTCCACAGATAGTTGTGCGTCGTTTCCTCCAGTCCGTCAAGTTTTGTGCTGTCGCTGATGGTATATGGCATGTGGCTGATACCGAGGATTATGCTACCCTTAGTGTTCTGCTCGAATGGGAATACCATGACGTTGACGTATTCGTTGGGCTCCCAGATTAGGTTGGAATTCTTCGAAGTCATGAACGAGCCTGCCTCAATAGGCATCCTTCCGTTCCATTTCACGAACTCCACACCCGGCGTAGCGAGTGCGTTCCCGCTTTCGTCCGTCTTCGCAAGTTGCAGGTCGACGTTGATATTCTCGCTGTAAACGCCGCGCCATCCGTAAATGTTGCCTTTGTAAAGCTCGTTGACTTTTCTGAGGATATTTGGCAGACGGGTTGCGAGAGTGCGAACGGAGTCGTTGTCGTCGGTGTATAAAACGTGGAAGATAACAGGCAACTTGTAGGTGTAGTTGTCGTCGAGCACGGCAGTGGTGTTGTCGTCGTCCTGATTGGTTATGTCTTCGGTGTCCTGTAGAATCATATCGTCCTTGGCACAACCCGAAAGGAGCAGTGCAGCGAAAAGGATGAATATGCCGAAATGTCTCATTCTCTTTGTCTTTCGTCTCATAGCCCGGCGGTGCCAAAGCCTTGTTAGTGCAAAAGTAATGAATTTACAGGTAACTGCCAAGGGGAAAGACTTAATAGACTCAAAAAAGTAAAAAATGGAATTAATATTTTGGCGTTTCAAATAGATATTAGTACTTTTGCATTCGCAAAATGAAACCGGGATGTAGTTCAGTAGGTTTAGAATGCTGGTCTGGGGGACCAGTGGTCGCTGGTTCGAGTCCAGTCATCCCGACTTTATTCCTTTTATTTTCCCTATTTTTATTTGGTAGTTGCGGAAGCAGCAGTAAGGTTGACGGAATGCGTTTGCATACCGGTGACTTGTTGTTTGTCGTCAATGAGAATGGCAATGCCATCACCCAGTCGACTGTTTCGGCAGGGCAGGCGCCGATAGACCATGTCGCCATCTTCTTCATGCGCTCCGGCAAGCCGTTTGTCGTTGAGGCTACAACGGGCCGCGGGGTGTCTGAGCGAGGTGTGAATGACTTCCTCGGCGACAATGCCGTGTGCCTTGTAGGAAATGTCAAAGGACTTGACAGCAAGGCGTCGGTCGACAAGGCGTTGGCGTATGTTGGTCTTCCGTACGATTCCCTCTTTGAGCCTGACGACAGCGCGATGTATTGCAGTGAACTAGTACAGAAGTGTTATGTTGACAAGAGGGGGAAGGCGGTTTTCCATACCATTCCGATGTCGTTCCACGATGCCAGCGGAACGATTGTGCCATATTGGATTGAGCTGTACCGCAGGCATGGTCGCAGCGTTCCGGAGGGTGCTCCCGGTACCAATCCCGCTCAGCTGGCGGCTGACAAGAGTGTGACGATTGTTGGGAAAATAAGAAGCAAATAACTGTCAATATATTTCAAACAGTACTTTTGTTCGTTATGTCCTTGCAACCCGTTGATTGTCAACGGCTCTGCAAAACCATATCTTTTGGCTTGCAGAACCATATCTTTTAGACTGCGAAACCTCATCTTTTGCAAAGCAAAAGCTTATCTTTCAGAAGCCCAAAGTTTAAGTGTTGGAAAACTGTAAAGAATTATGGCTTATCTAATAGTTGAAGTGAGACATGCACATCGGCAATAACCTCGAGAGTAAAACTTCTTCGAAGTTTGTGGATACAATCGCTTCAAATGTCGGATGAACCAAATATATTTGAATTCTATAAGTCTACAATTTCGATGACGGTGAGGACCTTTCCGGCTACTTTAAAGTGGACATCATGATGATGGAAAGGCATGCCGTAGACACGCTCGGGGTTGTTCTGATAATGAGGTCGAGGGTCGAGGGAAAGGACTTCGGTGAGCTCCTTTGCTTCCGAAGAAGAAATCTTGGAAAGAACCTTGGGGTCGAATTCAACTTCAAGGTTGTCCCATCGGCGGTCGTCGGTGAAGCCGCCACGGGCTTCGGGGTGAGCGTCAGCGTAGGGGATGTATGGTTTGATGTCGTAGATTGGCGTACCGTCCATCAAATCGGCTCCGCTTACGATAATCTCGTTGTCCTCTATTGCGATGATTCTGACCGACGACAGACCAAGATTATTTGGGCGGAAGGGAGAGCGGGATGCAAAGACTCCGATGCGCTCGTTGCCTCCGAGACGTGGTGGACGCACGGTAGGGTGGAATGTTTCTTTTTGTGATTTATTGGCGGAGAAGCCCCATATAAGCCAAACATAGTCGAAACCGTCAAGGCCACGGAGAGCGTTCGGGTCGTTGTATTTCTGCTCGAGGACAATGCGGCCTTGCAAATCTTTGGCGAGTCCGCTCTGCCTTGGTATGCCGAACTTTGTCGTCAGTGGCGAGCGGAATGTCGCTATGGGTTCAATCTGCATAGTAAAAAGGAGTCCGGCTTATCTATTTCGTAGTCTTGTGGCTATTATTCAACCGACTCAACGGTTGGGGCGCTTTCGCTCTTCGGAGATGTTGGAGACGACGATTTCTCAGGAGTGCCATTGCCATCGGCTCCATCCTCGGTAGCGGCATCGCTGCTTTCGGTCTCTGCGTCATTATCAGCATCGTCGGCATCGACCTTGTGGCGGTGGTTGCCACGAATACTGTTGAATACCTTGGCAGCCTGCTTCTGCTCCTCCACGTTGGCTGAGTCGACGGCTGCGGTGTCCTTGGTGGCTGTGTCCTGCTTGATTACGAGTTCCTTGTCGGCGAGAGTTGAGTCGGGGTCTATCTGTGTGCGAAGATACTCCGGGTCGTTGCCATGAATTGAAAGGTAGAAGATAAAGAAACCGGCTACCAGTATTGTGCCAACGATAAGGAATATTTTCATTCCGTAGCTTAGCTTAGGTCCATTGTTGTTAGTTTGCTCTTCGCTCATAGTTTTTCCTCCAAAATAATTCCGGCAAGGTAGTTTGGTGCTTATTTCTTCTCAATATGGAAAGTCGCAGTCTCGTGATTTTCAGGGACTTCGACAGTCACGTTAAGCTGCTCGGTCTGGAACTTGAACACCTTGTCGGTACCTTCGGTGTCCTCGCCCATGGCTTGCGGCTTGCTGAAGCGGAGCTCGTCGAACGACGACTCTATGCTTTGCAGAGAGGTATAGATAATGTCGATGCTCTTCATGACGTTGTCGAGGTATGTCACGCGGACAAGTGAACTGGCGTCGTCCTTACCGTGCCATTCGTAATCCTCGCCGAGATACATCTTTCCTTTTACATAGAAGAGCTCGTGGGTGGCGCCCTTTGCCTCCTTCTTAAGTTCGTATCCTTTCTCGCCGAGAGTCTTCAGTGAGTTGGTCTCGGTGAGTGCCTTAACGGCGTCGAGGTATGTGTAGTCGCTTTGTGCCATTGCTGATGTCATCGTGAGGATGGCGAAGAGCAGGATGATAATCTTTTTCATTGCTTTGCTTTTTTAAGATGGGGATAGACCAGAATAGACTATTATAGACTTTGGATAGACTATTATAGACTATGATTGGCTATTGTTGATGGCTCCCCATGAGTGATTTATGGCGCAAAGTTACTAAAAGTTTAGACAATAAAAAAGCCGTCAGGCAAAAATATACCTAACGGCTTGATTTTATAAGTTAATAAGTTCTAATCGTCAATGAGCTTCCATCAGTTGCGGAAGACAAGACCGTCGCCGAAGCAATCGATGATGATTGGCTTGTCGCGGTTGACCTTCTCAGCAAGCAACGACTTCGAGAGGTCGTTGAGGACATACTTCTGGATAGCCCTCTTGACAGGACGTGCACCGAACTCTGGGTCGTAACCGACATCGGAAAGGAAGCCGACAGCCTGCGGAGTCCACTGTAAGTTGAAGCCCTGAGGCTCGAGCATCTTCTTGACTCGGTTGAGCTGGAGTTCAACAACACCGCCAATCTGCTTCTTGGTAAGCGGCAGGAACATTATCGTCTCGTCGATACGGTTCAGGAACTCAGGACGGATTGTCTTTTTGAGCATCTCCATCACGTGAGCCTTAGTGTCGTCGATGACTTGCTGACGGTTCTCGTCGTTGATAGTCTCGAACTGCTCCTGGATGTACTGGCTGCCAAGGTTAGACGTCATAATGATGATTGTGTTCTTGAAGTTCACAGTGCGACCCTTGTTATCGGTCAGACGACCGTCGTCAAGGACTTGCAGAAGGATGTTGAAAACATCCGGGTGAGCCTTCTCAATCTCATCGAACAGAACCACAGAGTATGGTTTACGGCGTACAGCCTCAGTGAGCTGACCACCCTCGTCATAGCCGACGTACCCTGGAGGCGCTCCAATGAGACGAGAGACACTGAACTTCTCTTGGTATTCACTCATATCAATACGCGTCATCATAGACTCGTCGTTGAACAGATAGTCGGCAAGTGTCTTAGCCAACTCTGTCTTACCTGTACCGGTTGTTCCAAGGAAGAGGAATGAAGCGATAGGACGGTTCGGGTCCTGAAGTCCTGCACGGCTGCGGCGAACAGCGTCGGCAACAGCGGTGATAGCCTCGTCCTGACCGATGACACGCTTGTGGAGCTCATCCTCAAGATGAAGGAGTTTCTCCTTTTCGCTTTGCATCATCTTCGTCACAGGTATTCCTGTCCAACGGCTCACCACCTCGGCAATATCGTCAGCGGTGACTTCCTCACGAACCATTGCAGCACCACCTTGGGTAGACTTCAACTGCTCCTGAGTCTTCTTGATGTCGTCGTCGAGTTCCTTCAGCTTAGAGTAACGAATCTCTGCGACACGTTCGTAGTTGCCTTCACGCTCAGCACGCTCAGCCTCGAGCTTCAAGTTCTCTTGCTGTTGCTTGTCTTCCTGAATCTTATTGACAAGAGCTTTCTCGCCTTCCCACTTAGCGCGGAGTGAGTGCTCCTGGTCTTTCAGGTCGGCAATTTCCTTGTCGAGCTGTGCAATCTTCTCGGTATCATTCTCACGCTTGATAGCCTCACGCTCAATTTCGAGTTGCTTCAAGTGACGTGTAATCTCATCGAGCTCCTCCGGTTCGGAGTCGCGCTCCATACGAAGCTTTGCGGCTGCTTCATCCATAAGGTCGATAGCCTTGTCCGGCAGGAACCTGTCGGAGATGTAACGCTCAGAAAGTTTCACTGCTGCGATACATGCATCGTCTTGGATACGAACCTTGTGGTGGTTCTCGTAGCGCTCCTTCAAGCCACGGAGAATCGATATTGCGTCGACCTCACTAGGCTCATCGACCATCACGGTCTGGAACCTACGCTCAAGAGCTTTATCCTTTTCGAAGTACTTCTGGTACTCGTTGAGGGTGGTTGCACCGATGCAACGTATCTCGCCACGTGCAAGGGCAGGTTTCAAAATGTTGGCTGCGTCCATTGCACCCTGGCCTCCACCAGCACCAACAAGGGTGTGAATCTCATCAATGAAGAGGATGATTTCGCCATTGGACTTCGTCACCTCTTTGATAACGGACTTCAAACGCTCCTCGAATTCACCCTTATACTTGGCGCCTGCAAGCAGTGCACCCATATCGAGTGAGTAGAGTTGCTTGTTCTTTAGGTTCTCCGGAACATCGCCACGGACGATACGCTCAGCGAGACCTTCTACGATAGCGGTCTTACCAGTACCAGGTTCACCAATCAGAATAGGGTTGTTCTTGGTACGGCGAGATAGAATCTGAAGTACTCGGCGTATCTCTTCGTCGCGTCCGATGACCGGGTCGAGCTTTCCTGCACGTGCCTGTTCAACCAGGTTCGTAGCGAACTTCGACAGTGCCTGATAGTTCTCATCGCCGCTCTGCGTCTGAACTTTCTGTCCCTGACGCAGCTCGTTGATAGCCATTGTCATCTCTTTCTCCGTACAGCCGGCGTCCTTAAGTATCTGTGAAGCAGTACTCTTAACGTCGAGCAATGCGAGAAGCATAGGCTCAATAGATACGAATTCGTCACCGAGTTTCTGTGATATGTCGAGCGTCTTCTGCAAGACTTTGTTGGAGTCTGAAGAGAGATAAGGCTCGCCGCCACTTACTTTCGGCAGGTGGCTAATCTCATTGTTGACAGCATTCTCGACGACTTGGGCGTTGACACCAAGCTTCTGAAAGACGTAGTTGGTGACGTCCTTGCCTTTGTCCATTATGCCGGCAAGCAAGTGCACAGGCTCAATGGTCTGCTGACCGTTGCGCTGTGTTATGTTGACTGCACTCTGTACAGCCTCTTGTGCTTTAATTGTAAATTTGTCGAATGTCATATATTTGTTCCTCCTTTGTGTGGTCTCAGCCCACGTCCGTTTGGGAGGAGCATGGCCTTAGACCGTTTGTTATTTCTTGTTTTTCTGCAAAGGATAAGACAATAAACATGCCTATGACAAATAACTGACAAAATGGCAGTATGCATTAGATTTCCAACAAACTTCGCCCTCCTGAATTATAAGGCATTCGGTAATTAAACATCCTTCCCTTGGTGAAGGCTTGGTTAGGAATTAAAGCTTCCGCACGCAGACTTCGCCATGGTAGTTGCCGTCGTCGGAACGAAGTACGAAGCCATAGCAGTTGGTGCGGCCGCGAGAGAGTAGGGTAGAGTAGTATTCACGTTGCCCGTTTATCCTACCACGCAGTTGTCCGTCGTTGTCGTAGACGATGATGTCGCCGTCGTGCTGGGCATCTGGTTTCACATATCCGACAAATGTGCCTAGAACCTTTTCGCTTACCTCATAAGCCTCCGACAAGTCGTAGTGGAGATAGCCGGCACGCGTTGTCAGTTCACCATCGGAGTATAGTTGCTTAGCCTGTTCCGGCGTTATGGTCTCGTCGGCTACTTTCGGCTTTGGAGGAATATAGTCCTTGCCGTGGGTGTGGCGTATGACGGCTACAATAATGACTGAAGCAAGGATGATTAATATAATTACTGTTGGTGTCATATTGATAAATAAAAAAGCGGCAAGAGTCTCTCGCCGCTTATAGTTGATAATCTTACATTACTACTTCTACTGTGTGCTTCCCGTCGGTAGCGGGAACGAGGTTGCCGCTTACGGGCTTTCCGTCAACAGTTATCGACTTGACGCCCTTCTCGCGGCCATCAGGGTTGAGAACGTGTATTGTGTATTTACCACCACGGAACTTACGGTGCACCGTGTACTCACGTGCAGTTGACGGCAGGCACGGGTCTATACGCAGACCGCGATAGTCAGGCTTAATGCCAAGGATGAACTCAGAGACTGTGTACCACATCCATGCTGCTGTTCCTGTCAGCCATGAGTTCTTGCCCTCGCCGGGACGTGCTGCGTCCTTGCCTGCAACCATCTGGCAGTTTACGTACGGTTCAACCTTATGCAAGGTCTGATATTTCTCCTCGACGTAGCTCGGAAGTATCTTCTTGTAGTGTTCCCATGCATCATTGCCCCGTCCGGCAACAGTCTCGCCGATGATAACCCACGGGTTGTTGTGGCAGAAGATGCCAGCGTTTTCCTTATAGCCTTCAGGATAGCTCGATATTTCACCATACTCAACGTAGTAGTGGGTGTAGGCTGGATTCTGGAGAACGATGCCGAACGGCGTGTCCATACGCTCCTTGACAGAGTCTAGGGCTTTGTCGCAGAGTCCCTTGTCGAGTCCGATGCCAGCCATGGTGCACCATCCCTGGCTCTCGATGAATATCTTGCCCTCACGGTTCTCGTCAGAGCCAATCTTATGACCATAATAGTCATAGGCACGAAGGAACCACTTACCATCCCATCCGGCTGTCTCGACAGCATTCGTCATATCGTCTACGGCATTCTGCATGCGGTCGGCTTCCTTGGCAAAATCGAATGATTTAAGAGTAGAACTCTTGAAAGCCTGCTTGCTATCAGCAAGTTCCTTGCAAAGTTCGACGTAGTCCTTGCCGGTGCAAACGAAAAGACCTGCAATCATCAGACTTTCTGCCTTCGAGCCCTCGGTCTTGTTCTCCGTGGTCTGGAAACTCTCGTTAGGGTCCCACGAGAAGCAGTTGAGGTTCATGCAGTCATTCCAGTCGGCACGACCGATGAGCGGCAACTTGTGTGGACCAAGGTTGTTGATGACGTGGTTCATAGAGATGGTCAGGTGCTCAAAGAGCGTCTTCTCAGAGCCCGGCTGATTGTCGAACGGCACTTGTTCATCGAGTATAGAGAAGTCGCCCGTTTCCTTTAGATAAGCCACTGTGCCGAAGATGAGCCAGCAAGGGTCGTCGTTAAATCCGCCACCAATGTCGTTGTTGCCACGCTTTGTCAGAGGCTGATACTGGTGGTAGCAACCGCCGTCTGGGAATTGTGTTGAGGCGATGTCGATTATGCGTTGACGAGCACGCTCCGGTATCTGATGAACGAAGCCGACGAGGTCCTGATTGGAGTCGCGGAAGCCCATTCCACGTCCTATTCCACTCTCGAAGAAGCTTGCCGAACGGCTCATACAGAAGGTAATCATGCACTGGTACTGGTTCCAGATGTTCACCATTCTGTCCAGTTTGTCATTACCTGTCTCTACATTATATATATTAAGGAGGTTGTCCCAATACTCGCCGAGTTCACGGAACGCCTTGTCAACCTTCTCTGTTGTGTCGAACTCATTGATAAGTGCCTGTGCCTTTGCCTTGTTGATGACGCGGTCGAGACCGTCCTCGCCGTAGGTTTTGGCAGCGGCATCACCGCCGCATACCGAACCGTTGTTGGTCTTTCCTCCTTCGGAGGAGACGGGGGAGGCTTTATCCACCCACTTCTCCTCCTGCTTGTTCTCGACGTAGCCTAGGATGAAGATGATATCCTTCGACTCTCCCGGCTTCAAGTCAACCTTCAGGCAGTGGCTGGCAATAGGACTCCAGCCGTGTGCAAAGCTGTTGAGAGGCTTACCATCGCGGACGGCATCAGGCATTGACTTCTCGGAATAAAGTCCCATGAATGTCTCGCGGTCGGTGTCGTAACCCTCTATCGGTTGATTGACGTGGTAGAAGGCATAGTGGTTGCGGCGCTCGCGGTATTCCGTCTTGTGGTAGATAGTTGAGCCCTCTACTTCTACTTCGCCTGTCGAGAAGTTGCGCTGGAAGTTCTCCATGTCGGTGGCAGCGTTCCACAGACACCACTCTTCGAAAGAGAAGATGGTCAGGTGTTTCTCTACGTCCGACTTGTTCGTTATGGTCATCTTCTGCACCTCACACCATTTGTGAAGCGGAACGAAGAAGAGTACGCTTGCCTCTACGCCATCCTTACGGCCTGTGATGCGTGTGTAGTTCATGCCGTGGCGGCACTCATAGAAGTCGAGTGGTGTACGGCAGGGCTTGTAACCTGGATTCCACACTGTCTGTCCGTCCTTTATGTAGAAGTAGCGGCCGTCGTTGTCCATCGGTACATTGTTGTAGCGATAGCGTGTTATGCGGCGGAACTTTGCATCTTTGTAGAAGCTGTATCCTCCCGCCGTATTGCTTATGAGCGAGAAGAAATCTTCGTTGCCAAGGTAGTTTATCCAAGGCCACGGGGTCTCAGGGTTGGTGATGACATACTCTCTATGCTGGTCGTCGAAGTGACCGTAACGCTTATTTTCCATAGTTGATATTAGTCTGCTGAAGTGTGATTTTAGTTTGATGTTTATTTCACAATGCAAAGATACAAATTATTTTTGATTTCAATAATATAATATGTCAAAGTTTGCAGACAACTGGAATTTTCGTATCTTTGCATTTATGAAGTAACGGGTTAAACTTTCACAGCCCAAAACAGTCAAAGTAACGAAAATAAAACACTATATTCTTGATCAAAAACGATAACCGAATGGAAAATCTCGGAAAGATGAATAAGATATTATTGACTTTGTTTATGCTCCTTTTCACGGTGACGAGCTTCGGACAGAGTTACGACCAGCTATGGAAGGACGTGAAGACGGCGCAGGATAAAGACCTGCCGAAGACCGAGGCTGATGCCCTATACCGCATTGTGGCAAAGGCGCAGCGAGGCAATGACTACGGGCAGATGCTTGCAGCCAGTTTGCAACGTGCCTCTGTGCTTACAGAGGTTTCGCCCGACTCGCTGAAGAGTGAAGTTGCCCGACTCGAATCTTTGGCAGATAGTGAGACTTCGCCTGCTGCAAAGGCTGTGTGGTATACAGTTCTAGGGAATATATATAAGTCCAACCGGTTGTTAGGTGACGGTTATAAGGAAAAGGGCGCTGAATATATTAGTAAGGCTCTAGAGAACCCTGACGCCCTCGCCAAGGTGACGACTACTGTCTATAAGCCTCTTGTGAAAGAAGGAATCGACAGCAAATTGTTTAATAACGACTTGTTGCACGTCATCGGTTATGCTGTAGGCGATTATGCAACATTGAACCGCTATTATGATAGCCACGGCAATAGCGACGCCGCATGTCTGTCGGCTCTCAGTCTTATTGACAAGAACCTATCCTTGGGCACAAAGGAGGAGATACAGAAACTCGACTCGTTGCTTAACCGGTACGAAGGTGTACCAGCTTCTGCCGAGGTCGCTATACGCAGGTATGAGCTTCTGCCATATAGCAACAACGATGAAAGGAAGGCCAAGTATGAATACGGTGAGCAGATACTTCGTCGGTATGCCGACTGGAAGAGCATTGGAAGAGTCGCCAAAGGGCAGAAGCAACTCACGCAACCGATGCTACGTTATGATGGCGGTGAGGATAGGCTGCTGCCTAACGAGAAGAGATTTATAAACTTCTCCGCACGTCATACTGGTAACGTTGTCCTTACCTTGACGAAGCTGAACATGAATGGTGATGCAAGTCCGTCGCTCTATAATGATACAGACTTGAAGAAAGTTCTTGCAAAGAAAATAAAGTCAACTGAGAAGAAGGTTACCAAACCGGTTGTCTTCGCGCACGACTTCGATGTCAACGAGGACTCTGTGGAGATTCCTTCGCTCCACGTCGGTGTGTGGCTTATGGAGTTGTCTACTGATGACGGGAATGTCGAATCATGTTATGATATTATTCGTGTTAGCAACGTCGCAGTTGTCACCGAGGGACTTCCAAAGTCAAATGTGCGCATAGCTGTTGTCAATGCCACAACGGGACAATCGCTTCCGAAGGCTAAGGTGCGCATAACTGAGCGCCAGGGTTATGGCAAGAAGAGCCTGGTAGAGACGCTTACAGCTGACAATAACGGAGAAGTGACCTATCAGACCAAGAACTACAACAGTATTGAAATATGGGCAAGCACTGACGATGACAAGGCTGCTCCTGAGGATGATGCATGGGGCGGATACACAAGCGAGAAGAGCAAAACGGATGAGAACGTTCGCCTATTCACGGATAGAAGTATCTATCGTCCGGGGCAGATAGTGCATGTCAATGCCATCCTCTATTCGCAGGATAACGAGCAATACACCATGAAGTCGATAGAGGGACGCAAGTTCGACTTGGACCTCTTCGATGCCAATGGCAAAAATTTAGAGTCTAAGAGCGTTACTACAGACAAATATGGATCTGCATCGGCTGACTTCGCACTTCCTTCTTCCGGACTAACCGGACAGTTCCGCATAACTGCCAATACGGGTGCCTTTGGTACAGTTTCCTTCAACGTGGAGGAGTACAAGCGTCCGACGTTCGAGGTGACAGTCAATGACTACAAGGATGCTTACCGTGCAGGCGATACCATCACCGTCAGCGGTTTGGCAAAGACATACGCCGGTGTGCCTGTACAGGGCGCCAAGGTTGAATACACCGTTAAGCGCACACGTGCATGGTGGTGGTATTGGTGGGACGACGATGCCAATAATGATAATAATGTGTACACTGGTACTGCAACGACGGCCGATGATGGTACCTTCAAGATGACAGTACCGTTTACGTTGCCGGAGCAGGATATTTTGGCAATGCGCAAAGGAAAGCGTATATACCGTTATTATAACTTCGACATTGATGCCAAGGTGACCGACGTTGGAGGCGAGAGCCATGAGGGACAGTTGAGTCTTCCCCTTGGTACTCATCCAACTGCGCTTTCATGTGACCTGCCCGACAAGATACAACGTGACTCACTGAAGTCCGTTACGTTCAAGCGTGTGAATGCGGCAGGCAAGGTTATTGCCGGTGATGTACGGTGGAAGATTTCTTCAAAGACAGATGATGGCTCATGGCTTAATGCCAACGCTAATAGTTCCACAGCCATGCCAACGCTATCGTCGGGCTCTTATAAGCTGACGGCAGTCTGCGAAGGTGATACGCTGATGAAGAATTTCGTTGTATTCTCCGTCAAGGATAAACACCCAGTCGTTGAAACTCATGACTGGTTCTGGCAGAGTGCCAGCCAGTTCCCACGTGATGGCAAGCCTGCTTATGTCCAGTTCGGTTCGAGCGACGACAATCAGCATGTTCTCTATACATTGCTTTCCGGCGATAAGATTCTTGAGCAGGGACACGTAGACCAGAGCAATGCGATTACTACCCGTGAGTTCAAGTATCGTCCTGAGTATGGTGACGGAATAGTTCTGACACTTGCGTGGGTACGCGACGGAAATACTTACACTCATCGTGCGGAGATTCGTCGCCCTGAGCCTGATAACAAACTGCGGCTTATGTGGAAGACATTCCGCAACAATCTCGTTCCTGGACAGAAGGAAGAGTGGACGCTTTCCATCCTTTCGCCTGACGGAAAGCCTGCTGACGCCCAGCTTATGGCAACGCTCTACGATAAGAGCCTCGATCAGATAAAGAAGCACCAGTGGTCATTCTCTCCTTCGTTCTTGCTCATGTTGCCATCGGCTCAGTGGAATGGTATGTCGTTTGGCAATCTGTCAGGTTCAAGTTTTGGCTCTGTTTCTCTTCCTAAAGTTTCAGAATTGGAGTTTAGCAGTATAGACGATTCTTATTATGATGAGTTGTTACGCTCTTACGCGCCGTTTCGCCGTTATAAACTTATGATACGTGGTAACAGCGTAATGATGATGGCTGCTCCTATGGAACCAAAGGCCGAAGTTGCAACTTTGGCGGTTGACAAGGCTGTTGGAGTTGGTGATAGTGTAGACATGTTAGATGCTGTTGTTACCGAGGAAGGCGAAGACGATAAAGAAGGTCAAGCTTCCCAACTTCGAGAGAATCTTAACGAAACTGCTTTCTTCTACCCGCAACTCACAACGGATAAGAATGGTAATGTCGCTATCAAGTTCACTTTGCCTGAGAGCGTAACGACGTGGAGGTTCATGGGACTCGCCCACGATGCGAATGTCAATTATGGACTAATAGATGCTGAGGCTGTAGCTAAGAAGACTGTTATGGTACAGCCTAATATTCCTCGCTTCGTACGTCAAGGAGATAAGACGCAAATCACGACACGTATATTCAATACATGTGATAAGCCAGTAAGCGGCAAGACCCGCTTTGAACTCATTGACCCGTCAACAGAGAAGGTCGTCTACTCAGAGGAAAAGGTTTTCGAGGCTGACAGCAATGCAACCGTCTCTGAGGCGTTTAATATTGACCTTTCAAAGTCTTTGGCTAATAAGAAGTCCCTCCATGAAGGAGAAGGCACGGGACTATTTATCGCTCGTGTGACGGCTGATGGCAACGACTTCTCAGATGGTGAGCAACACTATCTACCGATACTCTCCGACAAGGAATTTGTGACCAACACGTATCCATTCACTCAGATTGACAAGGGGACGAAGGTAATACCTTTGGAAAGTGTCCTTCCTGCTGGCGTCAGTGGTGCTAAGGTTAAGTTCGAATACACCAACAACCCGACATGGCTTATGGTTCAGGCTTTGCCATACGTTTCTAATCCGAATGATAAGAACGCCATTTCTCTTGTCACGGCTTATTTCGCTAATAGCATTGCTCGTCAGATAATGAACTCCGACCCAAAGATTAAGTCGACCTTTGAACAGTGGCGTCGTGAGCCTGGTTCTGAAACATCACTTATGAGCAGTCTTCAGAAAGACCAGGAACTCAAGTCGCTTGTCCTCGAAGAGACTCCTTGGGTTGCCGACGCTGACAATGAGGCAGAGCAGAAGCGCTCACTTGCCAATTACTTTGATGAGAATTCCATTAACGCTCAGTTGTCGACTATCTACTCACAACTGAAGGGCTCGCAAAACTATGACGGTTCGTTCTCGTGGTGGCCTGGGATGGATGCCAGTTTCTATATGACCGTCGCAGTTGTGAAAACGCTAACACGTCTTTCGACAATGGTACCGAGCTCGACATCCATGAGCATCAATGCTTCTCAACTCGTCCGTAAGGCTTGGCCTTATCTTGACAAGGAGGTTGCCAAGCGGGTCGCTGAAATGAAACGATTAGAACAAAAGAGGATAAAGGTATGCCCTTCGGATGTCCTTTGCGATTATGTCTATACATCGGCATTGGCAAAGCGTGCGACAACGTCTGACATTAATTATATTGTGGAACTTATCGAGAAGATGCCGCGCGACCTCACTATATATGGTAAGGCTAACAGTGCTGTCATTCTCGCTATGTATGGCAAGAAGAAAGTGGCTGATGAGTATCTGCAAAGTATTCAGGAGTATTCTGTCTACAAGGAGGAAATGGGACGCTACTTCGATACCCGCAAAGCGCAGTATAGTTGGTTCGACTATAAGATACCGACCCAGACAGCTGTCATTGAGGCTTACCGTCTGCTTCGCGCAACAGATACAAAGACTATCACTGACTTGCAACGCTGGCTCCTTCAGGAGAAACGCACGCAGGCTTGGGATACTCCGCTCAACTCAGCCAATGCAATCTATGCTTTCCTTGGCGGTGACACTGCTACTTCGCAGTTGTCTGAACTGGCATTCAAGGATCCAGTCAAGCTAAGCGTTGGCTCTACCGCTATCGCTCTTCCACAAGGAACCGCAGGCTTAGGATATGTCAAATCAGACATAAGTGAAGAGTGTAGAGTGAAGAGTGAAGAATCAAATAGTTTGAAGGTGGTGAAGACTTCTGATGGCGTAAGCTGGGGAGCAGTTTACTCGCAGTTCTTCCAGCCGACGACTGACATTAAGGCGTTGGCAAGTGGATTGACCGTCAAGCGCGAAGTGCTCGATGCCAACGGCAAGAAGATTGACGCTTCGTCAAGCCGTCTGAAGGTTGGCGACAAGGTTCGTATACGCATTACCGTTACTGCCGACCGCGACTACGACTTCGTGCAAGTCATTGACAAACGGGCCGCTTGCCTTGAGCCGGTGTCTCAATTGTCGGGCTATCATTGGGGCTATTACATCGCACCTTACGATTACACGACAAACTACTACTTTGACCGAATGGCGAAAGGCGAGCATGTCGTTGAGACAGAATACTACGTAGACCGTGCCGGCGAATATCGTTCGGGGACGAGTACAGCCCAATGTGCTTATGCACCAGAGTTCATGGGGCGTGAGGGAGTTGTCACATTCTCGGTCAGGTAGGGAAGTAGGTCGCTCCCTAGTATCACCCATAACCGCATTTCTTCACCTACCGCTTCATACTCTCTTCCTGAGCTGAGTAGGCGAAACCCCGAACAACCGGCGAACATAACTGCCGAAGAATGATATATTAGGGAATCCTAGCTTAGAGCTAATCTCCTTTATTGAAAGTTGAGTGTGCATCAGATTGTAGCGGATATCCTCCTTCGTGTACTGGGCTATCCAGTCGGAAGCAGGGCGTCCGCTATATTTTGTGCATAGCATAGTAAGGTACTTTGGCGTAATGTTCAATTCTGATGCATACGAATCAACAGGCAGGTGCTTAATCTCTTTAGAAGCAAGAAGGTTCAGAAAGTCGTCGAATATAGTCTTGCCGTGAGATGCTGGTGTCGGAGCGTTTGACTCATCCTTGCTTTCAATGAGCGTGAGCAAGTCAAGAAGCATCGCCTGAATGATGGTTTGTAGTATAAATGTACTGTTGCGACGCTGTTGATGCTCCATCTTGAATTTTATAAGCTCATAATAATAAACCAACTGCTGCTGGTCTTCCTCTGGGAGTTGGATGATGTTTGTACGTTGGTTGTGGACGGAAAGATTCCAAATATTCACTTGGTCGCCAAGCATGGCATGTATGAGGTCATCGCTTAGGCAGAGTATTGTGCACTCGAAGTCAGGACTGAACAGGTAATTGTCCAATATGACGAAAGGCGCACTCAACAGGCATTGCTGTTCTGTTAGCATCAATGGTTGGTCGTTGATGTTGAATTGAATACGTCCTTTGGTGCACAATATTATAAAGTTCATCTTGGCATAGATGGGCGCAACATCTGTAAGGTTACTGATGTTGTCGATGATTGCTACATCACCATCGTAGTAATCGACGAGAGAATCCTTGTTGTTCAAATCTTCAAGGTTCAGCTCTTTGAGTTCAATTTGATTGTTTTTCATTGCCTCTGTGTTTTGTTTACGACTGCAAATTTCGGAAAAATTCTACAATATCAGTGTTGTAAACTTCTTAATAATTATCTAAAAACGTCAAGCCTTCCGATTTCTTTCAATCAGAAAGAAGTTTAAAACACCAATATGCCCGTATAAAATGCGAAATTTGCAATCGTAAAATGAAAAAGTGATGAAAACGAAAAGAGTATTTCAAATAATCTTCCACAATAATGTGTTGCTCACGGCAATAATCCTTCTCTTTATTATTGCTGTTACCATTATTATAGGTTTGTTCATTCCTGAACATGAGCCTACTATTCAGGGGCAGGTCGAAACTACCGACTATCGTGTGGCAACTAAGGTTGCAAGCCGTGTCGTTAAGCTTTGTGTCCATGAAGGCGACCGTGTTCATAAAGGCGATACCTTAGTCTATCTTTCGGCGCCAGAAGTCAATGCTTTGGAGAAAGGAGCCCAAGCTAGCGAGGAAGTCGCTCAGGCAAACAACGACCTTGTTAACGATGGGACGCGAGAGGAGGTCGTTAAAAGTAGCTATGAATTAATTTAAATGCTGTTAAATGTTACCACAAATGTATTGTACATAAAAAATAAGAATTAACTTTGCAGATGAAAACTCAAAGTGTTGCATCAGTTTTCTTAAAATGAACATTATGTTCATTGTTTAGAACATACAAACCGTGAGGGTTATAGGCTGTTTAGAAAAGCGAAAAAAAGAAAAGAAAGAATCATTAAACGTTTAATTTATTTAGAAGGGAAATATCCTAAAACACATAAAACCAATGAAACAAACAAACGTTAAGCCCGCTGACGGAAAGCTGGGCATTATGGTAGTTGGCTGCGGTGCCGTTGCCACTACTTTCATGACAGGTGTGCTGATGGCCCGCAAAGGTCTCGCAAAGCCAATCGGTTCAATGACACAGTACGACAAGATTCGTGTAGGAAGTGGCAAGGACAAGAAGTATCTACACTACAAAGACATCGTTCCGCTTGCTAAACTCGATGACATAGTATTCGGAACATGGGATGTCTATCCACAGAACGCATATCAGGCAGCTGTTTATGCTGAAGTGCTGAAGGCAAAGGACATTGAGCCGGTTCGCGACGAGCTCGAGGCTATCAAGCCTTTGAAGGCAGCTTTCGACCACAACTACGCAAAGCGCCTCGACGGTGACAACGTCAAGGATTGCAAGACACGTTGGGATATGGTACAGGCTCTGAAGGAAGACATACGCAACTTCAAGGAGCAGAACAACTGCGCCCGTATCGTAGTTATTTGGGCAGCATCGACAGAGATTTATGTTCCGTACAACGAACAGTACCATGGCACCCTCGCAGCCCTCGAAAAGGCAATGAAGGACGACGACCGTGAGCACATCGCACCGTCTATGTGCTACGCATACGCAGCACTCACCGAAGGCGCTCCTTTCATCATGGGTGCTCCTAACACTACTGTAGATATTCCGGCAATGTGGGAACTCGCTGAGAAGACCAAGATGCCAATCGCAGGTAAGGACTTCAAGACAGGCCAGACACTCGTAAAGAGCGGCTTCGCTCCTATCCTCAAGGTTCGCAACCTCGGTCTTGCAGGATGGTTCTCAACAAACATCCTCGGCAACCGCGACGGTCTCGTACTCGATGAGCCGGCAAACTTCCACACCAAGGAGGTTTCCAAACTCTCAACGTTGGAGACAATTCTCCGCAAGGAAGACCAGCCGGACCTTTATGGCAACATCTATCACAAGGTTCGCATCAACTATTATCCACCACGCAACGACAACAAGGAAGGTTGGGACAACATCGATATCTTCGGTTGGATGGGCTATCCAATGCAGATAAAGATTAACTTCCTCTGCCGCGACTCTATCCTCGCCGCACCTCTGTTGCTCGACCTTACGTTGCTCATGGACCTCGCTGCTCGTGCCGGTCGCTATGGCATACAGCGCTTCCTGAGCTTCTTCCTCAAGAGCCCTATGCACGACTACACCAAGGGCGAAGAGGCTGTCAACAACCTCTTTGAGCAGTATGTCATGCTGAAGAACGCTATCCGCGAGATGGGTGGTTATGAGGCAGACGAGCCGATAGACTAATACATATTATAATTGTAGCATTAATTCCCCTTCAAGTTTCCCCCGTAAGGAGGGCGTTTGAAATGCAAAGTAGATATTTACTATTTCGTTAATGACAGAAAAAGAAGATAAAGTTTACCAAGCTAATCAAAAGTCTCCCGGCGGGGAAGGCTTGAAGAGGAATAAGAAAAGACCATCAGGCGAGACCATTTTCAAGAGGATTATGTTTCTCTTTGGTCTCGTCTCGATTGTCATAATGATATTCTCATTTGACGTCGACTGGGGACAGTTGCGGAAAATACTCTTCAACACATGGTGGTTGCCAGTAGCGGTGTTGTTGATGTGGGCTCCGCTTTATCTCATCAGTGCATACGCATGGCTCATAATCCTGTGTGGACAAGGACCGTGCAACGTCGGATTGGGAACGATGTACAAGTGGAGCATAACCGGATTTGCGCTCAACAGTCTCACGCCTATGGGCCTTCTCGGAAGCGAACCATATAAAATTGTGGAGCTGAAGGAGAGGGTAGGGACGCAGAGGGCTACATCCTCGGTACTGCTTTTCACGATGACGCACATCTACACGCATTTCTGGTTCTGGCTGACAGCAGCAATCGTGTACACGTTGCTTGCCATTGCCGGAAAACTACACGTGAACGTAGGACTTGGCATAGTACTTGCCCGGAAAACATACCGGCTGAACTGAGGCAGGACTTCCGCCGCAAGTCACTGCCTTTAATGACATTAGCGAACATATTGACTTTTAACACCCGCGCGATAGCTCTATATGTGCTTTGCATCCTTGACCTTCCGTGGGCTTACTTTGTATTCGAGATAATAATAATGACGGCTCTATGCCTTTACATGAACCGGCGTCACGAGCGTTTGTGTGATGAAGTTCTGACTAGTTTAAGATGAAAAAAATCCTATCATTGCTTTTTGCACTCTTGGCAATAATCCCAGCAGTCGCGCAGACTACAGGAAAGGTTGTTGACAAGGATGACGGTTTCGGCGTGCCCTATGCCAACATAAGGCTCGACGACCGCAAGATTAATATTGCCTGTGATGGCGACGGTAATTTCACGTTGCCTAAGAATCCCGGAAGACACATGACAGTAAGTAGTGTCGGTTATGAGAAGCAAACCGTCAGCATCCCTGGCGACAACTACTTTGAGATAAGGCTGAAGGTTGTGCAGAACGACCTCGCCGTTGTTACGGTCAAGGGCCACCGCCGCCGTTACCACCGTAAGAACAACCCGGCAGTGGAACTCATGAAACGTGTCATTGCGCATAAGAAAGAGACAAACCTCAATCTTCTGCCATACTATGAGTATCAAAAGTATCAGAAGATTACGATGTCGCAGGACAATGTCGACACATTGAAACATAAGCGCAAGCCCTGGTATCTCGACCATGTTGAGACTTCACCAATGGACTCTACGAAGTTGATACTGCCGTTGACTGTCGACGAGACTGTCACCAAACATATTTATCGCCGTGACCCTAAGCGTGAGCTTGATGTTCTTGAGGGACAGCGCAGCAGCGGTGTCAACAAGATATTCCAGACCGGCGAAATGGTGAACACAATGCTGAAGGAGGTCTTCCAGGACGTCAACATCAACGACGACTACATCCGTCTGTTGCAATACCCGTTCCCAAGTCCTATCGGCAAGACTGCAATTTCGTTCTACCATTATTTCATACAGGACTCCGTCATGTTTCAGGGCGACAGCTGCTATCATGTCCTTTTCTATCCGGCAAACCAGCAGGACTTCGGTTTCAAGGGTCAACTGTATATCACAAAGGACAGCG
This sequence comes from uncultured Prevotella sp., assembly GCA_900314455.1. Lineage (GTDB taxonomy): Bacteria > Bacteroidota > Bacteroidia > Bacteroidales > Bacteroidaceae > Prevotella. The sequence continues at coordinate 105,812 of OMVI01000093.1, read as the reverse complement.
ATGTGCAGGTGAAGTACTGCGAACTGGACTTTCCGAAGAAGAGCGATGTCAACTTCGTCGATAATATGCGAGTCATACAGTCGTTCTCAAAGTTGCCGGGAGGACAATGGGTGCTCGACCGTGACGAGATGACTGCCGATATGAAGCTTATAGCTTTGATACCGAAGCTCGTCGTAACGAGAAAAACTACGATTGGAAACTACACCTTTGCCAACAACAATCCTCCACGATTGCTGAAAGGAAAGGCATCGCATAAAGAGGAGCCTAGTGCACGCATCCGAAGCGATGAATACTGGGAAGATACACGAACCATGCCGCTGACACGTGGTGAAAGCAACATGGACTACTTCGTTTACCGTCTTACAAAGAGTAAGAACTTCGGCTGGGCACAGCTTATCCTTAAGATGTTTGCCGAGAACTTTGTTGAGACAAGCAAGCCGGGCCACCGCAGCAAATTCGACGTGGGACCTGTAAACACCATCATATCGCACAACTTCGTCGACGGCTATCGTCTTCGTCTGAGTGGCAGAACGATGGCGGCTCTCAATCCGCATTTCTTCTGGAAAGGCTTTGGAGCCTATGGAACCGACAGCCACAAGTGGTATTATGGCTCGGAGTTGACATGGTCGCTCAACAAGAAAGAGAACTCACCGTTTGAGTTCCCTGTCCGTACTTTGACTCTCTATGATGAATACGACCTTATGTCGCCTGCCGACAAGTACCTTACCAACAATAAGGATAACGTCTTTGAGTCGTTCCGTACTCAGGAAGTAAAGCAGATGTACTATTACAGTCGCCACATGTTGGAATTCAAGTATGAAACCGACTGGGGACTAAACTATGCTGCATCGATAAAGTTAGAGAATGACCGCCCTACCGGCAACCTTCACTTCATTCGTCTTTCTGACGGCGGTGAGACAACACGAATACACACTTCGGAGTTGAGCGCTACCATTGGCTTTACCCCAAACCAGACGTACATCAACACAAAGCAGCGCCGTTACCCGGTGAACCTCGACAGTCCGGAGTTCAGTCTCACTCATACGATGGGCGTCAAAGGCTTCCTCGGAGGTGACTATAACTCTAACGTCACAGAGGTGAAGCTGTACAAACGTCAGTGGCTGGGCTCGTGGGGCTACATCAGCCTTCATGCCATTGGTCGTGCTCAGTGGAATAAGGTTCCGTTCCCGTTGCTTTGCATGCCGCCGGTAAGCCTTACCTATTTCACCGAAGTTAACGATGAGACGTTCAACCTTATGCGCAACATGGAGTTCCTCAACGACCGCTATGTTTATTGGAGTGTGCTTTGGGACTTGAACGGAAAGCTCTTCAACCGCATTCCGCTTATCAAGAAACTCAAGTGGCGTGAGTTTATCGGCATAAAGGGAATGTGGGGACACCTGACAAAAAAGAACGACCCGCGCTATAATCAGGGCGACAACATGCTCTTCCAGCTTCCTGAGGAGTCGCATGTAATGTCCAACCAGCCTTATTGGGAGGCTATTGTGGGCATTCACAACATCTTCAAGTTCTTCGGAGTCGACTACGTCCGCCGTCTGACTTACAAGCATCTGCCTGATGTCGACGAGTGGGGCATCCGCTTCAACTTCATGATGTCGTTCTAAGGAACATTTATAAAGATACGGCTGAATTCAAAATCTCGAATTCAGCCGTATTTGTTTTATATCTCTTTTAATAGTATTTATATGATTTTTCAAAGACTTTCCGTGTAATCCGAGTAATCCGTTGTAAACTTTATTTAAGGAGGATTTTTTGTAAAATTTCTTCGTTTTGCAAATTCTAAGACTTTGTCCTTGTAACTCATTGATTGTCAAAGCCCACGCAAAAGCATAGGTTTTGGCTTGCTAAAGCTTATGTATCAGGTTGCAAAAGATAAGCTTTGAGGACGCAAAAGGTGAGGTTTTGCGAGCTAAAAGGATAGGTGTTGGAAAACTGTAAAAATAATTTTGCGCACATACAAAACATCCGTGATACCAGGGATATGAATTTCCTTGATACCACGGATGTTATTCTGTTGTAACGAAGCGGCCTTATTAAGCCTCTGCTGGAGCGTCGCCCTCAGCAGCCGGAGCTGCCTGCTCAGCTGCCTCAGCAGCCTTTGCTGCTTCAGCCTCAGCCTTTGCCTTAGCCTCAGCTGCCTTCTTATCGGCAATCTTCTTTGCAATAGCCTCGTTGACTTTCTTCTCCTGCTCGAGGTTCTTCTGAGCGAAAGCTTTGCGGTCGTCAGCTTCCTTCTGTGCGACAGCGTTGAGCTTCTGCTCCTTAGCCTGCTTCCAGGCATCGAACTTCTGCTTGGCTGCTTCCTCATCGAATGCGCCCTTCTTGACACCACCACGTAGGTGCTTCATCATGTAGACGCCCTCGTTCTTGAGGATATTGCGTGTTGTATCGGTTGGCTGAGCACCTGTCTCTACCCAATACAGAGCACGGTCAAAATTCAAATCTATTGTTGAAGGATTGGTGTTAGGGTTGTAAGTACCAAGCTTCTCAATAAATCTGCCATCACGTGGCGAGCGCGAGTCAGCGACGACAATACGATACACTGCGTATCCCTTGCGTCCACCGCGCTGTAATCTGATTTTTGTTGCCATAAATCTTTTAAAATGTTTTTATAAGGTTTGAATTTTATGCTGCCATCTCGTGACAGCGGCTGCAAAGGTACTGATTTTTTGTTGATTGGACAAACTAATCCAAGCGCTTTTTTGCCTTTTATCTGTTGATTTCTTGATTTTTAATGGAAAAGTCGTAACTTTGTAGCTGATAAAACAGAATCCGCATGAAGAAAATCGGTCTTCTACCATTAATAATCATAGCAATCATACTCGGAATAGTTGCCGGCAACATCTTTTCCGCCGGATTGGTACGCGCGTTTATAACCTTCAACGGCATTTTCAGTCAGTTCCTTGGGTTTATGGTCCCGCTCATCATTGTCGGTCTTGTTACCCCGGCTATTGCCGATATTGGCGATGGGGCAGGGAAGATGCTGCTTGCCACGGTTGTACTTGCCTATGTCGACACCGTTTTCGCCGGTTTGCTGGGCTACGGCACCGGCTCGTTGTTCTTCCCCGACATGATAGCGAGTACGAAAGGGTTCGCTGCCGGGAAAGCCGTCGAGCTCACGCCTTACTTCGAAGTGAAGATACCGGCTATGATTGACGTGATGAGTGCGCTTGTTTTGGCGTTCATGATGGGACTCGGAATAATCTACACCCATGCCGAAACGCTCCATAATTTGTTCGATGAGTTTCAGGATATAATATCGAAGGTAATCGCCAAGGTCATCATTCCGCTGCTGCCACTGTACATCTTCGGTATCTTTACGAATATGACCTATACCGGACAGGCATACAGAATACTGATTGTCTTTGCCCAGATAATCCTGGTTATCATTGTCCTGCATATCTTCATCCTTATCTACGAATTCGTCATTGCCGGTGGATTGACTCATAAGAATCCGTTCCGCCTGTTAGTCAGGATGCTTCCTGCCTACTTCACGGCACTCGGTACATCGTCGTCGGCAGCAACGATACCAGTCACGCTCGCGCAAACCGAGAAGAACGGAGTGAGGAAGGAAATAGCCGGATTTACTATTCCGCTCTGCGCTACCATCCACATGCCGGGCTCGATGATGAAGATAACTTGCTGCGCGCTTACCGTTTGCCTCATGAACGGAATGCCACACGACTTTCCACTGTTCATGAACTTCATGCTGTTGCTTGCCGTCTGCATGGTGGCAGGTCCTGGAGTGCCCGGCGGAGCGATAATGGCAGCGCTCGGTCCGCTTGCCTCCGTACTCGGATTCAACTCCGACATGCAGGCTCTGATGATAGCCCTTTACATTGCTATGGACTCCTTCGGAACGGCGTGCAACGTCACCGGCGACGGCGCCATCGCACTCGTTATAGACAAAATGTTCCGCAAGAAGTCGAAATAGCGAAAACTTTATTCGTAGCGTATAGCCTCAATCGGGTCGAGCTGTGCCGCCTTCTTTGCCGGATACCAGCCGAAGAAGACACCGGTGAACGTACATACTGCGAAGCTCATGATGATTGTCCACGGCTCAATTGCTATCGGCCAGTGTGCAAATGCCTTTATAGCGTATGACGCTCCGACGCCCAGCAACACTCCGATTATTCCACCCGTAACGGACAGGACATCTGATTGGACTTATGGTACAACCGTTCGCCCAAGCCTACAGCCTTCAGTGCAGCGACGGCACGATCGAAACGCTCCTGTGCGCTTACGTCGGGATTGTACATCAGTGGCAACTCAACGTTCTCGACGCTTGTCGTCTTTGGCAGAAGGTTGTAGTTCTGGAAGATGAAGCCTATCTTGCGGTTGCGGAGAATGGCACGCTGAGCCGTGAGTTGGGACACATCGGCCTTGCTTATGGAGCCTGCCTTCTCCATCTCAATGGCGCGCTGCTCATTAGCTTTGCTGAACTCAAGGCTCTGCTGGTTCACCTTGATGGCTTCGTTGGTGTACAGTATCTGGACATAAATTTGTGCGATCTGCTCTTGAAGGGAGTTTGCCGTGACGGCAGAGTCGAGCTCAGCCTGTTGCTCAGCTATCTTGTTGCTTTTGATTTTCAGACGGTTCTGATTGCCGTTCCACACTGTCCAGTTGAAGTTGATGCCGTATGTGTCGTTGTAGTAGACCTTGTCCGAAGATGTCTCTACGTAGCCGTTGGCGACTTGCTGGCGGTTGGTCTCGGGGAACGGGTTGTAGATTACATTCTGCGATGTAGAGGCGCTGAGCGACGGAAACAGCTCTGCCTTTGACTGTAGGACATCTTCGTGTGCCGATTGCTTCGAAATGACGTTCTGACGAAGTTGTATGTTGTGGCTTAAAGCATAGTCGATGCACTCCTGAAGTGTCCATTGCTTTGCCGAAACAGTCTGTACGGAGAACAGAAACAGGACAAAAGCGTTGGCGATGATAGTGATTTTGCTCATATATTATTGCTTGATTGTAATTTATGTTTGCAAAGTTAACGGTAATAATTTATTGTTGAAAGGCCGTGAAAGACTTTCGAAATAAAATTTCAACGAAACCGCTTATACCTTCAGCGTATGGCAAATGCTCCTTACGTAGTGTATGAAAAAATAGCATTTTATTATTTGGAGATGTGTTCTCTTTATCGTACCTTTGCATAAAACGAATACATTAAAAACAAGGAAAGATATGATAAAGATTTATGGAATGAAGACATGTCCGTACTGTGAGTATGTTGACATGCAGGTTAAGGATAATCCACGGTTTGAAGTAATAGACATTGCAAGTCATGTTCACAAGCTTGCAGAGTTTCTGCACTTGAGAGACAGCAGTCCTGCCTTTGACCATTCGAAGAAGGTTGGTGATGTCGGCATACCTTGCTTTGTCCTTGAGGATGGCACGATAACGCTCAAGCCGGAGGATGTCGGACTGAAGGAGTATGACCCTTCGAAAGGTATGACATGCGGTATTGACGGCAGTGGTTGCTAAGTTCTTGTGATTTGATTTTCGAAAATGATGAGTGAGGAAACAGGTAAGCATAGCGGGATGACGGCTGACGAGGCGGAGCGCTTATGGCGGATACATGGCAATGAGGTGCTGGAGGCTGACAAGGAGTATCTTGCGGCAGAGGAGGAACAACGCCATGTAGGACGTATCGTGGGCTGGTCGTATGTCATTCTTGTGGCAGCGCTACTTGCTTTCATGACCGGCTTCTATCTTTGGAGGTTCCGTTTCTTCTGGGCTGTTATTATATATATTGTGTTGCTTAGTATCGCCGCTATCGCTGCACGCACCATTTCCGTTCATGCTGTTCGCAACGACCACCTCGGTGAACTTGTCAAAGTTGCTCACGACCGTTACGTTGCGGGTTTACTTCGAGATTAGAAGAAAGTAAACTGGTACGATAATCGGCTAATTCTATATTGTGTTTGTGCTAAAAAAAGATTACCTCCCGATTCACATCGGGAGGTAACAACAACACAAACACAAAATAACCCGCCCCGCATGGAGCGGGCTTTTTTCTTTTATACCTTATTATATATGTATCCTGATTGTTGCAGGAAGGTAAATTTTCAATTGTATTTTACATTACTCCATCTTCGCGGAGCTTCTTCTGCCAGTTCCATGCAGAGCGCAGAACATCGTCGAGAGGTGTCTCTGCTTTCCAGCCAAGAACCTTGTTGGCCTTGGTGCAGTCGCCCCATATTTTCTCGATGTCTCCTTCGCGGCGTGGTCCGAACTTCCAGTTGAGTTTTACGCCGGTAGCCTTCTCGAAAGTCTCGACAATCTCAAGGGTTGAGTTTCCTTTGCCCGTGCCGATGTTGAAGTATTCTATTGGTTCTGTTTCCTTGTCAAGTACGCGTGCCATTGCTGCAACGTGAGCCTTGGCTAAGTCTACAACATAGATGTAGTCGCGGATGCATGTGCCGTCAGGAGTATTGTAGTCGTTGCCGAAGATGGTGAGTTGCTTGCGAATGCCCATTGCCGTTTGCGTTACGTACGGTATTAGGTTGTTAGGCACTCCGTTAGGAAGCTCGCCTATAAGAGCCGACGGGTGTGCGCCTATCGGGTTAAAATATCTCAGTATAATGCTCTTTATGTTGACACCGCTGTGTATGTAGTCGTAGATAATCTGTTCGTTTATCTCCTTCGTATTGCCGTATGGCGACGTCGCCTTTTGGTGAGGTGCGTCCTCTGTAACAGGGAGATTCTCTGGTTTCGGCTGACCGTAAACGGTGCAGGAAGACGAGAAGATGATGCCTTTTACATTATATATAGGCATGAGTTCGAGCAGATTTATGAGCGAGACAATGTTGTTGCGATAGTACAACAATGGCTTCTGGACGCTTTCGCCAACAGCCTTTGATGCTGCGAAATGGATTATTCCTTCTATATCAGGATACTTCTTGAAAACTTCTTCGGTTGCCGCCTTGTCGCGGAGGTCGACTTTCTCGAAAGCCGGACGGACACCGGTTATCTTCTCAATGCCGTCGAGAACTTCAATCTTCGAATTGCTGAGGTCGTCAACAATTACGACTTTGTATCCGGCTTCTATCAACTCCACGGATGTGTGGCTGCCTATGAAGCCTGTTCCACCAGTAACCAAAATAGTCTGTTTCATAATATGTATCAGTTAATAAAGATACGGCAAAGTTACACAAAAATATCGATATAAGGAAAAGAAAGTCGGATATTAATAATTTTTGTATGTTTAATCAGATGTAATATTCGGCTTCATCGACGATACCAGCACGTAGGGCGTACTTCGTTGCTTCATGTGCATTGTTGACACCGAGCTTTCGGAAGATGTTCTTTCGGTGTGTGTTGACAGTGTGGAAACTAGAGAAACGCTTTGCGGCAATCTCCTTAGTTGTCATTCCCATGGCTATATCCTTCAGGATTTCCTTCTCTGTCTTTGTAAGTTTCACCGCCTCGTCCTTCTGTGTCTCTGTCGCTACGAGCATTCCTGCGGCATGTTGGCAGATGTACCGTTGCCCCTTTAGTGCTTCCTCGATGCATGCCCTAATCTCGAACATTGGAGAATCCTTGAGCAGGATGCTGCTCTTCGGGACTGATGCTAACAATCGGCTAACGAACGCGGGACTTAAATCATCGCTGAAGAGTACGAACATCGCTTGCTTGAAACGCATGCTCAGGTTCTCAAGACTGCTTACATCGTTGAGGTCGAAGAGGGTGTAGTCGACAATGACTACTGATGTCGGGTCTTCCTTGAGACGGTACATCAGCTCTATCTTGTCTGTTGCGATGCGTATGTCATCGCCTAGTTTCATCCTCTCTAGCAGGTATATGAGACCCGCACGGGTTATATCTTGATTATCAGCGAGTATTATGTTCATATTTGAAACCTGTCCAAATCCTCTCTCGAAAGAGGGGGAATGTTTGATTAACTTATTAATATTGTATCAGAACACGAGGTTGAAGCCGAAACGAATGCCGTCCTTCTTGCAACCGGGATAGGCCGTGTAGGTGAGGCGGCGGACGTAGTCGATTTCGAACATCTTGAAGATATTGTGCACACCGAGCACGAGTTCCAAGTACGGCTCGTGGTTCATGACGTGTGTGTCGGCAGGCAGACGGAACAGTGTAGCGTCGTTTTCCTTGCCGCTCAGCAGCGGATTGTTCTTGTCGGTGAGGTGTCCCCACAATCCTTTGAAGGCTATGTACTCACGCCATTTGAGTTTCTTGATGAGCGGAATACGGTTGAATATCTTTCCCTCAAGGTCCCAAGCGAGGTTGAACTGTGCGTAGCGGTCGTTGAGGAACTCCATGTTCTCCATCATGTTGAAAGAGCCCTGGTGTTCGAAGTACGACGTGTTGACACGCGGCATGATAAGCAACGGGAATGGCACCTTGTTCCATTCGGCTCCTGCATACAGCCTTGTGTCAAGGTGTCCCCAGCTTGCGAGCCACAGTCTCTTGTATATACTAACCTCGGTATGGTTATAGTTGTAATTGCCGCCGAGGAAGTGGTTGAGTCCGAAAGTATGGCTGACGTAGAACTGCGGGGCGTCGAAGTTGACTTCAACGCGGTTCTGCTTTGAGTTGATGAACTGCTGGCCGGGGCGGTAGTCGATAGCGAAGCTTATTTCGGACATGCGTATCTTGGGCACCGTTGTGCCGTCCATGCGGTCGAAGTGAAGCATTCCTGTTGGCTCGTTGCTTTCGGTCTTGATTTCGAAAGACGTGCCGAGCCCGTTGTTTGTTTCCCAATTGAAGTTGAGCCGCTGGCGGTTGTAGAAGTACATCTGTTCTACTTTCGTAGGCCGGAATGCCATGAAGACGTTATCCTTGTTGTGAGTAAGGAACTTATCCGACCATGCCATGACATCCTGGGTCGACTCAAAGCTGATGGCGCGGGTAGGCCATTCGAGCGGATAATACTCCGGCTTGTTGAAAGAATAGGTAGCTGTCGCGCCATAGTAGTTGCGATGCGACTTCGTTCCGTAGGCGTAATAACCTTCCAGGAACCAGTGTGGATTGAGCTTGGCGGTTGTGCGTGCTGAGGCGCGAAGGCGTATTCCGTCGACGTAGTTCTTGGATATTATGGTGTTTACAGGACCTAAATCGACTTTACTTGGCGTCTTAGCCGAACCTGTTTCCACAAAGTTCTCAATCAAAGCGCGTGCTCCGAACATGAGCCACTTGAACCCCTTGGTCTTTGACATTCGGTGTATGAAGTTGTTCATATTACTCTCGCTCTTGGTCAACTCTACAGTTCGGTGTTCTTTCCAGAACTCTTCGTTCTGTATTTTTGAGTCTGCATCGTAGACAATCTTTGCCTTTCCGCGGAACAGTTTCTTGTCGATAGGGTCGAAGGAGTAGTCGCTGAGTTTCGTCGTACGTATGATTATGCCGCGCGAGAAGAGGTCAGTCAACTTCAACTCGACAATCATATTGTCTGTCGTCAGTGCCCATTCGTTGTTTGGCAGCTTGGTGTATTCCTGCTCTATCTTCATTGCATCAATGAAGTTTACGCCTGTGTTTGCAGGCAACTGCATGTCGCATCGCTTCACATGAAGTGTACTGTCGGCAAGGACATAAAGCTCTCCACGGAAACCAAAGTCCTGCTGGTTCGCAGGCATGAACTGCAAACGGATGCACTTATCCTGGTTTACATACGTTGTATCGTCGATGTAGAAGTGATAGAAAGATATTGCCGTAGAGCCGATTGGTGATGGAAATCGCTTCTGCAAGAGGCTTATCTGGTCGTCATAAAGGTCTATATCCTTGAACAAATCCTTTACGACAGTGTTCATAGCTTGACCCGTTTGCAACAGCTTCGATATTCCCTTCGTGGTCTGTCCTTTGATGATATCCTTCTCTTCCCTTGGCTCTTTACGGTAAATATGCTGTGTAACAGTCTCGTCAATAGAGAAAGGAAGAATGAGTTTATTATTGTATTGGCATACTTCCACTTGGTCGAGAAGCCATGGCGACTTCTTGAACATATCGCCTTCGAGCTCCTCCGGAGTCAGGTTGTTTACTGCCATGGTCACCTTCTGGTACTTGTCGTACTGATAGAAGTCGTGGTTCTCAAGGTTGGTACGTTGCTTTGCGGCTATTACCCGACGCATAAGTTCAACGGCAGGATTATTCTTTCGAGTGTATTTGTGGCGTCGCTTAGCCTTGACAACAACTTCGGAGAGCATGCGGCTGTCCGTTAACAACACTGCATGGATTGTATCGCTGGTATTTGATGTTATCTTTATTCGCCTCGATTTGTAGCCGACTGCGCTGACAACAAGTGTCTGACCGTTCAATCGTTTAATGTCGAGGCGACCCTTGTCGTCGGCAGAAGCAGCCACTCCCTTTACTCCGCGGTAAACGGCATTGGCGTATGGTATGCTGTCGCCAGTCATTGCCTCCACTACGAAGACGCGCAAATTCTGTGCGCTGACTACCTGAGCCAGTGCGCAGAATATGATAGTTATGATAGTGCTCCTTATAGATTTGTTCATCGGCATCAAAAAGGTCACCTGTCTTACAGGCTGGTGTTACCCCACGCTATCTGCCCCTTGTCACTGTAAAAGTTGTGAGAGGTCAGTGATAATCTTGTCGGGCAACGACTCGTCGTGTTGCTTGTCGTCCCACTGTTCGCCCTTTAACCAAACGGAGTGGAGTCCTACCTTCGAAGCTGCAACGATGTCCTTGTCGTAGCTGTCGCCTACGGCAGTTGTCTCATCCGGCTTCAGTCCCAGTGCGTCTATGCCCAACTGGTATATCGCGGGGTCCGGTTTGCGTACGTTGACGACAGCCGACTCGATGACCTTTTCGAATATTCCATCGAGCCCGACTTCATTTAATACAACGTTGAGATTGCCATAAAAATTGCTTACGAGTACAAGTTTATTGTTCTTTTTCAGTTCTTGTAGTATTTCTTTGCTTTTTTTCGTGTTTTCAAGAACTTTGCTATAAAGGTCGTTGAGGATAGCACTTTGACAGCTTGCCATACTGAAGTTGCCTGCCTCAAGGAGTCCCTTGTCCTGCAAGTAGTCAAACTCAATGCGCAACTTCACCGACAGCGTTTTCTTGAAAGTATAGTCGGTCTGAATTATCGGTGTACGTCCGAGCGTGCGTTCTCCATACACGTATGCCGCGCGGAACTGCTCTTCAGATATTGGAACGTTATGACGCTGATAGCCGTGCCATAGCATTTTGCCCCAATGACAGCCATTGGTGTCAAGCGTTCCGCCGTAGTCGAAAATATAGCCTTTTATCATATATCAGTCATTTTTGTTTATGTCGTTCTTCTCCACATGCTCCTCGGCCTCGCCTTCGATTTCCTTACGCAACTTGTGGCACAGCCTTTCGTGCTCACGATGCATGTAGATGTACAGGCATTCGCCAACTGTGATTTCCAAAACGGGGTAAAGCCATGGTATGCCTAACAGACAAGTAATGTATATTGTGATAGCGCGGGAGTTGAAAGTCAGCAAGTTCGTGTATGGCATCAATGGCCGGCTCCCTTTTATGAACTCGTCTTTGAACTCTGCGGGAATCTTCTCAATTGAGCCATATTTACCCCTTACGACTTTAAGAAGCTTCTGAAACTCCGGTGTCCGCTTTTCCTGGCTGTGGCAGTAGTGCTGATAGTTGGCATGGAAGGCATAATCCCAGAAGACGCCTTTCTTTCCTTTCAGTTCCTCAGCAATCTTATGCTCCGACTCGTATGTATCCAGTTCAGAGCCAGCCTTGCCCTTGATAAGAAGCAGATGTATCTGCCGGTAGTAATCGGCGAGTGAGCTTTGAGGAGAGTGACACATAAATCCGGCAATAGCACATAGAATGAATATCCATATTCCCCAATTCGTCTGCGTGCCCGGCATTGGTGAATTGAACAATCTTATAACGATGGCAAAATATATAGCGACGAACCATGCGTCGCCTGCGAAGCCGTCCAGGCAGCGTCCTTTCATACTCCGCTGGTTGGTAAGGCGTGCCAACTGTCCGTCGGTAGAGTCGCAGAAGTTGGCAAACATCAGCAGAATGATACCTGCCACGTTATGCATGATGTCCTTGAAGCCGAACATCACGCCTGCCGCAACACCGAGAATAATCGACAAAATAGTCACGGTGTTAGGCTTGACGCCTAATTTATACCATATCCGCGCAAAGAAAAGCCCTATTGGACGGGTAAAGTGTATGTCGAGCCACTCCTCCGTATCTTCTGACTTAAACGACTCGTGGAGTAGTTGTTTGAATGTCTTTGTCTCTATATCGTTGCTCATTATAATCTCCAATAATAATCATTCTTATTCCCTGGCCAGGCTAATAATCGCCTGTGCAGCCTCTTTCCGGCAGCGCGAAAAGCTTGGCCAGTCGTTGAAGTCGATAATAACGAAACTGCCGTCTGCCATTATTATCGCATCACCTCCATAGACAGGGACCTCTGTTATCCGTGCAGTCAACTCGGCAGCGTCTTGCAAATGAACCTTATCATAGCTGTAATGGTGGGGCATTCCGTTTACAGCCTCATTGCCAAACTTCGTTATCCGGTCGTCGCCGGGGTAGTACGTGCGGAAGAAACCTGTACCGTCAACACCGTAGAATTTAACCAAATCGCCCTCGATGTGCGGCTGTACTATGATATCCGTTATGCCGCGGCTCTCCATTGCTTGCCGTGCAGCTTTCAGTTCCTCATCGTCGTGGCAGAAAACGACGTCGTCCTTGCTCTGTGCAGAGCCGTCGCCGCGCTTCAGCCACCATCCCTTACCATTGGCCATGTCAACAGTCGGAACCGGAATGTTGTTCTCCGTCATCAGCTTATTTAAGGTTGAGCGTCGGCAATTTATTATTCCCTGTGCCGGGTTAATGACTTTAATACCATTGTCAGATAACTTCTCGAGCTGGGCAATCGTACTTTCGTCACGCACCATAGAGAAGACAACGTCCGGCTTGTCGGTCAGTTGCTCGGCCTTAAAGCCATTTTCCGGTATTATGGTTCCACCGAACGGAACCACGACATCTGACAATATGGCTTTATCCTTGTCCACTGAGTTCGGCGAAAAGCGCTCTGCACGCTGTATTCCTATGACTTTCATGCCCTTGCTGATTGTAGTTTATTTCTTTGGACTCTTGATAAAGTCTTCGGCTTTTGCAATGTCCGACTTGTGATCGATGTCGAATACCTTCGAGAACTCCCACGCCTTAAGTTTATTCTTCTCTGCGACGAGAGCCCGCTGGAAGTTTCTCATGCGGCTTTCCTTCTTGTCTATGCATCGCTTCAAGGTCTCCAGCGATGGTGAAGTGAGACCGTAGATGCCAGCCGAGACATATTTCACCCCGGCGTGATGCTCATCATAGTAGCCGGTTATGTTCATATCATCGTCAGTTCCGACATATAGTGGCTTCTCGTCGTCGACAAACGGAGTCACACCCATCAGTCCGTCAAGTCCGCTCTCTACGCTTTCGCGGAATGCCTGTACGTATTTGCTGAACTCATCTTCGCGGAATATCGTATCAACAGTTGTCAGTATGAATTTTTCCGAGTCTATATGACGGCTCAACTCATAGAAACTGTGCATTGAACTTGGAGTTGTCTTGATGTAGAAGCGAAGCGGCAGCGGACGCCCGTGCAGTCCTTCGTTTTGTACCTCTACCAGGTGGCGGCTTACTTCCGTCTTAATGTTATTACAGAGAACAAGAATGTCAGTAGCGCCGTTCTGCATGAAGATACGCATCAGCCGGTCGATGAGATACTCTCCGCCTACGGTTACGAGCGGCTTGGGCGCGGTTACACCCTCGTTGGCAAGCCTTGAACCTTCGCCGGCGGCAATGATAGCAAATGTCATGTATTTATTTTATAATTTTTTTGCAAAGATAGTGTAAATGAGTGGAATGACAAAGAAAAGTCAGTAAAAAAGGAACTAAAAATGTCGTGTTTCCTTTTTTGTTTGTAACTTTGCAGTTTGAAAGGTATTATAAATATGTGTGCCGCTATAAAAGGTAGCGGTTTAGTTTTGGGCTTATCTTTGGAAATGGGGTAAGCATTTATGATTGGGAAAATTAGAGATGTTGGAACGTAAGCAGGATATTTACAATATTGGACTTGACGTAGGTTCTACCACTGCTAAGATTGCAGTTTTCGATAGCGACAAGAAGCTCGTTTATTCGAGTTACAACCGCCATCACGCTAAGGTAGGAGAACTTGTCAGCAGATATTTTAAGGAAATATACAATCAGCTTGGCGATGTTTCCGTGAACATTTGCGTAACGGGAAGTGTCGGTATGGCTACGGCTGACGAGCTCAAAGCAGAGTTCGTGCAGGAAGTTGTGGCCTCCACCGTTTATGCCCGTACAATGCATCCGGAGGCAAAGGCGCTCATCGATATTGGCGGAGAGGACGCAAAGGTCGTCTTCTTCAATGGAAAGCAGACCGAGTTACGCATGAACGGTAACTGTGCAGGTGGTACCGGAGCCTTCCTCGACCAGATGGCAGTGCTCATGGGCATAGAGAACAACCAGATGAACGACCTCGCTTTGAAGTCCACTCATGTTTATCCGATGGCTGCCAGATGCGGAGTCTTTGCCAAGACTGATATCCAGAACCTTATGTCCCGCAACATCCCGGAACAGGATATTGCGGCAAGCATATTCCACTCTATAGCCGTTCAGACCGTAACAACGCTTAGTCACGGTTGCGATTACGAGCCGCCGATATTGCTTTGCGGAGGTCCTCTGACCTTTATGCCGGCCCTTCGCAATGCGTTTGCAACTTATTTGGGCCTCGACGGTGAACATGACTTCATCGTAAGCGACAAGAGCAACCTCATCCCGGCTATGGGATGCGCTATCCGTGCCAGCAAAACTGATGAACAGAAGACCGACAACTACGCTACGTCGCATGGCATCCGGCTGAGTGAACTTATGCGTAGAATCAACGGAAAGAGCTCGTTGGTATGGCGTAGCGACTTGCGTCCGTTGTTCAAGAGCGAGGAAGAGCACCAGCAATGGCGTGAGGAGAAACTCCAATACGCAATGCCGATGGCTGAGATGAAGCCAAACGCAACGGAAAAGGTCTTCATCGGTATCGACTCAGGTTCCACTACAACTAAGATTATAGCATCGCGCGAAGACGGTAAGGTCGTCTTTGCCGACTACTCGATGAACCTCGGTAACCCTATTAAGGCAGTGAAAGACGGTCTCAATAGGCTTAAGGCCAAGGCAGAGGCATCGAATACCACTATAGAAGTTGCCGGCAGCTGCTCCACCGGATACGGAGAGGAACTCATAAAGAGCGCATTCAATCTCGATGAAGGTATCATTGAGACAATGGCGCACTACCAGGCAGCGCGCAGCCTGATGCCGGATGTATCGTTCATCCTCGACATCGGCGGTCAGGACATGAAGGCAATATTCGTTGACAACGGCGTAGTCGTACGCATGGAGCTGAACGAAGCCTGCTCCTCAGGTTGCGGAACGTTCTTGCAGACCTTCGCCAACAACCTCGGATACAAGATACAGGACTTCGCCGATATTGCCTGCACGGCACCTGCCCCTTGTGACCTTGGCACCCGCTGCACCGTCTTCATGAACTCGAAAGTAAAGCAGGTGATGCGTGAGGGAGCAACTGTTGCCGACATCAGTGCAGGTCTTTCCTATTCGGTTATAAAGAACTGTCTTTACAAAGTACTCAAACTTCGTGGCAATGATGACCTCGGCGACCATATAGTAGTACAGGGCGGAACGATGAGAAACGACGCTGTCGTGCGTGTTTTTGAACTTCTCACCGGTCACAAGGTTGCACGTTCCGACATGCCGGAGCTCATGGGCGCCTACGGTTGTGCGCTTCACGCCATTGCAACTGCCGCCGACAAGCAGCTTCGCTCTGTCGATGACTTGCTCGCAGGTGCTACTTACACAACCCGTGAACTGCAATGCAAGGGCTGTGAGAACCATTGCTACGTCTCACAGTACAAGTTTGCCGGTGGCAACAAGTTCTACAGCGGCAACAAGTGTGAGCGTATCTTCAACAACTACGGCAAGAACCATCATTCGGGGAAGAACGCCTACACCGAGAAATACAAGCTCCTGTTCGACAGGGCAAAAGAGAAGATAGACAATCCGCGCGGCGTTATAGGCATACCACGTGTACTCGGAATGTACGAGGAGTTCCCGTTCTGGCACACACTGCTCATGTCGAGCGGTTTCCAGGTACTGATTTCGTCGCCAAGTACATATCATAACTACGAGAGCCAGCTGCGTGCCGTGATGAGCGACAACATCTGCTTCCCGGCAAAGCTTGTCCACTCGCATATCGCCGAGCTTGACAATAAACTTTCAGAGATTAGCGCTGACGGAACGTTGACGCGCATCCTGTTCCCGTTCGTTGTGTTCGAGCGTAAGGACGACAACCGTAACGACAACTCATACAACTGTCCTATAGTCTCCGGATATAGCGATGTCGTTCGTAGCAGTATGACTCTGAAGACGCAGATGGACTCCCCAGTCATTACGTTTGCCAATGAAAAGCTTCTCTGGAAGAAAATAAAAGCATATCTGAACAGCCTCGGTGTCAGCACCAGTGAGGCTCGAATCGCATTCAAGCGTGCACTTGCCGACCAGCGTGTCTATGAGAATGCCATCAAGCGCTACGACGAACAGCTTCTTGCAGAGTCTCGCAGCAACGGCAATCTCACAATTCTCCTCGCCGGCCGCCCGTACCATGCCGACCCGCTCATTCAGCATAAGCTGTCGGATATGATAGCCGGTCTGGGTGTGAACGTCATCACTGACGACATTGTTCGTGGCGATTCGGCTACAGGAAATGGTGAAACATACCTCGTCGAGCAGTGGGCATACGCCAACCGCATCATTAAAGCAGGACAGTGGGCTGCCGAACAGCCTGTTGATGTACACTTTGTCGAGATGACGAGCTTCGGCTGCGGACCTGACGCATTCATCCAGGACGAGGTGAAAGACATCATGCAGCGTCATGGCAAGCCGTTTACGTTGCTCAAGATTGACGATGTTTCGAACGTAGGAAGTCTGAAACTGCGTGTCCGCAGCCTCGTCGACTCACTTAAGATAAAGAATGCGATAGGCAAGAAGAAGTCGTTCCCTCAGACGAAAGTCTACACGAAGAAAGACCGTTATCGCAAGATACTCGCGCCGTTCTTCACCGAATTCCTCTCGCCGCTGCTTCCGTCACTGCTGAAGCTTGCCGGTTACGATGTCGAAATCCTTCCGCCAAGCGACGCCGAGAGTGCCCAGGAAGGTCTTGCCTATGCCAACAACGAAGTCTGCTACCCAGCAACGCTTATCGTAGGTGATATGGTCAAGGCTTTGAAGTCTGGTAAATACGACCCCGACAAGATTGCTCTCGTCATGACGCAGACAGGTGGTCAGTGCCGTGCAACCAACTACACCGCTCTTATCAAGCGTGCAATGATAGCCAACGGTTTCGAAAATGTACCGTTGATAGCATTGGGAGTGACTACCAAGGGTGAGGAGAACGAGCAGGACGGCTTCGAGTTCCCGTGGCTGAAGCTTGCAACTGTCACCACCAACACTCTGCTGTTCAGTGATGTTCTGTCGAAACTCTATTATGCATCGGTAGTCCGCGAAACAACTAAGGGCAAGGCAAAGGAACTCAAAGAGAAGTATCTTAAGTTGGCATGTAAGTACATCGAGGACAACGATTCTAAGGGATTGGTCCGCCTTGCCTCGCAGGCAGCATTGGAATTCAATTCGATTTGCAACGACACAGAGTGTCCGCGCGTCGGCATCGTTGGTGAGATATTCCTCAAGTTCAACTATTTCTCACATCAGTACATCGAGGACAAGCTCATTTCGAAGGGCATAGAGGTCGTTCCACCACTAATTTCGCCGTTCTTCCTGCAGGAGTTTGTCAACATCGAAGCTCAGAAGCGTCTTTGCCTTAAGGACTCTTCCGTTCCTGATTTCGTACTGAAGACACTCTACGGATTGATAGCCCGCTGGGAGAAGAAGTACAACCGCGCCTGCGGTATATTCCGTTATTGGCGTCCGTTCACAAGCATCTTCGAGGAGGCTGACGGAGTCAACGGTGTCGTTTCTATGGCTGCACAGTTCGGAGAGGGCTGGCTGTTGCCTGCTGAAGTTTCCGAGTTCTATCGTGACGGTGTGAAGAACGTGGTCAGCTTGCAACCGTTCGGCTGCATTGCCAACCACATTATATCGAAGGGAATTGAGAAGAAGCTCCACAAACTGTATCCTGAGCTCAACCTCCTGAGTCTCGATTTCGACTCCGGAGTCAGTGAAGTGAACGTCTATAACCGTCTCCTCCTGTTCCTGGATAACCTCAGCGCATAGGCTGAGTTGTTTATTTCGATTCTTTAAGAAAGTATAATCATTACTGAATAAAAAAACGCATCCACTGCAAGGTGAGCCTTGAAGTGGATGCGTTTTTGTTATATGCGTTGTAAAGAACGCTGTGGCGGATTTATCTCACTGCGTCAGAGAGAACCTCGCTGAGGGTCGGATGAATGTGGATTATGTCCCGAAGAGTATCCACGGTAGCGTCTTCATTCATAAGAACAGCGACTTCCTGTACGATGTCAGCAGAATGAGCGCCGAAGATATGGCATGCAAGAATCTTCCCATTGTCGTCGGTAAGGAGTTTCATCATGCCTTCAGTCTCTTCCATGGTAAGGGCTTTGCCGTTGGCGCGGTAGAAGCCCTTTGTCGTCTTATACGCCTTGCCCTGAGCTTTCAGAGTCTCTTCGGTAGGTCCGACACTTGCCGCTTCGGGATAGGTGAACACCGCTGACGGCATGATATCAAAGCGGATATTGTCCGAAAGTCCGAGGATACTGTTCACGGCACGCTTCCCTTGCCATTCGGCGGCATGCGCAAGCATCATCCTTCCGTTGACATCGCCGATGGCATAGATACCTTCAACGTTGGTTTTCATATTGTCGTCAACAGCAATGCCTTTCTGACTGTATTCTATTCCCGTATTTTCGAGTCCGAGACCGTCGACGTTTGCAGCACGACCGGTGGCAATCAGAACAGTGTCAGCATTCAGTTCTTCAACGTTATTG
The DNA here is from genome assembly GCA_900314455.1 of uncultured Prevotella sp. Taxonomy (GTDB): domain Bacteria; phylum Bacteroidota; class Bacteroidia; order Bacteroidales; family Bacteroidaceae; genus Prevotella. Next base: position 86,751 of record OMVI01000093.1, on the reverse strand, counting down.
ACACTGTACTTCATGTGGAAGTTTATGCCGCGCTTCTCCAGGGTCTTACGGAGTCGCTTCGCAATGTCCTTGTCCATGGGCGGCAGGCATTCCTTCAGAAATTCGTAGACATTGACTTCACTTCCGAAAGCTGCAAAGGCAGATGCGAACTCCATGCCGATGACGCCAGCGCCAACGATGGCCAAACGCTTCGGAACATAGTCGAGGTTCAGCAATTCAGTTGATGTCACGACGTTTACTCCGCTCGTCAGTCCGACCTTTGGGGCAAATGGCGGCATCTTCGAATGCGAACCGGTAGCGATAATGATGTTGTCGGCAGAATACTGCTCGCCGTTCACCTCGATAGTCTTGCTGTCAACGAACTCGGCTTTGCCCCTTACGAGGGTAATGCCGGGCTGTGACATCAGCGTTTCGACAGCTCCGCGAAGTTGCAATATGACATTGTTCTTCCTCTCGACGATACGCTTGAAGTCTATTTTCTTTACCCCTTGCTCGTCGAGAAGTGGATTTCGCAGAAGCTCGGCATCGTGAACATAGCACTTCGTAGGTATGCATCCCGCGTTGAGGCATGTGCCGCCGAGGTGCTCTTTCTCCACGATGGCAACCTTCAGACCGTGCTTTGCCGCATACGTTGCCGTACTGTAGCCGCCCGGTCCTGCTCCTATAATGATTAAATCGATGTGTGTCATAATCATCAAGTGTCTGAATGTTATTTGTCAGCCAGTGCCTGCTTGTAGTTCACTATCGGATGCTTGGCTGCCAAGACGTCGTCGGTACGCCCGATAGGAGTGTTGTGTGGTGAGCCCTTGACCAAGTCCGGATTCTCACGGGCTTCCTTGGCAATGCGGTGCATGACGCTGATGAAGCCGTCGATGGTCTCCTTGCTCTCGTTCTCAGTTGGCTCAATCATCATCGACTCATGGAACAACAGCGGGAAATAGATTGTCGGAGCATGATAGCCAAAGTCGAGAAGACGCTTTGCAACGTCCATCGTCGTGACGCCAGTCGACTTGTCTTTCAGTCCGTTGAATACAAATTCGTGCTTGCAAAGACCGGTAATCGGCAGTTCATAGTCGTCCTTCAATGATTCCTTGATATAGTTTGCATTGAGGACAGACAGTGGACCGACCATCTTGATGTGCTCCTTGCCGAGCGAAAGGATATAGGTCAGAGCCCTTACGATTACGAGGAAGTTGCCGAGGAAAGAGCCTACGCGGTTGTTCCTTACAGAGTATTCGCCCTCAGCCGGTGCCGGATTGTCGACGACATACTTGTCGCCTTCTTTCTTGACATGCGGCTTCGGCAGGAAATCCTCAAGTCCTTCACGTACGCCGACAGGTCCTGAGCCAGGTCCGCCGCCACCGTGAGGCGTCGAGAAAGTCTTGTGGAGGTTGATGTGCATGACGTCGAAGCCCATATCGGCAGGGCGTGCCACGCCTAGCATAGGGTTGAGGTTGGCTCCGTCGTAGTACATCAGACCACCGGCATCGTGTATGAGTTTCGTTATAGCCGGTATGTCCTTCTCGAATAATCCGAGCGTGTTCGGGTTCGTCATCATCATAGCTGCGATGTCATCGGGATGCTCCGCAACTATCTCTTTCAGATTATCCAAGTCGACGAGACCATCTTCGGTACTCTTCACCTCAAGGATTTCGAGTCCGCAGACGGCTGCTGAGGCTGGGTTTGTACCGTGTGCCGAGTCCGGAACGATGACCTTGTTACGCTTGTTGTCGTTGCGCGAGCTGTGATAACTGCGTATAATCATCAGTCCCGTCAGCTCTCCGTGAGCACCGGCGCATGGATTCAGCGTGAAGTCCGACATGCCCGTGATTGCCGACAAGGCACGCTGTAGCATATATTCGACCTTTAATGCACCTTGAACAGTTTCCGTTGGCTGCAACGGATGCAGGTTGTTGAGGGAGGACAGGGCGGCTGCTTCCTCGTTGACAGGTGGATTGTACTTCATCGTGCATGAGCCGAGCGGATAGAAACCGTTGTCAACTCCAAAGTTGTTCTCGCTCATGTTGGTGTAGTGGCGTACAACCGTCATCTCGTCGCATTCGGGCAGTTCGGCATCAGCGGCTCTTCTCATCGACTGCGGCAGCTTGTGTTTGCCGAACTCGTTCTTAGGAAGAGAGTACGCACGGCGCCCTTTGTGCGACAGCTCAAATATCAGATTGCTATATAATTTGTTGTTCATAGTGAGTCCTTTCTGTTTCTAATAAATAGGAATATCAATATTTCATTTTTTCAATATCTCAATCTTTCAATATTCCTACAAGTTCGTCGATTTCCTCCTTTGTACGCTTTTCGGTCACTGCTACGAGCAAACCGTCGTCGCTAACCTTCACTCCGGGCAGGATACCCTTGTCGATGGCACGGTTGTAGAAGTCGTCGCGGTTGTCGATAGAAACGTAGAACTCATTGAAGAACGGTTTGTCAGCGTAGACGAGGCGAGCCTTTCCAGTTGCCGTAAGCTGCTCGCAGAGGTAGTGGGCACCGTCAAATGAAATCTGAGCGGCTTCCTTCACGCCCTCCCTACCCATCAAAGACATGTATATTGTGACATATAATGCCATGAGCGACTCGTTGGAACAGATATTCGACGTAGCCTTCTGGCGGCGGATATGCTGCTCGCGAGCCTGCAAGGTGAGCACGAACGTGCGCTGTCCGCGGTTGTCGACAGTCTGTCCGACGATACGTCCCGGCAACTTGCGCATGAGCTTTTCAGTCGAGCACATATAGCCAGCGTATGGGCCTCCGAAAGCCAATGGAATGCCAAGACTCTGGATGTCGCCAACAGCAACGTCGGCTCCCCATTCTGACGGAGTCTTCAGCAGTGCCAAATCGGCTGCTACGCTGTTGACAATGAACAACGCCTTGTTGTCGTGACATGCATCGGCAATGCCACTGAAGTCCTCGATTATGCCATAGTAGTCAGGCTGCTGAACCACGACTCCTGCAACGTCCTTATTGGCAAGGCGTGCCTTAAGGGCCTCAATGTCAAGTTCAAGTGAACTGAACGTCTCAAGCTTTACGCCGTGAAAGTGGGCGTAGGTTTTGACGACAGCAATTGTCTTAGGGTCGATGGAATCGCTGATGAGCACCGTATCGCCCTTGCGCGAGTTGTTGAAAGCCAACAGGACTGCCTCGGCGGTAGCTGTGGCGCCGTCGTACATGGATGCGTTCGAAACGTCCATGCCTGTCAGTTCGCACATCATCGACTGGTATTCGAAGATGTACTGGAGCGTGCCTTGCGATATTTCAGCTTGATAAGGAGTGTACGAGGTGAGGAATTCAGAGCGCTCGACGAGCTGCGGTATGGCGGCAGGAGAGTAATGGTCGTAAGCGCCGGCACCTGCAAAGCAGGTGAGTTGCTTGTCCTCCTTGCCAATTTTGTCGAAGAAAGCGCGTACCTCGAGTTCGCTCTTCTCGCTTGGCAGGTCGTAATCGCCGTGGAACTTGACGGAGTCCGGAATGTCGGCATAAAGTCCGTCAAGACTGTCAACACCACAAACCGAAAGCATCTCTTTGATGTCTTCCGGCGTGTGCGGAAAATATTTGTAGTTCATTATTTTTTCTCGTGAAATGAATAGTTGTATCTTTGCTTAGAATAGCAATATAGGATTCGAAATCCTTTGCGACTGTCATATATTTCAGAAAACATTTTACAAGAAAACAATACCTGAGCTTTTGCGTTCCCAAAGGTCAGCTTTTGCGTTGTAAAAGATGACCTTTCATCGTCCAAAAGCCCAACTTTCGCAAGCCAAAAGCTTAGCTTTTGCGTTGGCATTGATACTCAATGAGTTACCAGCCTGTATTCTCTTGTTCGCTTTCTTGAAATATATTGACAGTTATGAGATAGCCATTGTTAGTGGCGTCGGTCGTTATTCAGTTTCAGACAGTACAACGGATTACTGCTTTGCGCAGAACTCCTCGTAAGCCTTTGCGTCCATAAGGTCGTCGAGCTGTGACTTGTCGCTGAGCTCAACCTTTATAATCCAGTTGGCGAAGGCATCCTGGTTGATAAGCTCTGGCTTGTCCTCAAGGGCCTCGTTGACTTCGACAACCTTTCCGCTAACAGGTGAGTTGAGGTCGCTGGCAGCCTTGACGCTCTCAACGGCGCCAAACTCCTCGCCGGCTTCAACTTCATCGTCAACGTCCGGCATGTCGACATAGACGACGTTGCCAAGAGCGTTCTGTGCATAGTCGGTGATACCTATAGTGCCGATGTTGCCGTCAACCTTGACGTACTCGTGACTCTCTGTGTAGTAGAGTCCTTCTATTACTTTTGCCATGATAAATAGTTGTTTTCTTTAGTTTATTGTTTTATCTATTTCTTGTAATGCTTGTCGACGAACTTCTTCTTGACGATTGTGCCAGGGAAAGTTTTCTTGCGGATTTGAATTTCTACACGGTCGCCAAGCTTCAGGCTGCTGTCGACGAGTGCCATTGCGCAGCTCTTGTCGGCTGAGATGAGACGGTAGCCGGTTGTGACGGTGCCGACTTCCTTGCCGTCCTGTAGTACTGTGTAGCCGTGGCGTGGTACTGCGTGCTCGTCGAGCTGTATGCCGCGGATGCGCTTTGCGACGCCTTCAGCCTTCTGCTTTGCAAGTGCCTCCTTGCCGATGAACTCCGGCTTGTCGAGGTCTACAAAGTGACTGAGACCTGCCATGATAGGCGAAATCGTCTCGGAGAGCTCATTGCCGTACAGTGGTAGTCCTACTTCGAAGCGCAGGGTGTCGCGGCATCCGAGTCCGCATGGTTTCACTCCGGCTGCAATCAGCTTGTCCCACGCACTTACAATGTATTCGGCATTGCCGTAAATCTCGAAGCCGTCCTCGCCGGTATAGCCCGTGCGGGAGATGAGGACGCCGCTGTCGAAGCGGAGAACCTCGCGGCACTGATAGAACTTAAGGTCTGAGCAGGGGAGGTGAAGGACATCGGTTACGACACGTTCGGCCTCTGGTCCCTGTATAGCAAGCTGGTTCCACCAGTCGCTCTTGTAGCAAACAACGACGTCATAGTCCTCGGCGTGCTTGTGAACCCATTCGTTGTCCTTTTCGATATTGGCAGCGTTGATGGTCATGAAGTAGCGGTTTGCCTCAATCTTGCAGATGCAGGTGTCGTCGACTGTGCCGCCATCATCGTAGCACATCATGCCGTACATGACATCGCCAGCTTTCATCTTGCGAACGTCGTTGGTAAAGATGTGGTTCACAAACTCCTCAGCCTGATGGCCGCTGATGATTATTTCGCCCATGTGACTTACGTCGAACACGCCTACGTGCTCGCGTACTGCCTTGTGCTCTTCTATAATACTGGTGTACTGGATTGGCATGTCGAAACCGCCGAACGGCTGGATAAGGGCACCCAACGCGACGTGTTTGTCATAGAGACAGGTCCTTTTGTTCATATATGTAGTGTTTTAGTTTTATTGTTTCATTGTTACAAAGTTACAGATATGATTTTAATTGAACAACAAAAATCGAATATTTTTGTTTTTTTTACCCATTTCTGAGACCTTGCATTATCCATTTCGGGTTTAAATACTCTTTTTCAAGCTCATAGATTTCGGCAACTTCCGATGGCGTAAGGACTTTCCCGCTGTCGGCAATGTGGCTGCGGAAGAATTCCTTTATCTCGTCAAACGACATTGTCGTGTAGTCTTTCAGCAGACAGATGCGCTGCCGTACGCTCTTCACGCCATGCTTTACGAGCTTCTCGTCGGAAGGTGTTATGGCACGAATCATATTCTCCATGTCCGTGTCATATAGCATAGTGCCGTGAACAATGCTCCTGCCTACGGCGACGGACTTGCCGGTCTCGGGGTCGGGGAAGTGGGTCGTGATGTGGTAGAAGGCGTTGCCGCTGACCTTGCGGTCACCTATCATGATGTCGTTGTGCTCCGTCCACGATGCCTTTATGCCCATCTCGGTGAGCACCTTGACCACCATGCTGAGGTAGTGGGTGAAAGTCGACTGGGCATGGTCGGACGTTGTGATGTATGCGAGCATGACGTTCGACATGTCGGCGTAGACGCAGCCGCCACCGCTCTTGCGACGGTAGAATTGTATGCCGTGACTCTTACAGTAGTCGAGGTTTACCTCTGAGTAGATGTTCTGGTTGTGACCGAAGATGACGGTAGGCTCTACCTGCCACATGAAGAAGCACTCCTTTTCGGGCACACGGCGTGCAGTCCATTCCTCCATGGCAAGGTAAAAACTCAGACGGTGGGTCTTTTGTTCTTCTTTTGGAAGTGAAATGTATAGCATTCTGATGTTTTGTGTTGTTTATAAATGGTAAGTTTAGTCTGTTTTTATAAACGAATAAAGGGTGATAATGATTTGTCCGTCAGCGGAATGTAATCATTATCACCCTTTGTCCTTATGTCATTGCTTGAGAAGGAACGCCTTGAAGTCGGCGAAGTCCTTGCTCATCGGTATGCTTTGCTTCGTTCCCTTCATGAAGGCTGCTAAGCGTTCCGGTATCTGTACGTCTCCGCCGATGATGGCATCGACTTTCTCCTTGAACTTTGCAGGATGTGCTGTCTCGCAGAAGACGCCCACTTCGCCGTCCTTAAGCTGCTCCTTCAGCGCGCGGTAGCCGCAGGCTCCGTGCGGATCGAGGATGTAACCCGTGCGGTTGTAGCACTCTTTCATGGTTTCGCGGATATCGTCGTCGGAGTAGGTCGCTCCGCTGATGTCCTTCCGTATTGCCTCCCATGAGCCGCCGTACAAATCATATACGCGGGCGAAGTTCGACGGGTCGCCGACATCCATGGCGTTGGCGAGGGTCTGCTTCGATGGCTTCGGTTCGTACTTGCCGGTCTGGAGATACTTGAAGAATATGTCGTTGGCATTGTTGGCGGCTATGAAGTGCTTCACAGGAAGCCCCATGCGAGCTCCGAAGAGTCCGGCGGTTATATTGCCGAAGTTTCCTGATGGCGTGCAAATGACCATGTTCGAGCCGTCGGCATTCAGTGCTCCGAGTTCTTTAAGGCGTGCGTAAGCGTTGAAATAGTAGAACGCCTGCGGCAGGAAACGTGCCACGTTGATACTGTTGGCAGACGTAAGGCGCATGTGGTCGTTGAGCTCTTTGTCCATGAAGGCGTTCTTGACAAGTGCTTGGCAGTCGTCGAAGACGCCGTCAACCTCAATGGCTGTGATGTTCTTTCCCAGCGTTGTGAACTGGCTCTCCTGTATCTTGCTGACCTTTCCCTTAGGGTAGAGGACGTAGACGTGTATGCCGTCGACACCAAGAAAACCGTTGGCAACGGCTGAGCCGGTATCGCCGGAAGTGGCAACGAGGACGTTCACCTCGCCTTTCTTATCTTCCCGTTTTATGAAATATTGAAGGAGGCGGGCCATGAAGCGGGCACCGACATCCTTGAAGGCGAGTGTTGGACCGTGGAAGAGCTCCAGTGCGTAGATGTTATCGTCAATCTTGTGGACCGGAACGTCGAATGAAAGAGTGTCATAGACAATCCGCTTCAGTGCTTCCGGTTCGACATCGTCGCCGAAAAATGCCTCGGCAACACGCAGGGAAATCTCTTGGAACGTCAGTTTGTCGATGTTCGAGAAGAAGTCCGATGGTATCTTGTTAATCTTTTCGGGCATGTAGAGCCCGCGGTCTTCGGCAAGGCCTTTCACCACGGCTTTCTCAAGAGTAGCCAGCGGTGCTTTATGGTTTGTGGAATAGTATAGCATTTCTAAGTCGTTTGCTTATTGAATCTTCATGAATGTGTCCATAAACTCGTTGAGCTCAAGCATACCGTATGAGCCGCTGACGCAACTTTCCTCGTCGTATTCGCGAACGCTGTCGGGCTCAATGCCCTTGTACCAAATCAGGAACGGTACCGGCTCTTTGACGTGGGTGCGTATCTCGACTGGGGTAGGGTGGTCCGGCAGAACGGCAATGGCGACAGGTTCGTCCCATGTCTTTACTTCGTTGTAAATCGGTTCTACGACTCTGTGGTCGAGATACTGTATTGCGCGTATCTTAAGGTCTAAGTTGCCGTCGTGTCCGGCCTCGTCGGTGGCCTCGAAATGGAGGAATACGAAGTCCTGGTTGTATAGCTGCGTGAGTGCTGCCTGCACTTTTCCCTCATAGTTGGTGTTGGCTAGTCCGGTGACACGCGGTACCTTTATGATGTCGAGACCTGCGTAGTGGCCTATGCCACGGATAAGGTCGACGGCGGAAATGACGCTCCCGCTCTTTATCTGAGGGAACAGTTCTTTCAGCGTTTGCATTGACGGACGGTAGCCGCCGCTCCATGGCCAGATGGAGTTTGCCATGTCCTTGCCTTCCTTAGCACGCTCTATGTTGAGCGGATTCTTAGGCAGCAGTCCCTGACTCTTAAGTATCAGGTCGTTCAGAAGGTCAGCGGTCTGCTGCGGGGAAAGCTCTGCCTTGTGTGAGTCCTTCGACTCGTCATAGTTGGTTTCGGGCTTTACAAGCAGCGGCTTCCACGGCTCATCGGGGTGGTCGTGTGGTCCGACGCATTGTATGTGCTTGTTTCCGCCACGTATGATGAGCAAGTGACGGTATTGTATTCCTGGTATGAAGCGAACGCGGTCGTTGCCGAGGTTGTCCTCGAGGTACTTTATCAGCTCGGTGCCTTCTTCCGTTGAGAGGTGCCCGCCGTGATGGTTCTTAATCTTTCCGTCGGCAATCGTGATGATATTACAGCGTATTGCTAAATCGTCGGGACGCATTTCGTAACCGATGGAGGCAGCCTCCAGTGGTCCGCGACCTTCATAGACCTTGTTCAAATCATAGCCAAGTATTGCCGTGTTGGCAACCTCCGAGCCCGGAGCGAAGCCGTCGGGGACTGTTATAAGCCGTCCTGTCTTGCCTCGTTTGGCTAGCATGTCCATGTAGGGAGTGTCTGCATACTGCAACGGTGTCTTACCGTTAAGTCTTTCGATTGGGTGATCCGCCATGCCGTCACCTAATATAATAATGTGTTTCATAAAACGTATCTTCTAAATGTTGGCTATACTCATGATGTTGGCAAATACTCCGGCTGCCGTTACGGATGCGCCGGCTCCGTAGCCTTGGATAAGCATCGGGTATTCTTTATAGCGCTCGGTGGTGAGCAGGACGATGTTGTTCGAGCCTTCGAGATTATAGAACGGATGGTCGGCGCCTACTGCCTTGAGGGCGACACTGGTCTTTCCGCCGTCCATGGTGGCTACGAAACGCCACTTCTTATGCTCTGCCTCAAGTTTCTTGCGTTTGCTTTCGAAGTCGGCATCGAGTTTCGGCAGGTTCTTCCAGAAGTCCTCCAGCGAGCCTTTGAAGTATTCGTCGGGTACGAAGAGGTGCTTCTCGACGTCGGCTTGCTCCACCCGGTAGCCTGCCTCACGTGTCAGAATGACGAGCTTGCGTATAACGTCGGTTCCGCTGAGGTCGATGCGCGGGTCTGGCTCGGAGTATCCTTGCTCCTTGGCACGACGTACAGTCTCGGAGAAGGGGACGTCGCTGCTTATCTCGTTGAATATGAAATTGAGCGTGCCAGATAGTACGGCTTCTATCTTAAGTATCTTATCACCGGAGTTGCGCAGGTCGTTTATCGTGCCGATAATTGGCAGACCGGCTCCGACATTTGTCTCGAAGCGGAACTTAACGCCACGTGCTATGGCTGTCTTCTTAAGTTTCACGTAGCTTTCGTAGTCGCTTGAGGCTGCAATCTTGTTGGCGGCAACTACCGATATGTTGTTTTCGAGGAATGTCTGATAAAGTGCGGCAATGTCCTTTGACGCTGTACAGTCGACAAACACACTGTTGAAGATGTTCATTCCTAGGATATTGTCACGCAATTTGGCAGGGTCGCTCGGCTCACTGTTGTGCAGCTCTTCACGATAGTTGGTCAAATCGATGCCATCGCGGTTGAAAATGGCATTGTGGGATGAAGCTATGCCGACCACATTGAGCTTCAGGTGGGAGCGTTGTTTCAGTTCCTCGTACTGGCTTTGTATCTGGTCGATGAGCTTTCCGCCTACAGTTCCGACTCCGCAGATGAACAAATTGAGAACTTTATACTCAGAAAGGAAGAATGAATCGTGCAGTACGTTCAGCGACTTACGCAGATATCGCGACTCTACAACGAATGAGATGTTGGTTTCACTGGCACCTTGGGCACATGCGATGACGCTTATTCCGCTTCTGCCAAGTGTTCCAAAGAGTTTTCCGGCGATACCTGCGGCGTGTTTCATGTTCTCGCCTACGATTGCGATTGTTGCAAGACCGCTCTCGGCGTGCATAGGGAACATGCGCCCGTCCTCAATCTCTGCGTGGAATTCCTCGTTCAAAACGTTGACGGCTTCGTCAGCATCAGCGTCGCGGACACCGATAGATGTTGAGTTCTCTGATGATGCCTGGGATACCATGAAGACGCTAATGCCGTTGTTGGCGAGCGACGTGAATATCCTTCGGTTTACTCCGACAACACCCACCATGGAAAGTCCGGTGATGGTAATCAGCGTTGTTCCGCTTATCGAGGAGATACCCTTGATGGGCTTCTGGTCGTTCTCTATCTTTTGCTTTATGATTGTTCCCTTGCTCGAAGGGTTGAAAGTATTCTTGACACGGATAGGAATGTTCTTCACGCAGACGGGATATATCGTAGGAGGATATATCACCTTGGCACCGAAGTTACAAAGTTCCATTGCCTCAATGTAGCTCAGCTCGTTGATGGTGTACGCAGTCTTGATAACGCGTGGGTCAGCGGTCATGAAACCGTCGACGTCCGTCCATATCTCAAGCATATCCGCATTGAGTGCCGCAGCTATGATGGAAGCTGTGTAATCGCTGCCTCCACGACCGAGATTGGTTATCTCGTTGGTGTCGCGGTCACTGGAAATGAAACCGCCGACAACACTAATCCGGGGTAAATCGGCAAATGCTTCCTGCACCAACTTATAGGTTAGCTCGGAGTCAAGGCTACGTTTGCCGTGAGTATCTTGTGTCTTTATGAACTTGCGGGAGTCGAGCCACTTGGACCCTCTTATGAGTTTGGCTACGATATAAGAGCTTAGCCGTTCACCATAAGAGACAATGGCGTCCTGTGTTTTATTGCTGAGGTCGTGTATAAGGTAGACTCCATAGTAAAGGGATTGCAACTGGTCGAAGAGCTGGTCTACCTTGTTGAAAAGCTCTTCGCGGTCGTCGGTGTCGGTAATGGCGGTGTCTATCATCTTGTGATGACGCTCAACCATTGCATGGAACTCATCTTTCCAACGCTCGTCGCCCTTCAATGCGAGGTGGGAGGTCTTCAACAGCTGGTCGGTTATACCACCGAGGGCACTGACTACTACAACTACTTCCTGATGTTTGGACTCTTTTTCAACGATGTCCTTCAGGCTTAAAATAGATTTTACGGAACCTACGGATGTTCCGCCGAATTTCAATACTTTCATTTCTAATATTAATATGTGTGATAATATTCGGCATTCCCTCTTACAAGGAGGGAAATGCAAAACTTGAGAGCAAAAGTAATAAGAAATATAACAATAACCAATAGTTTTCCAATAAAAATGTGTATTTTTGCACGAAAATACCAAGAATATATTATGACTTACGAATATCAGCTGCGTGCTTTGCCCGAACAAGTGTACAACGAGGATGCTATCAAACGCTATCTGGCAAAGGAAAAGGGGCTTGACGAGCGTACTATCAATGTCGTTCGGATATTGAAGAAGAGCATAGACGCAAGGCAAAGGAACGTTTATGTTAATCTTCAGGTTCGTGCTTATGTAAATGAATACCCTCAGGAGGATGCTTTCCAGCGTACGGAATATCCATACGTGGGTGACAAACAGCAGGTTGTCGTGGTCGGGGAAGGCCCTGCTGGACTGTTTGCGGCGCTCCGTCTGATTGAACTTGGGTATCGGCCGATTGTCATCGAGCGTGGAAAGGATGTCCATGAGCGAAAGAAGGACATCGCGTTGATAAGCAGGGAACAGCGTGTAAACCCCGAATCGAATTACTGTTTCGGTGAAGGCGGCGCTGGGGCCTTCTCTGATGGAAAGCTGTACACGCGCAGCAAGAAGCGGGGGAATGTCGATAAGATACTGAATGTTTTCTGTCAGCATGGCGCTTCGGCGTCAATTCTCTACGAGGCGCATCCCCATATCGGCACTGATAAGCTTCCTCGGGTTATCGAGAACATGCGGAATACTATCATAAAGAGTGGCGGCGAGGTTCATTTTCAGACTAAGATGACTTCTCTTTTGTTAGAGGCGAAAGCTGACGGAGCGCATACCGTAGTCGGAATAACAGCCGTTGATTTGCGTGACTCTGCTGAATTGACTTTCAAGGGACCAGTTATCCTGGCAACGGGGCACTCTGCCCGTGATGTTTACCGGTATCTTTCGAATGCCAAAATAAAGATTGAGCCGAAGGGGATAGCTGTCGGCGTACGCCTGGAGCATCCCGCCGAGCTCATTGATAGAATACAATACCACAACAAAAGCGGCAAAGGCAAGTATCTTCCGACCGCCGAATACTCTTACGTTACGCAGGTTGACGGTTGCGGCGTGTACTCTTTCTGCATGTGTCCGGGTGGCTTTGTGATTCCTTCGGCTACCGGAGCGGAACAGATTGTAACAAATGGCATGAGTCCGGCGAACCGCAATACGAAGTGGAGCAACTCCGGAATGGTTGTCCAAATGGACTCCGCGCCAAATGCCAAAGAAGATAATCCGCTCTCGGTGATGGAGTTTCAGGAGGAATTGGAGCGTCAGACGTGGATACAAGGTAACCATAGGCAGACTGCTCCAGCACAAAGGATGGCGGACTTCGTCAACAATCGCCTCAGCTACGACTTGCCAAAGTCGAGCTATGCGCCAGGTCTCGTATCTAGTCCGCTGCACTTCTGGATGCCTGACTTCATTGTTAAGCGACTTCAAGAGGCGTTTAAGGTCTTCGGAAAGAAACACCACGGATTCCTCACCAACGAAGCCGTGTTAATCGCTTCGGAAACTAGGACGAGCTCACCGGTACGCATCTTGCGTGACAGAGAAACCCTCATGCACGTCGAAATAGGCGGATTGTTCCCTTGCGGCGAAGGTGCCGGATACGCTGGGGGTATCGTTTCAGCAGGAATCGACGGTGAGCGCTGTGCCGATATGTGCGCCGAGTATCTGAAGTCCTCAAACTGATAGAAGTTGAAAATAATTTGTTAGTATCATGGAAAATTATTAATTTTGCAAAACTTTTATATATACTATAACATAGAAGACAATGAAGATTTCTTACAAGTGGCTTAAAGAATACGTCGATTTCGACTTAACACCGAAGGAAACGGCCGATGCTTTGACTTCAACAGGACTTGAAGTGGACGCTCTTGACGAAGTGGAAACGATACGTGGCGGCCTCAAAGGATTATATGTTGGAAAGGTTTTGACATGCGAGCCTCATCCAAACTCTGACCATCTGCATGTTACCACCGTTGATTTAGGTAAGGGAGAATCACAGCAAATCGTATGTGGCGCACCCAATGTAGCAGCCGGTCAGAAGGTGATAGTAGCCGATTTAGGTTGTGTCTTGTATGATGGCGATAAGTCATTTACTATCAAGAAATCCCGTCTTCGTGGTATAGACTCATACGGAATGATATGCGCCGAGGACGAAATCGGTGTTGGCAACGACCACAGCGGTATCATTGTCTTGCCTGACGACGCAAAGGTAGGACAGCCGGCAGCAGAGTATTATCATCTTGAAAGCGACTGGGTAATCGACATAGACATAACAGCAAACCGTGCAGATGCCCTCAGTCATTACGGAGTTGCGCGCGACTTGAACGCATGGCTTATGCGTCATGGAAATCCATCGACGCTCCATCGTCCTGACTGCTCTAAGTTCCATGTTGACAATCACGACATGCCTATCAAGGTAACGATAGAGAACACCGATGCATGCCGTCGTTATGCATGCCTCAGCATCACTGATTGCGATGTCAAGGAAAGCCCCCAGTGGTTGAAGGACAAGCTGAATGTCATCGGTCTTCGTCCAATTAATAACATCGTGGACATAACCAACTATATCATGATGGCATACGGACAGCCTATGCACTGCTTCGATGCTGACATGGTAAAGGGTCATCATATTATCGTAAAAGACAAGAACGAAGGAAAGAAATTCGTAACCCTCGATGGTGAAGAGCATATCCTCGGCGAGCACGACCTTGCCATTTGCAACGAGGAAGAGCCAATGTGTATCGCCGGAGTGTTCGGCGGCAAGGGCTCCGGAACATACGAAACGACCAAGAACGTAGTGCTTGAGAGTGCTTACTTCCACCCGACATGGATACGCAAGAGCGCCCGTCGCCATGGTCTTTCTACTGATGCTAGCTTCCGTTTCGAGCGTGGTGTTGACCCTAATGGCACTATCTACGCTTTGAAGCAGGCTGCAATACTCTGTCAGGAGCTTGCGGGCGGCAAGGTATCGATGGAGATTTGCGACGAGTATCCTACCAAGATGGGCGACTTCCCCGTACGTTTGAACTACGAATACTGTGACCGTCTCATTGGCAAAAAGCTCGGTCACGACACCATAAAGTCAATCGCTCAGAGTCTGGAGATGAAGATTGTCAAGGAGGACGAGGAAGGAATCGACCTTATCGTACCAGCTTATCGCGTCGACGTACAGCGTCCTTGCGATGTCGTCGAGGACATTCTGCGTATCTACGGATATAATAATGTCGAGATACCAAGCGAGTTGAAGTCGTCGCTCACTATCGCCGGAGAGTCCGATAAGGAGTATAAGCGTGAGAATCTCGTAGGCGAACAGCTTGCCGGAGAGGGCTTCAACGAAATCCTGAACAACTCCCTGACGAAGACATCATACTACGAAAAGGCAGAGCTGAACAAGTATCCGTGGGAGCGTTGCGTAAAGGTAATGAACCCGCTGAGCGCCGATTTGGGCGTAATGCGTCAGACATTGCTCTTCGGCGGTTTGGAAAGCATCGTCCGCAACATCAACCGTCAGTTCCGCAACCTGAAGTTCTTCGAGGTCGGCAACTGCTATTACTTCGACGAAAGCAAGCGTACCGCAGAGGAACCGATAAAGGGCTACTCGCAGGAGTACCACATGGGACTCTGGGTAACAGGTAAACGCGTTGAGGGTTCATGGGCTCATCCCGACGAGGACAGCTCCTTCTATGAGCTCAAGGCATACGTTCAGAACATCTTCCGTCGTGTTGGCGCATCCGAACAGATGTTCGTCATCGCCGAATCGGACAACAACATCTTCGACAGAGGTTTGAGCGTGCAGAACCGCGGAGGCAAAGTCATCGCTGAACTCGGTATCGTCAACCACAAGATACTTAAGGAATTCGACATCGAGCAGAAGGTTTACTTCGCCGATATAGACTGGCAGGCACTCATGAAGGCAGTCCGCAAGAACAAGCTGGAGTTCAAGGAGATAAGCCGTTTCCCAGCTGTCAGCCGTGACTTGGCACTGCTTGTCGACAACAGCGTTAAGTTTGCCGACATCGAGCGTATCGCCCGCCAGACCGAAAAGAAGATTCTCAAGAAGGTAGAGCTGTTCGATGTCTACACCGGCAAGAATCTTCCGGCAGGTAAGAAGAGCTATGCAGTCAACTTTATCTTACAGGATGACAACAAGACTCTTAACGACAAGGTGATTGACGCTATCATGCAGAAGCTCATCCATCAGTTGACAACAAAGCTGGGAGCAGAGCTTCGCTAATCAAAACATAGACTTGACATTATAATATTATAAATTAATAAAATGGGAAGAGCATTTGAATATCGTAAAGCGACAAAGCTTAAGAGATGGGGACACATGGCCCGCACGTTCACAAAGTTAGGTAAGGAGATTTCCATCGCCGTAAAGGCCGGTGGTCCGGAGCCTGAGAACAATCCTCGTCTGAGAGCTATCATAGCCACGTGTAAGCGTGAGAATATGCCTAAGGACAACATCCAGCGCGCTATCAAGAACGCAATGGGTAAGGACCAGAGCGAGTATAAGGAAGTACCGTACGAGGGGTACGGTCCGCATGGGATAGCAATCTTCGTCGATACGCTTACCGACAACACCACAAGAACCGTCGCTGACGTGCGCTCAGTGTTCAACAAGTTCAACGGAAACCTTGGAACACAAGGCTCTTTGAGCTTCCTTTTCGACCACAAGTGCGTGTTCACCTTCAAGAAAAAGGACGACACAGACATGGACGAGCTCATCCTCGACCTTATCGACTATGGAGTTGACGACGAATACGACGAGGAAGTCAATGAGGACACTGGTGTAGACGAGATTACTATCTATGGTGATCCGAAGAGTTTCGGCGACATTCAGAAGTATTTGGAGGACAAAGGCTTCGAGATAGAGTCTGCCGAGTTCACCCGTATACCGACAGACTTGAAGGATGTAACACCTGAGCAGCGCGAGACTATCGACAAGATGGTTGAGAAGCTTGAAGAGTTCGACGACGTTCAGAACGTCTATACGAACATGAAGCCTCTCGACGAGCAGCCTGCCGAGTAAGGAATAGCATCCCGCTTCATAAAATAATAAACCCACATACTTGACGGAATTAGTTCCACAATCTTATGGAACGAAAATCCAAACCGTCATGTATGTGGGTTTTTTTGTGCCCCTTTGTTTCTATCCAATGATATTGAACTTGGCGAATTTCAGCAGCAACTGCTTCCTGCCGCTGTTGTCGAATTCGACAGTTGCCTTGGTATTCTCACCCGTACCTTCAAGCAAGACGACGCGTCCGACACCGAAACGCTGATGCTCTATGCGGTCGCCGACCTTCAGAGTGCCTGCGGCTGTCTTCACAGAAGAAGTCTTCTGCGTTGCGGCAGATGCCGATGATGATGAAGAAGAGCTACCGGCAGAGCCGTACGAAGAGCGTACCGGTTTCACCCTGCGGTACTTATGGCTTTCGTTCAGCAGAACTTCCTGTGCCCGCTTTGAGAACGGATTGATTGGTTTCTCTGGCTTTGATGGGTGCGTCACCTTAAGTTTCGGGTCCGCCATGAACCTGTCGGCAACGGGTTGCGAGTTCTGATAGCGGTTGTCCAGGCGTGGACCGTCCTCCCAAGGCTTAGGCTTTCGGTCCCAAGGCATGCGCGAGCCATAGCCGCCACCTGTCGATGACGTCTCCACTTCAGCATGAGAGTCGAGCAGAGACTTGTCGATGTCCTTGATGAAACGGCTCGGAGTGTCGTACTGCATACTGCCATACCGGAACCGGTTCTCGGCGCTTGTCAGTATGCAATGGCGTTCTGCACGTGTTATTGCAACATAAAGCAGACGTCGTTCCTCCTCCAATCCACGGCTGGAGGCTGCCGCCCGCGGACTCGGGAATATGTTTTCCTCCAGCCCGACAACGAAAACAGTAGGGAACTCCAGACCCTTTGCCGCATGTACAGTCATCATTGTGACGCTGTTGTTGTCCCCGTCGTCGCCGTCCTGGTCAGTAAGCAGCGAGACTTCAGCCAGATAGTTGGTCATGTAAATCTCGTTTCCCCTGTCTTCCTCACGATTGCTCTCAACGAAATCCTGCATACTTGCAAGCATTTCCTCAAGGTTTTCCTGACGCGAGAGATACTCAGGCTCACGCGATGAGTATAAGTCGGCTGCAATACCACTTTGCTTTATGACCTGCTGACCGAGAGTGTACACGTCAGTATCGTCGGCATGTTTGGCGAACGTCATAATGAAATCGCGGAACGTAGCCAGTTTGGTCATTGTCCCCTTGTTGACATTCAACCCGTATTTCCCCGGCTCATTGATAACTTTCCACATAGAGACGCCGCCATTGTTGGCGCATGCCGTCACCTTCTCAATTGTCGTATTGCCAATTCCCCGGGCAGGATAATTGATGATGCGGAGCAGCGCCTGGTCGTCGTTAGGATTCACAATCATGCGGAAATAAGCTATGATGTCCTTTATTTCCTTGCGCTGATAGAACGACAGACCACCGTAAATCTTGTATGGTATATTGTCTTTGCGGAACTCTTCCTCAAAGGAACGGCTCTGGGCATTGGTGCGATAGAGTATAGCGAAGTCACTATACAGTCCGTTCTCCTCCTTTTTTATCTTCTTGATTTCCTTTGCTACGATTACCGCCTCTTCCCTGTCGCTGTATGCTGGACGGTATTCAATCTTGTCACCCTTGTTTTCCTCGCTGTAGACATCTTTTTCAATCTGCCGCTGGTTGTGCTTCATCAGCGAGTTGGCGGCCTTCACTATCATCTGCGTACTGCGATAGTTGCGCTCGAGCTTGAAGAGTTTCGTATCGTGGAACTTATCCTGAAAATCAAGTATATTATCGATATTCGCGCCTCGGAACGAATAGATGCTCTGATAGTCGTCGCCCACGACGCACACATTGTTATGCTTTCCGGCGAGCAAAGTCAGTATTGCCTGCTGGGCGGAGTTTGTGTCCTGATACTCGTCGACGAGGATATACTGAAACCTTTCTGCGTATTTCTGCCTTATATCCTCGTGGTCGCGGAGCATGATGTACGTGTTCAGCAGCAGGTCATCGAAGTCCATGGCATTCGAAGTGCGACAGTGCGCTGCGTAAGACGAATACACGTCCTTCACGGCAGGCATCTTGCTGTCGGTGTCGCGCTCCATTGCGCTCGCATCGTTGGCATAGTCTTCCGCCGTGATAAGGTGGTTCTTTGCCATCGATATGAGTCCGTGGACAGCTGCCGGCTTGTAAACCTTGTCGTTGAGCGCCATCGCCTTGATGATATTCTTTATCAAAGTGCGGCTGTCGTTCTCGTCGTAAATGGTGTAATTGGCATCGAAACCGATGCTCGAAGCTTCCGTTCTGAGAATGCGGGCAAAGATAGAGTGGAACGTTCCCATATTAAGGTAGCGCGCACGCTGCTCACCTACGAGCTTCGCTATGCGCTCCTTCATCTCCCGTGCTGCCTTGTTGGTGAACGTCAGGGCTAGAATGTTCCATGGCTTCATGCCCTTTTCCAACAGGAAGGCTATCTTGTAAGTCAGCACGCGGGTCTTTCCGGAGCCTGCGCCAGCTATCACGAGCTGCGGTCCGTCTATATATTCAACTGCCTTTCTCTGGCTTTCGTTAAGGTCGTTCAGAAAATCTTTGTCCATAGTTTGTTATTCAGGGAAAGCCGGAATAGCCTTCATCTGTCTCAAAATCCACTGCTGCCGTTTCTTCATATATCTGCCCGGTGAGCCTGAGTTGAAGCGTCTCGGATTTGGCAGAGTGGCGGCAATGAGCGCACAATCAGCTTTCGTCAGCTCCCCAGCTGTGCGGTTGAAGTGCTGTTCGGCAACGGCTTCCACTCCGTATATGCCGTCGCCCATCTCAATGGAGTTCAGATAGACCTCCATTATGCGCTGTTTGCTCCAGAAAAGTTCGATAAGAAAAGTGAAATAGGTCTCCAGCCCTTTCCTCAGCCACGAGCGTCCGGGCCACAGGAAAACATTCTTAGCCGTCTGTTGGGAAATGGTACTACCTCCACGGATGCGGCCTCCCTCCATGTTCTCTCTTGCAGCACGCTCTATGGCGCCATAGTCGAAGCCGTGATGGTGGAGAAAATTCTGGTCCTCGCTTGCCATAACGGCAACAGGCATGGAAGCGGGCATCTCGTCGAGTGATACCCACGAATGGTGTAGCTTTATGCTTTCGCCGTCGCCAATTTGCTCAAAGCACCGGATAAACATTAGCGGTGTCGCCATGACAGGAACGAACCTGTAGGCGATAACCGCTAATATAGATGATGCGAACAGAAGGACGAAAGTCCAACGGATGATGCTCCACGCTTTCTTGAGCATTATTCTCCTGCCTGCTTCTTAGCTGCGTTAATCATATTCTCCGAAGCGTAGATGTAGATTTCTACACGACGGTTGGCTTCATCCTCAATAGTGTTCTCGTGACCGGCAACCGGGTCTTTGCTGCCCATGCCCTTTATGTCCTTGAACTGAGTGCTTGGCACACCGTTGCTCTGAAGATAATTGACCACGGACTGTGCACGCTGGAGAGACAGACGATTGTTGATTTCGTCTGTTCCGGTCTTGTCGGTGTGTCCGTAGACGTTCACTGAGCAGTCGGAGTTGTTCTTCAGAACGTTGGCAAACTGTGCCAAATCATTCTTCGAAGCGTTGCTGAGTGTCGAAGAGTTGAGGGCGAAGAGAATGCCGGAGTCGAATGACACCTTGACCATCTTCAAACCGTTGGCGTCGGTGACCTCTTCTACCTTGGCGTTCTGCACCTGTGCTGCGGTCTCACGTGCCACTTTGTCCATGTGGTGACCAATGATGGCACCCGTTCCGGAACCTACTGCGGCGCCGATAGCGGCTCCAATGGCT
Organism: uncultured Prevotella sp.; assembly: GCA_900314455.1. Lineage (GTDB taxonomy): Bacteria > Bacteroidota > Bacteroidia > Bacteroidales > Bacteroidaceae > Prevotella. The sequence continues at coordinate 66,414 of OMVI01000093.1, read as the reverse complement.
GTTGCCTTTGAGTCCTTACCGATGATGTTACCGATGATACCACCGAGGACAGCACCACCGCCGGCACCGATTCCAGCGTATGTTCCCTGCTTTGTTGCACAGCCGACGAGCGTAAGCATGCAGAGTCCTGCTGTAATTGATTTCAAATGTTTCATAGCCTTCCTGGTTTTTAAATTCTGTCTAATTCATTGCAAAGATACATTACTAATCTGAGATAAGCAAAAAATCTACTGCCAATCGCGGTTAAGGGATGTTAAAGTATTCCAATGGCAGAACTTCTCTGTGTCAATATTTTTCAAATTGACAAACCGAAGAAAATATCTTTGTAACTCATTGACTATCAATGTCTCCGCAAAACCTAAGCTTTGAGCTTGCAAAAGATGAGCTTTCAGACTGCAAAAGCTGACCTTTCATAACGCAAAAGATGCCCTTTTGGAAGCCAAAAGGACATCTTTCGTTTTCGTGTAAATACTTTTCTTAAACGTAGGGGTGTACCGGCGCGCGCCTAACTACTCAGCTGGCGTGGCTTCATTATCACCTTTCGTGATAGTCATGGTGTACTTCTTCAAGTCCTTACGCAGACTGCTGTCGCCAATGTATATCTCGTAATCGCCTGGAATGAAGCGCATTGTATTCGTCGTAGCATCCCAAACGCTCAGCTCCCGAGAAGTTGTGAACACCACGTCGACGGTCTTCTTCTCGCCGGGCTTTAGCCATACGCGCTTGAAACCACGCAGAGTCTTTGTCGGTCCGTCAACGTCGGCCGGGCGGCGGATATACATCTGCACCACGTCGGAGCCTTCGCGGCTGCCGGTGTTGGTAACGTCGACGAGCAGGTGACCCTGTTTGAACTCGAGAGGCTTGATGTCGAACGTCGTGTAACTGAGTCCGTAGCCGAACGGATAGAGGGCGTCGCCCTTGAAGTAGCGGTACGTGCGTCCCTTCATGCTGTAGTCCTCATAGTCGGGAAGGTCGCTGTCGTGGCGGTAGAAGGTTATCGGCAGCTTTCCGCCCGGGTTGTAGTCGCCATAGAGAACATCGGCGACGGCGCGCCCGCCCATCTCTCCGGGATACCATGCCTGAAGGATGGCGTCGGCATTGTTGCTCTCATCCTCAAGACCAATAGCCGAACCGGAGCAGTTGACGAATATAACTGTCTTGCCGGCTTCCCTCAATTTGCGTACCATGTCACGCTGAACCTGTGGCAACTCGATGCTTGTGCGGTCGCCGCCACGGAAGCCCGGCTCGTTGACTTTCATCTCCTCACCTTCAAGCTGTGGGGATATTCCACCGACGAAGATGACTTTCTTGGCCGTTCCTACTTGTGCGAGGATGTCCTCCCATGTAGGTGTCGTCTTGTGAACGATGTCGAACTGCAATGCGCCCATGTCCGTCTTCTGGAAGTAATCGACCTGTATGTCGTACTTCTTGCCGGCAACTACGTCGATGTTCTTGTTGATATACTGAATGCGATTGCGTGTTTTCCAGACGTCGGCAACAGTGTCTCCGTTGACAATCACACGTGCACCGTCGTCGAAACTCAACTTCAGCGTAACGGTCTCGGTATTTGTCGGAGTGAAAGTACCCTGCAGACGCAGGCTCATACTGTCGAGATTGACTCCGGCAGAGAACACCGTGGCACCGCCGTTGCTGAAGTTCACGCCATTGGCAAGCGCCTCGGTCTTGACCGGTGAGCCGCTCATCGTCATATTGTTCCAGAACTCCGCCTTCATGCCTTTGCTGCCATTGGAGTTGGAAATCTCGTCATAGCGGCTCTCGTCGACTTCGTTGTGCACGAGTCCGCAGCCTTTAATATACTTTATATTAGGATTTTTCTCGCGTATGCCTTGCAGTATTGTGATTGTCCTGGTTGGATAACCGCTGTAGTTTCCCCACTGCATTATGGAGTCGTTGGCATTAGGTCCCATCACGACGACATCGCTGTCGGAAGGCGAAAGAGGAAGAACATCGTTCCAGTTTTGCAGCAGAACGATTGACTGGCGTGCCATGTCGAGTGCCAGCTGCTTGTGCTCGTCGCTTTCGACAACGCTCGTCGGAATTTGCTTGTATGGATTTTCCTCTTCAGAATCAAAGTCGCCGACCTCGAAGCGGGCAGTCAGCAGGCGGATAACGCTTGAGTCCAGTTGCTCCTCAGTTATCAATCCGGCGTTTATGGCCTCAGGAAGACTGGCAAAGTTGCTGCCGCATTCAACGTCGGTGCCTGACCTTACAGCCTTTGCCGATGCGTCGCCGGCATCCTTGCTGACGCCGTGGCGTCCAGGTCTCCAGAAGTCGCTGATAGCTGAGCAGTCGGAAACGACAAGACCTTTGAAGCCCCATTCGTTGCGTAGAATTTGCTGAAGGTAGTGGGTGTTGCCACAACAAGGCTCACCGTCGATGCGCTGATATGCGCACATAACTTCCGCTACGTTGCCGTCCTGTACAAGTGACTTGAAGGCTGGGAGGTACGTTTCCCACAAATCACGTGGCGAAAGGTTCTCCAAGTTGAAAGAGTGGCGGTTCCATTCAGGCCCGCTGTGCACGGCAAAATGCTTTGCGCAGGCAAGCAGTTTCCGCTTGTCGGGTTCGTCGCCTTGAAGTCCGCGCACCACGGCGAGTCCCATCTTCGTTGTCAGATATGGGTCCTCACCGTATGTTTCCTGTCCGCGTCCCCACCGTGGGTCACGAAATATGTTGATGTTTGGCGTCCAGAACGATACTCCTTGATAGCGGTCGATGTGTCCGGAGTGACGTGCGGCGTTGTTCTTTGCCCTTGCCTCGTCGCTGACGGCATTGAATACATCAAAGACAAGGTCATCGTTGAACGATGCTGCCATACCTATGGTGACGGGAAAGACTGTGGCGAAGCCGTTGCGGCCTACTCCGTGGAGTGCTTCATTCCACCACTGGAACTCCGGAACACCGAGCCGTGGAATTGCAGGGGAGCGGTCCATCATGAGCTTTATCTTCTCGTCGAGAGTCAGGCGATGGCATAAGTCCCTCGCGCGCTCGTTTGCCGGGAGGTAGGAAACTTGGAACGGATAGCGCTGGGCTATGGCGTCGTTGGCGATGAAAGCGATTAGTAGGAGTGTCAGAATTAGTTTTGCTTTCTTCATTGGTAGTCTTGTTATGTAGGTCGGGTGGTGAAAATGAACTTTGTAGATTATAGTAGAATTTGAGAAAGGGTAGGATTCGTCACACTCCACAGCAGAATAGGACTATTATCTGTGCGGTAAATATTCGCAGGAACATGCTCAGAGGATACACGGTGGAGTAGCCGATAGCTGACGACTCACCAAGGCAAACGGAGTTGGCGTAGGCAAGTGCTGGTGGGTCGGTGTATGTTCCGGCTATCATTCCCATTATCGTGAAGTAGCCGAAGTGGAACTTCTTATATGCTATTATGGCGACAATGAGAATTGGGATGACTGTAATGAGGAAACCGGTACCGACATATTTCAGTCCGTCTCCGGCTACAACGGTCTGCCAGAAGCCGTCGCCTGCCTTAATACCGACTGACGCAAGGAACAGTACAAGTCCGAATTCGCGAAGCATCATGTTGGCTGATGTTGTCATATAGGTGTTCAGTCCCATTCGATAACCGAAGCGACCGACTAGGATTGCTATGATAAGCGGACCGCCGGCGAGACCGAGCCTCAGCGGAACGGGCATTCCCGGAATTGAGAAAGGAAGGCTTCCGAAGATGATACCGACAATGATGCCGATGAAAATGGTTGCTATGTTCGGCATGTTCAGTTTCCTTTCCTGGTTTCCCATCATCTCTGCTACACGATTGACGTTCTCCTCCGGACCGACGACAGTGATGCGGTCGCCTACGTGGAAGTGGTGGCTGCGGCTTGCGAAGAGCTCCATGCCCTGGCGGGTTATACGTGTTATGTTGACTCCGTAAAGGCTTGAGAAGTGCATCTTGCCAAGACTCTTACCGTTCATGGCTGTGTTAGTGACAATCACTTTGCGGCTAACCATCTGCTGGGCGGTAGGACTTTCAACCCAATGATCGTCTATAGTAGGACCGATGAAAGCCTGTATAGCCTCGGCGTCGCTTTCCGCACAGGCTACCAAAACCTCGTCGCCCATCTCGAATTTGGTGTCGCGACGGGGCACGCTGAGCTTTCCTTCATGGAGGATACGGGTGCAGACGATGTCGCGGTTGAGGAACTCTGAAATCTGTGAAAGGGTTCTTCCGGCAATGTATGTGTTGGCAACCTTGAGGTACATGACGTGTGGCTTGACGTGCGGGTCAGCCGATTCCTTCTCCATCATCTTCTCGTTCTCTTCCTTAAAGTCGACATGGAAGAAGTATTTCACTGCCAAAGACGCCCCTATAATACCAAGTACGCCAAGCGGATAGGCGCAAGCGTAGGCAGAAGCGATGTTGAAGTTGAAGCCGTTGGGGAAGACACTGTGGAGCGCTTCACTAGCTGCACCAAGTCCAGGGGTGTTGGTCACGGCGCCATAGAGCGTTCCAACCATCATAGGAAGGTTCTTCGGGTCGCTTGTATCGAAAAAGATGAAGTAGCAGGCAAACATCACTCCGATGTTGAGAAGTACACCGAGGGTTGCCAGCATGTTGAGTTTCAAACCGCCCTTACCGAAGCTTTCGAAGAAGCCTGGACCTACTTGCAGACCTATCATGAATACAAAGAGGATAAGTCCGAAGTCCTGAAGGAAGTTCATTATTGGCAGGGGAGCTGTAAAACCGATATGGCCGGCGAGGATGCCGACAAACAATACGAAGGTGACACCAAGCGATATGCCACCGATTTTAACTTTTCCAAGAAGTACTCCGATTGCTATTACAAGTGAATAGAGCAGCGCTATGTGCGCCACGGAGTCTTGTTGGGCGAATAAATCTATTAACCAGTCCATGAATATGTTCTATTATCAGCTTTATAATGTGTGTTTGTAGTCTGTGGAAATTCCACAAATGTCTTGCAAAGGTAATGATTATTTCGATTAAAATAGAATAAATGATGTAAAATGCGGTCGTAAAATCTAAAATATTAGTTTTTTCTTTCCAGTATCATACCTTTTTTATATTTTTGCAAACGGATTTTACAATGAGTCCATACTTTTATGAAGTATAATGTAAAATGTAGCCATTGCGGCAAGACTTTTGTAGCAGAGACAAGCAAGTACGGGCGGTTCAAGTATCGCTGCCCTTACTGTAACAATGTTCTGACGTGCCAGTTCGACAAGCCGGAAAATCTTGTCGTGGAGGCAAGTGAGGTCGTTCCCGTCAGCCAAAGTCAACTGGCTATGCCGTTCTATGCGTCCATGCCGGTTGTTGACGCTCGTGTTATACATGCTTCCGTGGAAGCTCTAAAGAGTGCGGGAAAGACCGTTGAGAAGGTCGGAAGGCAGTCGAAGTCGACGGCTACGAAGGTAATCGACCACATAGAGGTATTCTTCGGGTGGTCGGGGACACGCATTTCCAAGTTCCGCAAGGAGTATTCGGATGCTGACTTGTGGCTGTTCTTCGGTTTCAGCATTCTCTTTATAATCCTCGTTTTGCTAGGACTCTATATCTTTGCGGGCTTCACCAAGATTATAGCTGCTAGCCACAGTGCAGCCTTCAAGTATTGGATTGAGATAAGAAACTGGTTTGGCAGTATCTTCTAAGTTGTATAGTTCTAATCTCTTTGTTTAGGAGTTAGCAAGCCAGTCATCAAGAAGTTGCCGTGCAATCGACAGCTTCTCAGGTATGACTGGTAGGTTGTTGCGGTTGAACCAGCCACCTCTGGAGAGCTCGGAGCGCTGCAACGTGATGTCACCGTCGACGTAATCGGCATTGTAACCTACCATCAGCCCGCATGGGTAAGGCCACGGCTGTGAGCCAAAGTATCTTAGGTTTGTTATCGTCAGTCCCGTTTCCTCCATAACTTCGCGGTGGACGGCTTCTTCCAGGGTTTCTCCTGTCTCCACGAAGCCTGCCACCAAGCCGTAGAAATCTCCCTTGAAGTTGCGCGCATGTACAAGTAGGACTTCGTCGCCACGATGTATCAGCACGATGATTGCTGTCGCCAGCTCCGGCCAGACTTCTTTTCCGCAGTTCGGACAACGCTTGGAGATGTCGGTATGCATGACCATTGGCGAGCCGCAGACGCCGCAGTACTGTGTGTTATGGTCCCAATAGAGTATCTCCTGGCACTTTCCGGCTTTTAGATACAGCTCATGTGACAATTTATAATATGATTTCCGTAAATCGCAGAATTCGAGTCTCACATCCTTGAAGGCTTCCGTCACGTCGCTTATCTGCAAGGGATCTTGTATCATAACGGTGCGAACTTCCGTCCCATCGTCCATCGGCGTTATCTTGTGGATGGTTTGCCATTGCTTAAGAACTACCGGGCAGTCGTCGCTAAGTGGTATGGTGTAAGTGTCATCGCCGTTGTTTACGATGACGAGACTTGTCTTGCAGAATATGAAAAAGTATTTTTTTCGCATTTTTCTCTTGTTGTTTTGACGTTTCGTTTACCTTTGCCAGGATTGCCGTTAACGGTCTTTGTGGATTTTATTGGCTATTTCTTCTTGCCCTTGTCAAGCATTTCCTTGAGATATTTCCACGTGTATCCCTTCTTGCTCTTGGCTACTTGCTCCGGCGTTCCGGCACAAACGACCTGACCGCCGTTGCGTCCTCCCTCCGGACCCATGTCTATAATGTAATCCGCAAGTTTAATAACGTCGAGGTTGTGCTCTATGATTATGACTGTATTTCCACGGTCGACGAGTTCCTGAAGAATACCCATCAGAATGCGGATGTCGTCGAAGTGCAGTCCCGTTGTAGGCTCGTCGAGGATGTAAAGGGTTTTGCCGGTGTCGCGCTTCGCAAGTTCCGTGGCCAGTTTAACACGCTGACTCTCGCCTCCTGACAGTGTTGTAGAACTCTGCCCGAGGCGAATGTAGCCGAGACCAACATCTTGAAGGGTCTTTATTTTCTGCAATATGTTGGGGACATTCTCGAAGAATTCCACTGCCATATTGACTGTCATGTCGAGCACGTCGGCAATTGACTTGCCCTTGTACCTTACTTCCAGCGTCTCACGGTTGTAGCGCTTGCCGTGGCAAACCTCGCAGGGAACGGTGACATCGGGCAGGAAGTTCATCTCGATAGTTTTGTAGCCGTTGCCGCCACATGCCTCACAGCGTCCGCCTTTGACGTTGAAGGAGAAGCGGCCGGGCTTGTATCCGCGTATCTTAGCTTCCGGAAGGTTGACGAACAACTGTCTTATGTCGGTGAAAACACCTGTGTACGTGGCAGGATTGCTTCGCGGCGTGCGACCGATTGGCGACTGGTCGACGTCTACAACCTTGTCGATGTTGTCGATACCGTCGATGCTTTCGTACGGCATCGGGTTCTTTAAGCTTCGGTAGAAATGCTGGGAGAGGATGGGCTGGAGCGTGTCGTTGATGAGTGTACTTTTGCCTGAGCCTGACACTCCGGTAACTAGTATAAGCTCACCGAGTGGGAATTTGACATCAACATTCTTCAAATTGTTGCCGTGGCAGCCCTTTAGCGTAATGAACTTGCCGTTCCCTTTGCGCCTCGTCTTTGGTATGTCGATAGCCTTTTCGCCGTTAAGGTACTGCGCAGTGAGCGTGTGTGTCTTGAGCATTTCTTGTGGAGTGCCTTGGAAAACGACTTCTCCGCCCTTACGTCCGGCGCGCGGTCCGATGTCAACAATCCAGTCGGCGGCTCGCATCATGTCCTCGTCGTGTTCCACTACGATAACTGTGTTGCCAATGTCACGCAACTTCTTCAGTGAGTTTATCAACTTTACGTTGTCTCGCTGGTGAAGTCCGATGCTTGGCTCGTCAAGTATGTAGAGCACGTTGACGAGCTGGCTGCCTATCTGCGATGTAAGACGGATACGCTGACTCTCACCTCCGGAGAGCGATGCGCTCCTCCGGTTAAGCGAAAGATAGCCCAATCCGACATCGAGTAGGGTAGAGGCACGCTTCTGAATCTCCTTTATTATCTCGCTCGCTATTTGGTTTTGCTTCTTGCTAAGGTGCTCGCCGACATGGTTGAACCAATCGCACAGTTCCTCAATATCCATGTTGGCGACTTCCGAAATGTTCTTGTCCCAAATCTTGTAGGACAATGCCTCGCGGTTGAGACGTTGCCCGTGGCATTCCGGACATTCCTTCTCGGCGATGAACTGGCCCGCCCATTTGCGTGCCTTTGAACTGTCGTCGTCCTCCAAAACACTCTGAAGGTACTTCACAAGGCCGTCGAAATCGGTGAAGTAATCACTTGAAGTGTGAACCACATCCTTGTCGATGCGGACCTTTTCGAGCGTTCCGTAAAGTATCTTATCCAGTACATCATCCGGCAAATCCTCCACGGCGGTTTTCAAGGTGTAGCCGTTGTCTTTAAGAATAGAGTCTATTTGCCAGAATATCAGTTGGTTTTTGTACTTGCCCAATGGCACTATTGCGCCCTCATAGATACTCTTCTTGTGGTTCGGAATTATCTTCTCGATGTCGATTTCATTGACGACGCCCATGCCCTGGCACCTCGGACATGCTCCTTCTGGTGAGTTGAACGAGAATATATTAGGTGCCGGGTCCTTGTAGGACAGTCCCGTCACCGGGTCCATCAGTCGCTTGGAGTAATACTTTGCCTCATTGGTGTCGTTGTCAAGTATCATCAGCAAGCCGTCGCCTTGCTTCATTGCCGTCGCAACAGTTTTCGAAAGACGTTCGTTGATGTTGCCAACCTTGGAGTCGTCGAGCTTCATCTTGTCGATGACGACTTCTATATTGTGGTTCTTGTAACGGTCGACCTTCATTCCGCGGGCAATCTCCTTCACCTCACCATCTACTCGGATGTAGAGGTATCCCTTCTTCCTCATCTGCTCGAAGAGCTCACGATAGTGTCCCTTACGGTTGCGGATAAGTGGCGCCAGTATATAGATTTTCTTGCCGGCATAGTTCTCCTGTATCATGCTGACAATCTTTTCCTCCGTGTACTTCACCATTTTCTCACCGCTGAGGTAGCTGTATGGCTCACCGGCGCGCGCAAACAGCAGTCGGAGAAAGTCGTAAATCTCTGTCGTAGTGCCAACTGTTGAACGCGGATTCTTATTCGTTGTCTTTTGCTCTATTGAAATAACTGGGCTCAGTCCGGTAATTTTGTCGACGTCAGGGCGCTCCATATCGCCGAGAAAGTTTCTCGCATAAGCCGAGAAAGTCTCTATATAGCGACGCTGTCCTTCGGCGTATATCGTGTCAAAGGCAAGCGAGCTCTTTCCCGAACCTGACAATCCGGTGAACACAATCAGCGAATTGCGTGGTATTTCGACGACTACGTTTTTAAGGTTGTGCACTCTTGCACCAATAACCTCTATCTTGTTGTCCATGAATAATCCTAAAAATATTGGTTGCCTATTCAGAAACAGTTGTTCCTTCGGTATATCCCCGCAGCAGGTTTACATCCGTCTTGATGTTGAAAGTACGTCCGTCGGCGCCCTTAGCCTTTATCAGACAGAAGTAGACACCTTGCTTTGCAGGTTTCCCTTTGTAAGTTCCGTCCCAACCGGTCGACGGGTCGTGCCACTCGAAAATCTTCACTCCGCTGCGGCTGAATATATATCCGTCGAACTGAACGATACTCTTGTATCCCGTCTTAGGCTTGTAAATGTCGTTTATGCCATCATCGTTGGGCGAGAAAGCATTAGGCATTTGCAGCTGGCTCTCGCTTATCGAGATGGTGATAGGCTGCAAGTCGCTTTCGGTATATTCAACTATATCACCCGTACTCGACGTGAACCGTGCCGTAAGATATACACGGAACGAGCCTGCCTGTGTGAAGGTGAAGTCGGTGTTTTCCTCATATCGTGTGTACAAAGGCGAAGTCTCATTCTCCTCCGAGTAAATCCTCCACTCGAAGTACTCGTCATATCCCTCCGTATTCGACTTGTTGGCAGCAAAGTGAACGGTAAGCGGAGCAGAACCGGAATACGAGTCTCCCGGATTCATAACTGTCGTATCGCCATTCTCATCTGTGTAAGTAGCAGTTGGATTGATATCTTGTGCAGTGGCATTCAGCGTGAATACCATTACAGCCGCTAATATAATAATGTGAAGACCTATATTACGCATTAGCCATATATTTTGTGCAAATTTACAAAAAAATGCAGATAAAATGGGCGTAGTTGAACGATTTTTATTATTTTTGCAATTAGTTACAGACAAAAACCAAGTTAACATGAATTATATACTCAAAGCCGTACTTGTTCTTTTGGTGCTGTCAGTCAGCCCAAATCTATGGGCACAGTCTACGAAATGGCGTGATATCCACAAGGTAAAACGTCATGAGACGATATTTGGGATAGCCCGTTCCTATGACCTTACAATCGAAGAGCTACTTGATGCCAACCCGGAAATGAAAGAAAAGGGTTACGAACTGAAGAAAGGTAGCGAGATTTTCATTCCGTATTCGAAAACTTCAACAACCCAGCCGACGCCAGCTAAGCCCTCAAAGCCTACAACCACAGCCAAGGGCATTGACGTCGTGAAGGTCGGGATAATGCTTCCTTTCCTCGACAACAGTACCGAAGGAAAGCGAATGATTGAATACTACCGTGGCGTTCGGGCAGCTCTCGACAGCCTCGGACACATGGGCATAAAGACGCAGGTGAACCTCTGGAACCTCAACAAGGACTCCGTCGTCACCAATGTGCTAAAGCATAACCCGCAGATAGCCAACCAGGACGTTATCTTCGGGCCACTTTACACCAACCAAGTACACCCTTTGGCTGACTTCTGCCACAAGCATGGCGCGCGTCTCGTCATTCCTTTCTCGACAACAGCTACTGACGTAAATTCCAATCCGAACATTTTCCAGATTTACCAGGACGAAGATGAGCTCTCGGCGCGCAGCCGTGGTGCTTTCGTTGAACGTTTCTCCCACTCGCATCGTCCGATATTCATCAACTGCAATAACCCTTCCGACGGCAAGTACACGTTCACCCGCTCACTCCGCGAGTATCTCGAGTCGAAGAATATCCAAGCGGAGATAACCGACATCAACACCCCTCTGAGAGAGTTCGCTAAGCATTTCTCGCAGACCCAGCCAAATGTCGTGATACTGAACTCCGCCGCTTACAAGCCTTTGGAGCGTGTTTTCGAGAAGCTTGACTCACTGAAGAACATCGACCCGTCGCTAATCATATCGACATACGGGTACAACGAGTGGTTTATCTATCAGCCTTACCTGGAGAAGGACTACTTCAAGTACAACGTGCACATACCGACTACGTTTTACTATAGCCGTAAGTCAGCCCGCACGGAGGCCTTCGAGAAGTTGTTTGAGAAGGACTACGGACAGAAGATGAACCCCGACGGACTTCCCCGAATGGGCATCATGGGCTTCGACCATACCATGTATTTCGTCCTCGGACTATCGCATTACGGTGAAAAGTATGTAGGCAACGAGCAGCAGAACAGCGAGTACAAGCCGTTGCAGACCCGCCTTGAGTTTAAGAAACTTAAGGACGGCGGCTACCAGAACAATAATTTCCAGGTCATAAGGTTCAAGACCGACGGCTCGGTGGACAGCCTGACATATTAAAAAAGAAGCATTATAAATATGACGGAGACTAACAGTAAGGTAGTGAGACTCATATTCGCTATTGCCATGCTGGCACTGCCTGTGGCTTCATGGGCGCAGATTGGCAGCCACCGCAACGTCTTTTCCATCGGTGCCAATGCCGGTGCCGTGTTGTCAACGGTAGGCTTCGACCCCGAAGTATCGCAGAAACAGCATGTCGGTTTCACCGGTGGCTTCTCATGGCGGTACACCAGTGAGAAGTACTTCTCAACCATTTGCTCCATCGCCGGAGAAGTGAACATAGCCTCATTAGGTTGGAAAGAGGACATCGTTGACGTGAACGACCGCCCCGTCATCAACAGTAACGGCGCGCAGGAGGAATATTCCCGCACCCTGACATACGTCCAGATACCTGTCTTCGCACATCTCGCGTGGGGTAAGGAACGCCAAGGCTTCAACTTCTTCGTACAGGCTGGACCGCAGATTGGCATAATGCTGAGCGACAAGACAACCAAGAACTATGATGAACCGAACCTCGATGCCGGGACGGGACGTTCAAACACGATAGTCGAACAAGAGTCGATGGACATTCAGCATAAGTTCGACTACGGAATAGCAGCTGGCCTGGGACTCGAGTATAGCAACAAACATCTCGGCCGTTTCTTGCTCGAAGGGCGCTACTACTATGGCCTTGGGAACATCTTCGGCTCGTCGAAGCGCGACTACTTCAGCAAGAGCAACTTCGGCAACATCGTCATTAAAGCCACGTGGCTTGTAGACTTGACAAAATAAAAATCTAAATAGCACACACAAATGTTTAAGAATCATCCAAAAGGTTTACTACAGGCTGCACTGAGCAACATGGGCGAACGCTTCGGCTACTATATCATGATAGCCGTTCTGACGCTCTTTCTGTGCAGTAAGTTCGGAGTCAGCGACGAAACATCGAGCCTTATCTCAGGCTTCTTTCTTGCAGCTATCTACATCATGAGTCTTGTCGGTGGTATCATCGCCGACCGTACACAGAACTACCAGCGTACCATCGAGAGCGGACTTATAATCATGTCCCTCGGCTACGTTTGCCTTTCCGTACCGGTCGTTGCTACACCGCAGAACAACTCGTATCTGCTTGCTTTCACCATTTTCTCACTTGTTTTGATTTCCGTTGGTAACGGACTGTTCAAGGGAAACTTACAGGCTATAGTCGGACAGATGTACGACGACTTTGAGGCAGAGGCTGCAAAGGAAGGTCCGGAACGCTTGAAGTGGGCTCAGGGACAGCGTGATGCAGGCTTCCAGATATTCTATGTCTTCATAAACATTGGAGCACTGCTTGCTCCTTTCATAGCTCCGTTCCTCCGCTCTTGGTGGCTTAAGACCTACGGCTATACCTACAATGCCGACCTGCCACGCTTCTGCCATGAGTTTATCAATTCAAACGGAACTCTAAGCGGAACCGATTTGAGCAGTCTTACTGAGCTTGCGCATCAGGTAGGAGGAAATACTGCCGACTTGATGGGCTTCTGCCAGCAGTACCTTGATGTATTCAACACAGGTATACACTATAGTTTCATTGCCAGTGTCATCATGATGCTCATATCGTTGGCAATATTCATGAAGTCGAAGCACATGTTCCCGATGCCCGGAAAGAAAGAGGCTGTCGTCAGCGTCGACTACACTCCGGAGGAGAAAGTTGCCATGGCAAAGGAAATACGCCAGCGTATGTACGCTCTCTTTGCCGTCCTCGGTATCGCAGTATTCTTCTGGTTCGCATTCCATCAGAATGGTCAGAGCCTCAGCTTCTTCGCCCGCGACTTCGTGAAGACTGACGCCATCCCACCTGAGATATGGCAGGCTGTGAACCCGTTCTTCGTCATTGCCCTCACTCCGGTTATCATGGCAGTGTTCGCACACTTCACGAAGATAGGTCATCCTATAACAACGCCGCGCAAGATAGCCCTCGGAATGGGTATCGAAGCTTTGGGCTTTCTCTTCCTTATGGGAGTTTCGCTGGTCCACAACTATCCATCTGCCGAGACCTTCACGTCTATGCCACCGTCAATTCGTGAAACGATGAAAGCCGGTCCGTGGGTGCTTATCTGCACATATTTCCTGCTTACAATTGCCGAACTGTTCATCTCGCCGCTTGGCTTGAGCTTTGTCTCGAAGGTGGCGCCAAAGCATTTGCAGGGACTCTGCCAGGGATTGTGGCTCGGAGCTACAGCCGTCGGCAACTCTCTGTTGTGGCTCGGTCCGCTCATGTACAACAAATGGCCGATATGGCAGTGCTGGCTTGTCTTCGCACTCGTCTGCGGAATCAGCATGATAGTCATGTTCGGAATGACCAAATGGCTTGAGCGCGTGACCAACTCGTAAGTTTACAGATACTTTAAAAATATAGAATGCCGGTTTAAACTCAGGTCTAAACCGGCATTATTTTCAATATTTAATCTTACTGATGAATAAAATGTGGTTAATCCTCCTTATCCTTGTGCCTATCATCGGCTTCGGTTATATCTTGTGGCATGTATGGAATATCCTGCCGTTTGCAACGCCGTGGAAGTGGGTGGTGGTAGCATTGGCTGTGGCTTGTGTGGTCATCTTCTTCACCAACTTCATCTTCAAGCTCGACAATAAGCCAATGCCGGTGGCAATAGCACTGTACGAAATCGGCGACTCCACACTCTTTATCGGACTCTATGTGGCAATGCTCTTTCTGCTGCTCGACATTGGCAGACTCGTGCGACTTGTCCCGAAGTCATTCCTTTACAACAGTTGGGCGGGAACGCTGACGGTGTTCTGCGTAATAACGGCATTGTTCGTTTATGGCTATATACATTATAATAATAAGGTGCGCGTACCTATTACTGTCGAGACACACCATAAACTACAGAAGCCTTTGAAAGTTGTCATGATTAGCGACGTACATGCCGGCTACCACAACCGCAAGGCTGAGCTTGAGCGTTGGATAGAGTTAATCAACCTTGAGCATGCTGACTTGGTGCTTGTTGCTGGTGATATAATCGACGGAAGCATTCGTGCCGTGCGAGAACAGAAGCTCGACGAGGACTTCCGGAAGATAAACGCGCCCGTGTATGCTATCCTCGGCAACCACGAATACTATTCGGGCAGGGCGGAGTCGATACGGTTCTATCATGACGCAGGCATACATCTGCTTGTCGACTCTGTAGCCCATGTCGACGGACTGACAATCCTCGGACGTGACGACCGTACCAATCCAAATCGCAAGAGCGTTGCTGACTTGATGAAGGAGGCCGGCTCCAATCCCGGCTTCACAATCCTTATGGACCACCATCCCTATCATCTTGAAGAGGCAGAGAAAGCCGGCGTCGGCTTCCAGTTGTCCGGTCACACGCACTACGGGCAGGTATGGCCAATCAGTTGGATAGAGGACGCAATCTATGAGGATGCTTTCGGCCCGCTGACGAAGGGCAATACGCAGTACTATGTCTCGTCCGGCATCGGCATTTGGGGCGGTAAGTTTCGCATCGGGACACGTTCCGAGTATGTTGTTGCGGACATTCGGTAGTGGTAATATATCGTTACAAAAAACAAAAGCTGTCCTTTTGACTTCCAAAAGGGCAGCTTTTGCGTTCTAAGAGGTCAGCTATTGCAGTTCGAAAGTTGACCTTTCGCAAGCTAAAAGGATAGGTTTTGCGAAGACGTTGACAATCAATCAGTTGCAGAAACGAATTCTATGAGAAGCCGAAAGGAAATATTTTGACAATTAGTATTCCTTCTTGTCGGTCTTCGCCTGCCACATCTTGAAAGCCTTAATAGCCTCGTCCCTGAGCAAAATCTCCGACGGTTTCTGCCTGCGATATGGGCTCAGGGCTATCTCCTTGTATATAAAGTCGTCGTCGAAACCAATCTTTGCAGCGTCCTTACGGTCGTTGGCATAGTATATTTTGTCAAGGTGCGCCCAGTAGATTGCGCCCAGACACATCGGACAAGGCTCACAGGAGGTGTATATCTCGCAACCTTCCAAATCGTAGACGCCGAGCTTTGCGCAAGCGTTCCTTATGGCGTTGACTTCGGCGTGGGCTGTCGGGTCGTTGTTGATGGTGACCCGGTTGTTGCCCTCGGCTACTATCTCGCCGTCCCTGGCTATAACTGCGCCGAACGGACCGCCGCCTTCCTTAACGCTGTTTATGGAGAGTTCGATGGCTCTCCTCATCAATTCTTCCTTCGTCATAATGAATAGTTGTCAGTGTTTAATACTCTTGTAAATTTGCAGGAATATCCTGTGAAGTTCGTCTTTGTCCTCAATGGTGTCCTGAATCTTGCGAAGTCGCTTGGCATTGGGACTGTTTGGTATCCAGAGACGTATGTATCCGTTTGTAGAATACTTTTCCTGCATGTGCTTGTAGAACCGCTCCCACTGCTCATCGTCGTTCTTTTCCGGGTAGTTTTCTAGTCCGTACTGTATCGCGCGGGTAAATACGGTCATCGGGTCGAGGTCCCTGTCGGCCTCGGCAACAATCTTTCCGTAGATGCTTCGTGGCGCACGGCTCGACGAGGCACGATGGTCTTCGACGGCTTCCTTCATTATCTTAATCTGCTCAGGTGAGAACCACTTCGTCAGCCGTGCGTCGTTTTGCAGGATTTTGCCGCTCGTCAGGTGGTGAATAGCACGCGGTCCTTCGAGTCCGAGGTCGTGGTAGGCGGCTATAACGTAAACCATGTTGATGTCGGCGCCCGTCAACGGCACCAGCTCGAGCGAGTTCTTGATGACGCGTTGCACGTGCTGGAGTCCGTGGCTCTTCCCGAAAGCGTTGTAGCGGGGAAGTATCTGCTTCTCCACGAACGACATTATCTCCAAGTTAAGTTTCTGTTGCATGGTCTTTCGTGGCTAAAATTACATTGGCTGATACATAAGGAGGATTTGCACGGAGGTAACTAAGCCGAAGATGAACATGTCGCGTGCTGTCATTCCCAGGACTCTGTTAAGTTGCTTGCCGTGGTTTATCTCGACGAGTTTTCTTGCTGTTTTGAAGTGAGGAAACTCGTATATCAATGCTGTCAGAATGAAAATCAGTGGCTTGACGAAGCCGTCAGAAGTGTCAATTGTAAGGAAACAGAAAATGAGAATCTGAGCCACGACGGGCAGGTAACGGTATAGACGCTCAGCCCACTTGGCTCCCAGGCGGACAACAAGTGTTATCTTGCCGTCGCGCCGGTCGTTGCTACGGTCGCGATAGTTGTTTATAAGGAGCAGAGTATCTATCACCAAACCGCAGGATATACCGGTGATGAGAACATTTGCGTCGAAGCCTTGCATGCTGTCGGGTATCGATACGTACCATGTGAAGTAGACGGGTACGATGCCGAAGAAGACAATCACGAGCAAATCGCCTAAGCCTTTGTATGAAAAGAAAGTCGTGTAGAGGAATGCGAAGAGGACGCACACGGCTCCAACGATAATCATTTCCCATCCTCCAAACCATATAAGCGGCAGACCGATGATGCATGCCACGGCGCTGACAATAACGAGTCCGCGGCGCATAACGGGCAGGGTAATCCATCCTTCGGCACATGCACGCTTCGGACCGAGCCTCGTCTGTACGTCATCGTTACCGTGGACGCAGTCGAAATAGTCGTTGATGAGGTTCGAGTCTATCTGCATCAGAAAGGCAAAGAGGAAGCACAGTATGGCAGGGAGTATCATGAAGTCGTGCCATCCGGCTGTCGTTATAGCCAAAGCTACGCCTATCATGACCGGCACGGAGGCTCCTGTCAGTGTCTTTGGGCGTGCTGCAAGAACCCAAGCCTCGAAGGAATTGGTCTTTACATTATCGTTTTCTGAAATCATAGTCTAAGCTTAGTTGAAGAAGTTCCAACTCAAACCGAAGCGGAAAATCCTTTCGTTGAGAGGGTAGTGGGGCGTAAAGAAGTACTCGCCGCTGCTGCTGTTGACGTGGGAAAGCATCACGAAGAACCTCGTATGCTGCAAAAGGAAGTTGGCATAGAGGTTGACGACGGGATAGTTGCCTACCTTCACGCGGCTGGCAGCATTCTCCTGAACGGCATATTGTCCCATGACAGGACTGTACTCTGGTGCATAGTACTTCGTGAAGTAGCGCACGTCGGCTCCGAAGTCGCACTTCAGCACGCGGGCAATCTTGAACCTCAGGTAGAGATTGCTGTAGATGTTGAAGTCAGGAACGGGAAGAACGTCGTTGTTGCTCGACTTCTGCCATGTTATCTCGTTGTCCCAATGAATGAGGTTCAGGAACTTCAGCTTTTGCCGGAACTGTACAGTCAGCAGACTGATTGCGCCCTTGTGCTGGTTCATCGATACCTGATAGTTGCGGTGCAGGTAGTCGTTGCCGCTATGGTAGAGGTCGTACTGTTGTGCAAGGTATATGTAGTCCTTCAGGTGGTCGTAGCTAATGCGCAGTCGGGTGCCCGTCTTATTGAAGTTCAGTGTGCCTGAAAGACGGCTGTGGAGTTGCTGGCTCAAGTCCTGGTCCCACCATGCGTGGCGCGAGTGCCATGTGTTTGCATAGAAGATAGGTGCATCGCGGTGGATGAATGCATTGCCGATGATGTTCAGAGTGTCGCCGAACAACGGTACGTTCAAGTCTGCATTTGCATCGATATGGAACTGACTTGCCTTGTCGCCGGTAAGCCAGAACTCACCGCTGACGTTGTAGTGTACCGTCTTTCCTTGCATCTTGAGCATCTGAGCGCCAACTGAAAGGTTGTATTCCTTGTACGATTTGGTGAAAACAACATTGTCCTCGTTGATGGCAGGTAGTGTATAGTTGTTTATATCGTAAGACACGAATGCCTTCAAGCCTGCTTTTGCCCATTTGTTGAAGCCCTCAAGCAATGCCACGGCAAAGGTATTGCGAAGGTTCCAGTGGCTTGTCTTGTCGTAAATGGAGTCGCCTGTGAGCTTGCCGGAGTCATAATAGTTCGACAGATAGAAAGAGTCCGGTGTCTCGTATGCCTCATATATGCGTCTGTAATGGTTGAAGTCGACGGTGTGAATGAAACTCGTGACGGGCACGTACTCGTCCTTCATCCATACTGTGTCTTCCTTTTCCGTGTCCGATTTTGCGTCGGGGCGGGATATTTCGGCATTCCGTTTCTGTTCCTCACGGTACTCGTCCTCGTCGAATTCCTCACCGTTCTTTTGCGCACGGCGCCTTGCTGCCTCCATCTCGTCACGCTCTCTCTGCTGCGCCTGACTGCGTATGGCAAACTTGCGGGCCTCTATTTCCTGTTCCGTCATTGGCACCTTGCGGCTGAAACCGAGGTTGTATCGATGGTTGAAGAAAACATGCTGGTTGTCGTTTCGGTTCCAGTTCTGCTCGAGAATTGTAGGTAATTCGTCCTGCGAGTAGCTTTCGTTGAACCGCTCCGGATGCGAAACGTAGGCGTCATTGGTAATTCCGCCGTTCTCGGCGACCTTCATGTGGTTCGTCGACATAAGCAAATGAGCCTGGTAACGCTCGCCAAGGTAACTGCCCCACATGGTATAATTTAACAGGCTCGTGCTTTGATTGCTGTAGTATCCGCGCCCGTAGAGATAGTCGAACTTGAAGCCGAAGCCCCATCTCTTGCCTGCGTTGACAGCGAAGAGTGCCTTGAAGTGGTCCTCACCGTCAGTGCGGTTGCCTGCCGTATTGTAGGAAACAACCGTTATCGGAGAGTATGTTGACGTGAAATGGAATTGGTTCGGATTTACAATGAAGAAGTCGTAAGGGTCAAGGAAATAAGATTCGGTCGCATCCTGACGGTCTATGATGATGCGGTTTATTCTCGGTGAGCCCAGATTTCCAAGTGTATTGTACTCGCCGTGCAGCCCCGTAGTGAAGATAGTGTTCATAAACATGAACGAGGTTGTGTCCGGAGTCGTGAATTGTCGGTCGCCAAACTTGTCGTCAACGGTCCACACCGTCAGCCCACGGGGAATCTCCTTGTGCTGACTTTGTACCGAATCCGAACGTCCGAAATTCCGATTCCGCTGATAACCGCTGGCCGTAAATTGTCCGTCGTCTGTGAAACCGTCGTTCGTATTGACCTGCGCAGACATGCTGAACGGCACTGCTGCGGCAATTAAACATAGGACAATGAGTATCTTCTCTTTCATTTATTTAAAAAAGCGAAATGCACATTCTGCTATCTTAAACACCATAGAGGCAAGTATAACGATAGTACCTACCTGCGTGTTGCCTGTCAGGAAAATTATAACGCCTATGATAGCGCCAATCATAAAGATGAGATTCAGCACCTGACGTATCATCAGGAACTGGTCGGCATCTTTGTTAAGCTCTTTGTTTCTGTGATGTCTTGATGGTTCCATTATTGTTGCTGGAGTGCTTCTTTGAATGTTTCGAATATCTCGTCCTTACGGTCTATGGTCTTGCGGCGGAACTTTCCGGAGATTGGATAGAGACGTGTGTGCTTCTTGTTGACAGCCTCCTTGTCGGTAATCCATTCCTCGGCGTTGTAGCGGCTTACATCTCCCTGCACGTCATACTTGTACTTCACGCGCATCATAGTCATCTTTGCCTGACCTGCGGAACAGTCTACGTTGAGGACATAGAATATCTCCGTTCTGTCAAGAGAGAGGGCGTTATCCTTGAAGACGAGCCATTCGTGGACTGAGGCGACGAGGTTGTGCTTGCTTTTATCCTTCGTTATGACCTGGCTTCCTGGAAGTTGGAACTCGTCGGAGGTCAACTGCGTGAGATATTTCTCTGCAATATCGTAAATCTGGTCGGCACTCTTTCCTGGCGCACTGACGACCGTCTGCCACTGAACCTGTCCGTCTACGACCGGCACAGCGTCTCTTTTGAGGTACTTCGCATTCTTGTCGACGTTATTGCCGTCATCCTTTTCGGTTTTATTACGGGTCCTGATGGTTTTCGGCTCTTCGTTAACAGAAGCTGACGGAGCAACTGCCGGAGTCGTTGTGGTCGTCTCTGCTGGAACTGCGGGTGCTTCCGTCGGAGTTGTCGGGGCAACTGTTGGAGCCGGTGTAACAGTCTTCGGTTCCGCCGGTTGTGGTGTTTCGTTGACGACGGAGTCCTTTAAGCCTTCCTCAATGCGCCTCGTTTCTTCACGAAGACGTGCCGTTTCCTTCTTCGCTTCTTCTATTTTCCGTTGCATTTCCAGAGCCTTCTCCTGCTCTTGCTTAGCCTTCAGTCTTGCCATTGCGGCTTCCTTGGCTTTCTTTGCCTCCTCAAGTTGCTGTTCAGCCTGCTGGAGCTGTTCCTCAGGAGTTAATGTGTTTTGAGCCATTGTAGCAGTCGGCAGTGCGAGCAACACCAGGAATGCAATTATAATTTTCTTCATATTGAATTTCGTTTTGCGTTATAATCGTACAAATTTACTCATTAATATTGTAACGCCCGTTGTTTTAATGAATTTTTAACCTTATTTGAGTTCAAGCTCCTTTTGCAGCCGTATGATTTCATCACGGTACTGTGCAGCTTGCAGGAAGTCCAAATCCTTGGCCGCCTGCTTCATGAGTTTGGTCGTATTGGCTATGCTCTTCTCAAGCTGCGGACGTGTCATGCGCTGCACAATAGGGTCGGCTGCGAACGCGGCAGTCTCCTCCGGCTCGCGATAAGGCGTGACCTTGATAGCCGCCTGCATAGAAGTCTGCGGCTGTTTCTCGTCGGTCGGCAGCGTGGCGTGTATCTCCTTGACGATTTGCTTTGGCGTAATGTGATGCTCCTCGTTGTATTTCAGCTGCTTGCTGCGCCTCCTGTTAGTCTCGTCGATGGTCTTCTGCATGCTTTCCGTGATGGTGTCTGCATACATTATAACCTTGCCATTGATATTGCGGGCGGCTCTTCCGGCGGTCTGCGTCAGGCTTCGGTGACTGCGAAGGAAACCTTCCTTGTCGGCATCGAGTATCGCCACGAGTGAGACCTCTGGCAAATCGAGTCCCTCACGAAGAAGATTGACGCCGACGAGGACATCGTAGACACCGGCGCGGAGGTCGTTTATAATCTTCACTCTGTCTAATCCGGCAACGTCGCTGTGTATATACGCAGTCTTTATGTCGTGCTCAAGGAGATATTCGGTCAACTCCTCCGCCATTCTCTTTGTCAAAGTCGTAACCAGAACACGCTCATGCTTGGCACTGCGGGTTATGATTTCCTCCATCAAATCATCAATCTGATTTTCCGACGGACGAACTTCAATCTCCGGGTCGAGCAGACCTGTCGGTCTGATAAGCTGTTCCACGACAACGCCCTCAGCCTCCCTTAGCTCATAGTCGGCAGGCGTTGCGCTCACATAAATTACCTGATTGATGAGGCTGTGGAACTCCTCGAACTTCAGAGGTCTGTTGTCGAATGCGGCAGGAAGGCGGAAACCATATTCCACCAGGTTCTTCTTCCTCGCTCTGTCGCCGCCATACATTGCATTGATTTGCGGTACACTGACGTGGCTTTCATCAATTACCATGAGGTAATCCTTAGGGAAGAAGTCGAGCAGACAGTAAGGGCGCTCACCCGGTTTGCGGCCGTCGAAGTACCGGCTGTAGTTTTCGATGCCGGAGCAGTGGCCCAGTTCCTTTATCATCTCTACATCGTACTCAACCCGTTCCTTAATTCTCTGCGCTTTGATGTTGTCGCCCTGCTCCTTGAAGAAGTCAACCTGCTTCACCAAATCATCCTGAATGTCACCGATGGCAGTCTCCGTCTGCTCCTTGCTGGTGACAAACAGGTTTGCCGGATATATCTCATACTCCTCGAAAGAGCCAAGTCTGTGGAATGCAACAGAGTCCACTTCCTCGATGCTGTCTATCTGATCGTCCCACCAAGTGATGCGAAGGATATTGTCGCTGTATGCCATCGCAATGTCAACAGTGTCACCCTTGACACGGAAATTGCCACGTTGCAGGTCGACATCGTTGCGAACATAGAGCGCATCAACGAGCCTTCGGAGGAACATATTCCTGTCGAGCGTCTGCCCTTTCTTAATTCTTATCACGCTTGACTGCATCGCCACCGGTCCGCCCATACCATAGATGCACGACACCGACGACACAACGATGACGTCCCTGCGCCCCGAGAGGAGCGAGGAGACAGCCGACAGCCTCAGCTTGTCTATCTCGTCGTTGATAGCGAGGTCCTTTTCTATGTATGTATCTGTTGATGGAAGATAAGCCTCCGGCTGATAATAATCGTAGTAGGAAACGTAATATTCGACGGCATTGTCGGGAAAGAAGCCCTTCATCTCTTCATAAAGCTGAGCCGCAAGAGTCTTGTTGTGGCTTAGAACGAGTGTCGGTTTGTTTACGTTTGCAATGACATTAGCAACAGTAAAAGTCTTTCCGGAACCCGTAACACCAAGAAGAACCTGGCTTTTGTCGCCACGCTCTATGCCGTCCGTCAGTTCCTTGACAGCCTCCGGTTGGTCTCCGGTAGGCTTATATTTTGATGTTAGCTTGAAATTCATTGGAAATGCAAAGTTAGCAAAATAATGTCTACTATATAAATTTTGAAGTATATTTTTTCAAAAAATAACGGTTTATACTTTTGCCGTTTATAGATTTATGTGTACCTTTGCACACTAAAGTGAACGATGGAGAAAAGATTTTCTAACATATTACTATATTTGTCCTTAGCGGCAACCTTGTTTTTGACGGGCTGTGCACACGAATACAATCAGGTGTACAAGTCTTCAGACTACTCATACAAGTACGAATACGCCAAGGAATGCTTCGCTAACGGCAAGTATGGCTTTGCTGTACCGCTTCTGCAGGACTTGGTTACGATAGAGAAGGGTACCTCCAACGCACAAGAATGCCTTTACATGCTGGCGATGAGTGAGTACGGACTGGGCGATTACGAGGCCGCAGCCGAGACGTTCCGTAAGTACTACCAAAGCTATCCACATGGTGACTATGCCGAAATGGCCTCCTACTATGTCGGACAAAGTCTGTACATGAGTACGCCGGAGCCACGTCTTGACCAAAGCCAGACGGTATCTGCCATTGCAGCATTTCAGGAATACCGTGACCTTTTCCCAGATGGCAAGCTGAAAGGGAATGCCGAACAGCGTTTGATGGAGCTTCAGGACAAACTCGTCGAGAAGGAATACCTCAGCGCAAAGCTCTATTACAATCTCGGTTCTTACTTCGGCAACTGCACCAGCGGTGGCAATAACTATGAGGCTTGTGTAATTACGGCACAGAATGCGCTTAACGATTATCCATATACATCTATGCGTGAGGACTTCTCCATACTTATTATGAAGAGCAAGTTTGAGCTCGCCCAGATGTCAGTGGAGGCAAAGAAGGTTCAGAGATACCAGGATGCCGAAGACGAGTGCTACGGTTTCATAAACGAGTATCCCGACAGCAAGGAGCGTGAAACCGCTGAGAAGTACATCGAAAAGTGCAAGCAATTCACTAAGGATTAATCATTCAACAATCAGAAATCAATTATTTAATTTAAATAAAACATGGATTATAAGAAGTCAAAAGCTCCAGTTAATACTGTAACTCGTGATTTACAAGAGTTGTGGAAGGACACCGGCAACATTTACGAGACAGTAGCAATCATAGCAAAGCGTGCCAATCAGATATCTGTTGAGATTAAACAGGATTTGAGTAAGAAGCTCGCCGAATTTGCATCTTATAACGATTCACTCGAAGAAGTTTTCGAAAACCGTGAGCAAATAGAGATAAGCCGCTACTACGAGAAGCTCCCGAAGCCAACACTTCTGGCTACACAGGAATACCTCGAGGGCAATATTTACTGGCGTGACCCGTCAAAGGACAACGAAGAAGGAGATAAATAATGTGGCAGCGTAAGCAAACACTGTTCCTCATAAGTTCGATTATAGCAGTCGTCCTTTGCCTGTTCTTCCCCGTGGGGTATGCATCTGTCGGCACATTGGGCTCGGAAATACCCCTCAACAACTTAGGTTGGGCAGGCGTGGCAAATGCCGTTCCCGTCATAACAGCATGGCCGTTGTTCATCTTTATGGTACTTGCCGGAATCGTATCCGTCGTTACCATATTCCTGTTTAAGGACCGGAAACTGCAAATGCGCTTATGTTATTGGGGCGTATTGTTCGACATCTTATGGTATGTCTACTATCTGTTGATTTACTTCAAGGTGTCTGGTCAAGTGCAAATGGGACTCAAGTGGGCGGTAGCAATGCCCCTTGTTTCGATTATATTCCTCTTGTTGGCGCACAAAGGAGTGAAGGCTGACGAGAAATTAGTTAGAAGCATGGATAGGATAAGGTAATCCTATCCATGTTTTTTCTGTATCCATCCAACATCAATCACCTACATATCAATTTAACATCCTTCCCGTTCGGGAGGGCTTGGGCAGGTATTCTGTAATGCCAAACCTAACCTGTTGAAATCCAAAAGATTAGGTTTGACGTTGATTTTTAATTTATTTTTGTTCGAATTTTAATTTATTTTTCCTCTATTTTTAATTTATTTTTCTCACAAAAATAATTTATTTTTCATTCTTAAAGCTTACCTTTTGAAATTCCATAGTTTACCTTCCGTATTTCCGAAGGTCACTGACGACATTCTATAATGTATTCTTTACCATCTCAGCAAGTACCACCGCATTGTTGTGTTCGGTGTCTTTCGCCCCGAAGAGGAGCGTCACCACCGGCTCAGCCGATATTCTTTCGACGAGCGTTTTGAAGTCGTCGTTGTTGCGAATCTCGTCAGAATACATCGTCCGAAACTCATTCCACTTTGCCACATCATGGTCGAACCACTTGCGAAGAGCCGTCGTCGGCGCTAGCGTCTTTACCCATAAGTCGACCTTGGCATCATCTTTCTTGATGCCGCGAGGCCACAATCTGTCTACAAGCACACGCAGTCCGTCTGCCTCCGATGGCGTTTCGTAAATCCTTTTCAGTCTTATTTCCATATTATCAAGTCTCTTTTGATGCGGCAAAGATACCAAGAACAATTCAGAAGAAATGATAACAAATGTTACCTTTTGGGGTTAATTCGCGTTAATCTTTTGTATATGACGGTTTTTTGTTACCTTTGCAATAATTTTTTCGAATATGAAACGACACACCGACAACTACACGTTCCTCACCAGCGGACCCATCCACCGAGTGATACTGACGATGTCTGTACCGACAATAATTACGATGCTGGTGACGAGCATCTACAATATTGTCGATACGTTCTTTGTCGGTCAACTCAACACGCAGGCTACGGCAGCGGTCGGTATCGTCTTTTCAGTGATGTTCTTCGCCCAGGCTTTCGGCTTCTTCTTTGGTCACGGCTCAGGCAACTACATATCCCGTGAGCTCGGAGCAAAGCGCCACGACAATGCCGTTATCATGGCGTCGAACGGGTTCTTCTTCTCTTTCTTCTTCGGACTGCTGTTTCTTGCTGTCGGCGAGGCACTCCTTCATCCGCTTTCCGTGTGGCTTGGCAGTACCCCGACGATACTTCCATACACTGAGAGCTACCTCGGAATAATACTTCTCGGCTCGCCGTTCCTCACATCATCGCTGACGCTGAACAACCAGATGCGACTGCAAGGCAATGCCCATATCGCTATGTACGGCATCGTGGTGGGTGCCATCCTCAACTGTGTCCTTGACCCGCTGCTCATCTTCGGGCTCGATTTGGGCGTTGCAGGAGCAGCGTGGGCTACGGTGATAGGGCAGTTCGTGTCGTTCCTTATACTGCTGCGGATGTCCCATCGCCCTGAGAACATTGGCATAAAGTGGGCAAACTTCCACCCCTCATGGGTTGCGGCGCGCGAGATTTTCTATGGTGGCAGTCCGTCGCTGAGCCGCCAGGGACTTGGCTGCATTGCTACGATAGCGTTGAATATATCAGCAGGCGCATTCGGCGATGCCGCCATTGCCGCCATGTCGATTGTCAACCGCATCACGATGTTCGTCATGTCGGCAGTCGTCGGATTAGGGCAGGGCTTCCAGCCGTTGTGCGGCTTCTGCTACGGCGCAGGTCTTTACGAACGCCTGAAGAGTGCTTACTGGTTCACAGTGAAGGTCGGCACGGTGTTCCTGGTTGTCTGCGGCATTGTCGGAATATTCTTCAGCGATGGCGTCATACAGCCTTTTCGCGACGATCCCGACGTCATCCGCATTGGCAGCGTTGCCCTTATATGGCAGCTGTGCACCTATCCGCTCAACGCGTTCATTATGACCAGCAACATGATGACGCAGACATGCCGCAAGCCTTGGCGTGCAAACATACTCGCTGCGGCGCGCCGCGGACTCTTCTTCATTCCGCTTATCATCATCCTTCCGCACTATTTCGGACTGTTAGGAGTGGAGATGTGCCAGAGCGTCAGCGATGTCCTGTCGTTCCTCCTATGTGTTCCGGTTACGATATATACATTCCATGAACTGGACAAAAAATAAAAATGTCTGATTTTTCTTGTACTTTCCGATATTTGTATTATCTTTGCAAAGAGTATCAGATTTTGTTTTTTGGAACTTTATATTACTAAATATTATGACACAAACAATAGTGAAGAACATCAAGCTTGCAGCCGTTGCACTCATAGCAGCGACTCTCTTCAGTTGTGGAACAACATCGACGGTGCCTATCACGGGCCGCAAGCACACCTTGGCGGTAAGCGATGAGCAGGTATTGGCACTGTCTCAGCAGGAGTACACGAAGTATATGTCGACGGCAAAGCTGTCGACCAACGCCGGGCAGACGGCTATGGTAAAGCGTGTCGGTACGCGTCTTGCCAACGCCGTGGAGACTTATCTGAAGCAGAACGGCTATGCCAACGAGATTAAGAACTTCTCGTGGGAGTTCAACCTTGTACAGAACGATGAGGTGAATGCCTTCTGTATGCCTGGTGGTAAAATCGTTGTGTACACCGGTTTGCTGCCTGTTACACAAAACGAGAACGCTCTTGCCATCGTCCTTGGTCACGAAATAGCTCACGCCGTTGCAAAGCACAGCGCCGAGCAGATGAGTAAGCAGTACCGACAGCAGGTCGCTACCAACATCGGTGGTACGATATTGAATAGCACCGTAGGCTCAGGCGTCGGCGATATAGCATCTACCGTTGCCAACGGAGCCTTCTCTTTCGCCAACGCAAAGTACAGTCGCGCCAACGAAAGCGAAGCCGACCACATGGGACTTATCTTCGCTGCAATGGCTGGTTATGACCCTAACGAGGCTGTAACGTTCTGGACCCGTATGGCAAACGCCAACACTGGTACGCAGCAGGGCGGTCTGACAACATGGCTTAGCGACCACCCGTCTGACCAGCAGCGTGTGCAGGACATCAAGAAATGGCTGCCTGAGGCTCTGAAATACTATAAGCCTGCAACGACAACCACTACATCGACAACAAAGAAGACTACCAGCAAGAAGACAACAACAAAGAAGCGCAAGTCTTCCCGTCGCCGTTAGTCCTCCTTGTTGTCGCTTAGACCCATTTTAGTTAGGTAGGCGGAGGCAGCGCCTCCGCTACCTGTCTTTCACCAAAAACAAAATAACTATGATTACCTACTTCCTTGAACACTTATGGCAAGTATGGCTGATAGTAAGCATCCTGTGCCTGATACTCGAGCTTACGAACGGCGACTTCTTCATCTTTTGTTTCGCAATAGGAGGCATCGGCGGCTTGATAACGTCGCTGATAACCGACAGTATTACGGCACAGGTCGTCGTTTTCGCAGTCATATCTATAATATGCATATTCTTTGTACGTCCGACGATAGTGAAATACTTCCATAAGAGCGGACGTCGCAGCAACTTCGAGGCGCTCATAGGGCGTCACGGACGTGTCACCGATGCCATTCCGCAGGACGGTTATGGCTATGTGCAAATCGATGGCGACAGCTGGCGCTCGCATACAAAGGACGGACAACCGATTGAAAAAGGCGCTGAGGTGGAAGTCCTCAGCATGAACAGCATAATATTAACCGTTAAAAGAATCTGAACAATGGACATTGGAATTATCATCTTAGTAGTCGTTGTCGTCCTCGCTATTATTATAGTGAAGAAGACTTTGGTAATAATCCCGCAGAGCGAGACGAAGATTATAGAGCGTCTCGGTAAGTATTACGCCACTCTGCAGCCAGGTATTAACCTTATTATACCGTTCATCGACCACGCAAAGGAGATTGTTGCGCTGAAGAACGGACGTTACGTCTACACGAATATCATAGATTTGCGTGAACAAGTCTACGATTTCGACCGTCAGAACGTTATCACCAAGGATAACATACAGATGCAGATAAACGCTCTTCTGTATTTCCAGATTGTCGACCCGTTCAAGGCTGTCTATGAGATTAACAACCTGCCGAACGCTATCGAGAAACTTACGCAGACCACTCTTCGTAATATCATCGGCGAGATGGAGCTCGACCAGACTCTTACATCTCGTGATACAATCAACACAAAGCTTCGTGGCGTGCTTGACGATGCTACCAACAAGTGGGGTATCAAGGTCAACCGAGTGGAGCTTCAGGACATAACGCCGCCGGCAAGCGTGCTGCAAGCTATGGAGAAACAGATGCAGGCTGAACGCGACAAGCGTGCTACTATCCTCACGAGTGAAGGTACCAAGCAGGCACAGATACTTCAGTCGGAAGGTGAGAAGGCTGCCAAGATTAACCGTGCGGAAGCCGAGAAGCAGCAGGCGATACTCCTTGCCGAGGGTGAAGCTACCGCCCGCATCCGCAAGGCGGAAGCTGAGGCACAGGCAATAGAGAAGATTTCCGAGGCTGTCGGCAAGAGTACGAATCCTGCCAACTACCTCCTGGCTAAGAACTACATACAGATGCTGCAAGAAGTGGCTAGCGGCGACAAGGCCAAGACGGTATTCCTGCCTTACGAGGCTTCGAACCTCATGGGCAGTCTTGGCGGCATCAAGGAACTCTTCAAGGCTCAGTAGCCTTGCTAACTATAATTATCAACTATTCAATTAAGATGGAAATTGCTCTTTTTTGCGGCGCTCGTCCGAACTTTATAAAGGTCGCACCGATTATAAGACAGATTAAATTCCTGCAGAGTCAGGGACAAACGGTGACGTACACGCTCATATATGCCGGAGCCGAAGACGACCCGACACTTGAGAATTCGCTTTTTGCCGACCTTGACATAAGTCGTCCTACGGTGTTCCTGGGCGTTACTTGTCAGAACCTAAACGAACTGACAGGGCAGGTTATGGCAAAGTTCGAGTTGTATTTGCAGCAGCATGATACCGATGCCGTTATCGTTGTCGACGACCTTGCGTCAACCATGGCGGCGGCGATAGTAACCAAGAAGCAGGGCATTCTGCTTGCGCATATCGCTGCCGGTACTCGTTCGTTCGACATAACCATGCCGAAGGAGATTAACAGGCTTGTCATTGACGGTCTGTCGGACATTCTCTTCACTGCCGGAATAAGCAATAACTCCATCGCAAACCGTGAGGGCGCTGAGCTCTCGAAGGTGTATCGCGTCGGCAATATCCTTACAGACAATCTCCGCCACTGCCACGACAGCATCGAGGCAGCTGGAGGCAATGTCGCTAAAGAGGTCCTTGAGCCGCTTGGCCTTACAGCTTCGGACGGTCAGTCCTCTCCAAAGTATATCGTGTTTACGCTGAACCGCAAGGCGTTGCTTGGTAATCGGGACAACCTTCTGGCAATGTTGGAAGGCATGCTGGGTGCATGTGGCGACGTTCCCGTTATTGCTCCGCTTCGCGATAGTGCAGTGGAGGTGATAACATCGCTTGGTCTTCATCGTGGATTAGATTTGCACAACTTCCATCTTGTCAAGCCTCTTGGCTATCTCGACTTCGCTTATCTCACCAAGCATGCTCTCGGAATAGTGACCGATAGCGGTAATGTAGCAGAGGAGGCAACGTTCAATCAGGTTCCGTGCATTACTCTTAACAGTTACACGGAGCATATAGAAACAGTGAAGCAGGGCACTAACATCCTTGTCGGTGAGGATGCCAAGCGCCTTGCTACTGCAACTGCTGATATGGTATCGGGAAAGTGGAAGGAGAGTTCCATTCCTGACCGGTGGGACGGTCGTGTTGCTGAGCGCATCGTTCAGACTATCTCTGACACTCTGGAAAGAAATAATGAGGTCGGGAGATAGTCCGTCTCGTCACTTTGCTGAAACTCAATAGAAATGTTATAAATGTTTCGGTTAGCCGAGAAAGGCTAACTGAGGCTGTTGCGTACATACTGCGTCGGTGTGGTGTTGAGAACATTCTTGAATGCACGGACGAAGTTTGAGTAATCGGAAAAGCCGCATTGCTCGGCTACGATGTTAAGACTCATCTCCGGATGGCGGCTCAACATCAGCTTCGCCTTTGCTACTTTCACTCTTTGGATATACTGAACCGGTGTCATGCCGGTCAGTGCTGAGAGCTTGCGGTACAGTTGGCTGTAGCTCATGCTCACCGTTTTGGGCATACACGATTTTGTATTTCCCGCTCAGACGCTTGCCAATGTAGGCTGCAACATCTGCATTGTCCTCGACGACAAGGATAGTTGCTGTGGTTTCTTTATTCGTCGTTGAAACTTTGTCTTCTTTTGTTTTGTTATCTCCTTCGGTAACAAACAGACTCGTTTCAACGCCCTCTTCGTTTGTATATGCACTTGTACCTGCGATGTGGCGTACAGGTATAGCAAGATGAAATGTCGTTCCCTTGCCTTCGGTACTATCCACTTTGATAGCTCCTCCGAGTGATTTCACAATCTGACTGACGAGTGCAAGCCCTACGCCGGTGCTTCTTCAGCGCTTCGTCGAAACGGCTTTCGTTGCGCAAAGTCTTGCTCCATTGGCGCAAAGCGACAATCTTTCCGAGCGTATTATGTTCCTTGTCCATTGCCTTATTTATACTGTCAAGGGGCGCATCGCTGTGTGCCGCCTTTATGATACTGTCGGTTTCGTGGCGTTGCTCAGGCGTGAAAGTTGTCGAATACTTTCGTCCGCATGAAGCAACCAACATGGTGGCACATATAAAAAGCAAACACTTAATGGGGTTGTGGTTAGTCATAGCAGAGTCCGAATGAAGTTATTCCATTTTATTTCTACGCACAAAGATAATGTTTTATCTGACATTTACCGGGGAATTATGAACATTTTTGAAGGCTGATATATTGTTAATAACTGTAAATCTGTCACTGTACTATCCTTTGTTTATCGGCATTTCAGCGTTTAGCTTGCAAGATTTTGCAAGATTGAAAAATGCATTTTGAGTGATTTCGCAAGACTTCTGAAAGATTTCGCAACGCCATTTGGCTCCTTTCACCATTAACTTTGCGGTTGCTGCTAATGTGACTTCCGTTATGCTTTCGATAGGTACAAACTTGGAAACCATCAGTGAAAAATATGAGAAATACTACAAAGAAAAGGGCGACGAAGAATATAATAAGTTCAAGGAAGCACTGAAGAACGCCCCTCTGGAGGATGTTTTGAAGCGACTTGAAGGCTAAAACTAATCTGACAATACCATATATATTAAATTCACTAAACAACGATATTAAACCCAAAGACAATTATGAAAACGATTAATTCAAAGAAAACATGGCTCCGTCTGACAGCTTTCGTCATTGCATGGTTTGCCTTCGCGGTCACAACGCTCACAACTACGTCTTGTTCCAGTGATGATGACGATGACATAGCAGTGGTTCCCACGACCCCGACGGACGAGGAAGAGGACATCACCTATGCCAGATTGTGGAAGGCTTAAGCAGGTAACGGACTGTATGATGGCTACTGCGAAACCTATATCGACTTTTCCAAGCCTGGTGTAATTACAACAGCGATAAAGCCAGGCAAAGATATGGCCCACAAATACGGTCTTGATGAGGGTAAAGTATATGCTATGGAAAATACACATTTCCGCTTCCGTCAGTGGCTTCAACGTCAAATGCAATATCCGAAGGAGTCACTGAGCGGTTGCGGAATCTCGCTATTTGTCATCCGGCAGTAGGACGACGCCTTCCTGCTTTTTGCCATCCATCATTATCTTCATCGGCTTTTTGAAGCGGACATGACGAACGTGGGCGGTCTCCTCGACGGCAGGCATGGAGTCGAGAACGTCACGGCGGTAGACTCCTTCACCCTTGTACGTGTTGATGGTGAAGTACCCCACGCCGAAGGAAGTGAGGTTTTGGAAGAAGTGTGTGCCCTGGCTCGGGTCGACACGGTAGTTCTTCAGCCCTTCCTCGACTATCACACGCGCAGCCGAAATGTGCGGCCAACGCACCGGAATGCCCAACCACGGGTCGCTGGAGCCCCATCGTCCTGGGCCGACGAGGACATAGTTCGTGCCCCTGTCGAGGAACTTATGGTTTATCTCCTCAACCTCGGAAGCAATCTGCGGGTTGTCGGAAGCACTGAAATTATCGTCCGTCTTGACATATACGACATCCGTTACATCCTCGCTTTCGCCGTGTCCAAGACTCATGTGCGAGCGAATCAGACATTCATCATCAGGTATAGCGGCAACGTCTTCGTCGATTGTTCCACAGCTGTCGACAATCGGCCGAATCTGAAGCAGATAGAATTCGCCCGTCTTGTCGTCGTTGAGGTTGCACGCAAACTCAATCTCCACCGGTCGGCGCATTGCTTCGGCACCATACTTCATGGAAATTTTCAGAATCTCAGGAAGCGGGAACACGTCCTGTTGCAGTACTCCGCAGAACGATATAATCTTGCGCCCCTCATCGTAAACGCCGTCGTAAATGGTCTCATCAAAAGGCAGATAAGTTGACGCAAGATAGTTTATCGACTTGTCGGCAACCGCATCCTTTATCTTCAAAGTCAGGATATTGAATCCGTCGTCGACCTTGAAGTCCTCGCCAACGTGGTTCATGTCGAGCGCGTAGAACTTCGTCTGCGTCTGTCTCAGCGCCAGTTCCGTCTCGCTCATCTGTAGCACATGGTTCGGATGATACGGACTGACACGCAGCGTCTGACCACCGTCGACGATGTATTTGCCTAGTCCTATTGCAAGCGAAGCCACGCCTTCCTCAGCCTTTTCGTCACCGATGGGGTAGTAGTTGAGTGAGCGCAGCACACCGGAGATATTCGGGTAGAACCGCGTGCCATACTGCTTGCCGACTACCTGTTGCAGTATGACAGCCATCTTCTCCTGGTCTATGAGGTTGCTAGTTGCCGTCATGTACGCCTTCGAGTCCTTGAAGAAAACCGAAGCATACACGCCCTTGATGGCGCAAGCAAGCATTCGCAGCATCTCGTACTTGTCGTTGAGGCACGGAATCATATAAGTATTGTATATTCCGGCGAACGGCTGATAGTGAGAATCTTCGAGCAGCGACGACGAGCGTATTGCAATAGGACTCTTCGTGGCATCGAAGAAGGCGAAGAAATCGCCAATGAGCGAGTCGGGGAGCTGGGCCTTGAGGAACGCCTGCAATATCTCATCGTCGCTGGCATCGCTCAAAGCGATAGGGTAGAGGTTGTTCTGCTCCATGAAGTTGTCGAAGATATCGGTGCACAGGACTACTGTCTTCGGTATCTGTACCGATGCTCCGGGGTACTGATTGAACTCCGGGT
The DNA here is from genome assembly GCA_900314455.1 of uncultured Prevotella sp. Lineage (GTDB taxonomy): Bacteria > Bacteroidota > Bacteroidia > Bacteroidales > Bacteroidaceae > Prevotella. Next base: position 32,323 of record OMVI01000093.1, on the reverse strand, counting down.
GCATCTTGACAACATTGTCGAGGAACGCCAGACCACGTCCCTTGCCACCGAGCGAGCCTTCGCCGATACGTGCGAAGTGGGCATACTTGTCGAATTTTTTACGGTCGAAGACTGCCACTATGCCCTGGTTGCGCATGCGGCGGTACTTCACTATGGCGTCGAAGATAATCTGACGGTGCATGTCGACGTCCTGAAGCTTGTGCCATGTGACGTTTTTCAGGAACTGCGACACGGGGAATATGGCGCGTGCCGACAGCCATCGGCTCACGTGGTTGCGGCTTACGTGGTGCAGCATGGAGTCGTTGGGAATCTTGAAGATATTGTCCTGCAACTCCTTCAGACTGTGTATTCGCAGTATCGCCTTATGTGTTTTCGGGTCACGGAACACGAAATCGCCGAAGCCCATGTGCTCCTCGAGAAGCTTCTTCAGCTCAACGCTCATCGCCTTCGAGTTCTTGTCGACGAAGAGGAAATGATTCTCTTCCGCCACTTTACGGTTCTCCGTCTCCGAACTCTCCATTATCAGCGGCACGTACTCGTCCTCCTTGCGTATCGCTTTGAGAAGTTTTATGCCCGCATGCGGGTCCTTCAGCTCCGACGCCTTTTGTCCGGCGGCATACGGTTCGTCCTTGTTGACGTTGTGCAGAGGAAATCTGACGTCGCTGATGACGCCCAGGCAGTTGTCCTTGAACTTCATATAGATGTCCCATGCCTCATCGTACGTCCGTGCCAGCACAACTTTTGGACGTCCTCGCATACGCATCGTGGCGGCATGGCGGTTCAATGCCTCCGTCGAAAAGTTCTGGCTCTGTTTCAATATGTAGCTGTAGAGGTTCGGAAGGATACTCGAATAGAATCTGATGGAGTCCTCCACGAGCAGAATCATTTGCACTCCGCCTTCCTGAACATCGTGTTCAATGTTCATTCTATCCTCTATGAGTTTAATGATTGACAGAATCAGATTCGTATTACCTAACCAGCAGAATACGTAATCGAATATACTGAGGTCCTCATCCTGTATCCGTCGCGTTATGCCGTGGCTGAACGGTGTCAGCACAACGCAGTGTATGTCCTTGTGGCGCTGCTTGATGGCGCGTGCAACATCGAAGGCATCGTTGTCGCCGTTGCCCGGCATGCAGATGACGAGGTCGATATCGACGGTCTGCAACACCTTCTCGGCCTCGTCGATGGTGCTCACCTGCGTGAAGGTAGGCGGGTATCGCAGTCCCAGTTCCATGTATTCGTTGTATATTTTCTCCTCAACGCGCCCGTCATCTTCGAGCATGAAGGCGTCGTAGGGGTTCGCCACGATGAGCACATTGTATATTCGGCGCATCATCAGGTTGACGTACGATACATCCTTAAGTATGAATTTGTTCCATTCGGCTGGTATTTGTCCCATTGGTATAGTTATTTCTTTGTAGTGTTTAAGTTTTCTTTCTCCTTGCAAATTTAGTTATTTATTCCCACATTACAGAACTTTGTAGCCACAAATTTAATCTTCACGGGTCAACAAACCTCTGTTCCGGGAGGGCTTTTGCATGCCTTTGAGATTGCCGTAGGTTATGTTCCACGTTGCGACGGAATAGGTATTGCGATGCGAAAGGTCATCTTTCAGGATGGTTTTTAATTTATTTTTATTTGATTTTTAATTTATTTTTCTCACAAAAATAATTTATTTTTCAATGTGAAAGTTATCCTTTTGTGTTTCAATCGCTTATCTTTCATATTCTGAAAGGGCTTCGGTGGCATTCTGATGTATTGTCAATGGATTTGCTAACAAGCTTATATGCATATCTATAATCTTCAAGCACAGGTTGTTGTCCACAGCAGGGGCGGCCCTTGGGGCTGCCCGATTGCCTGATAAGGCAAATATATTTAGCTCTCATTCGGTCTGTTGATGGAGCGGGCAGCCACAAGGGCCGTCCCTGCAGTGGATATTTGTGGATAATCAAGTATGCTTGTTCGACATCGGATTTCACTGATTTCACGGAGTCGGCAATTAATCCGCCCCATACGTTCAATCCGATGTTAGTTTTCAAAGATCTTTATTTCTCTTTGTGGATTTGTATGCTGCTATTATGCAATAATCGGATAATTAATCCGTTATAAGGATAAAAATAAAAGTTGTTTGACGACAAAAGCCAAACTCAAAGGAATAAAATTATGCACAAGTTAAGCATTATAGCGATTGCAATGTTGCTGATGTTCAGCCTGACTGGACACGCTCAGCAATTCATAAAAGCCACCGACTCAGCCATTGCAACAGTCGGTCGCATCAACTTCAACGCAGATGGCTCTGCCGATTGGACGTGGCCCGGCGCGCAGTTCTACTGCAGCTTCACCGGCACTTCGGTACGTATGAAAACCAAGCCAGGCAGCAGCTATTTCGTCATAGTTATCGACGGAGGAACGCCTTTCAAAGTTCAGTCGGAGAAAAGCACCGACGGCCTAGTCACGTTGGCTACGGGATTGGCCCCCGGGACGCACAGTTTGCAGATAACATACGCTGTCGAAGGTGCACTGCGCCATCCCGTTCTGTACGGTCTGCTGTTAGATGATGGCGCGCGGCTTGGCAGTAAACCCACGCTTGCGGAACGTAAGATGGAGTTCATCGGCAATTCTATAACCTGCGCATTGGGCAACGAGTGGGACGGCGTTTCGAAGAAATTCGACTCGAAGATGCAGAATATCTACCGCTCGTACGAGGCCATTGCCGCACGGAAGTTGAACGCGCAGTGGCAGGTCGTGGCGCGCTCCGGTATCGGAATATACCGTAACAACTGTGGAAAAGTCGACGGCGACCGTGCCGTGATGCCCGCTTACTATCCCTTTGCCAACGTTCGGATGAGCGGCAAGCGGTGGGACTTCTCGCGTTATCAGCCCGACGTCGTCTGTGTTAATCTCGGAACAAACGACACAACGCACCCGAAGTGGAGGGATGACAAGCTTCAGGAAGCCTTCAAATCTTTTGTAAAGGATATTCGCGGACACTATCCAAAGGCTAAGATAGTGCTCCTTACTGGTACGATGATTAAAGGGGAGCGCCTTGAGGCGGTACAGAAAGCGGAGCAGGCTGCCATCGATGATGCCCGTAGCCGTGGCGATAACAATGTCTATCGCTTCGACTTCACACCTTCCGACGGCTCTCTTGGATATGGATACGGTAAGCATCCGTCGGCACGTCAGCATGAAAAGATGGCTGACGAACTCGTTCCGTTCATCAAAAAGATAACGGGCTGGAATTAGATAAAAAAGATTTTCATCTGTCATCCACCGCAGGGGCGGCCCTTGTGGCTGCCCGATTAATCGACAGAACAAGTGAAATCGAAATGTATTTTCCTTTCTTGGCTATCGGACAGCCACAAAGACCGTCCCTGTATTAGATAGCAGAGCGGTGCCTATAGTCGTAGATAGCCATTTATAATAAACATCTTCCACAAGTCTAATTATTTTCTCCCCTCCTTCGGAGGGGCTGGGGGAGACCCTGGGTAAGGTCTCTTAGTACGACGCGGTGCACTCTATCCCCATCGCAATAACCCTGTCGCGGATAGCGTCAAGTTCCTCTTTAGTTGCCTTCTTGAGGTCGTGGTCGGGAGTCTCACGGTCTATAGTGTAAACCATTACTTCCTCCGGCGCGATGTATTTAACGGCATCCAGCCACGGCTTCACGAACTTTTCGTCAGTGTTCGAAACATCGATGACGGTTTCGGTGCCGTCCTTCTCTTTCTTCGTGAACGTCCCGTGCATGAACATGGTCTGAATTATTGCATGACCGTTGAACGAGTGGATGCCTTCAATAATCTTCTTAACATCGTATGAAGGATATGTCGGGCGGTCCACATTATTAATATATTCAGGGTCAACTGTATCCAATTTCAGAATGTTGTTGTCGACTTTCATTAGAGCTTCGTGAACCTTCGGACGGTCGGTGAACGTCGAGTTGCTGAGCACCGACACCTTTGCATTAGGGCAGTACTTGTCGCGCAGACGGATTGTATCGTCCATTATCTCGCCGAAATCGGGATGCCCTGTGGGTTCACCGTTGCCCGCGAAGGTCAGAACATCTGGGTGAACGCCCTCGGCATGCATCTCCTTGAGTTTCTTTTCGAGAGCTTCGGCAACCTCCTGGCGTGTCGGACGACGGCGCTTAGGGCGGAAATCCTCGTTGAATCCGCATTCGCAATAAATGCAATTGAACGTACATATCTTTCCGTCTGACGGCATAAGGTTTATGCCAAGGGATATTCCGAGGCGGCGGCTGTGTATTGGTCCGAATATTGGTGATGGATAAATTACTGTCATTCTTGCTCCTTGTCCCACTGTAACGGGGACGTCTTTAAATTCAATTTTATGTTTCGTGCAAAGGTAAAGAAAAGAAACAAGAAGGTTGTCAACAGATTAGTCTTTTTTCATCTAATTGCAAATAATTTATAAATCTCTTTGCCTTTTCAGTCATTTGATGTAACTTTGCAAATAATATTGGCTTATCATAAGCATTCGGAAATTAATGAAGAAGAAACGAAACAAAGCCAGCAACAACCGCCAGGGATTACAAATTGTCACGCTCTGCATTAGTACTGCAATGGTGCTGATACTTTTGGGTATGGTGGTTTTGACGGTTTTCACAGGCATAAACTTATCATCGTACGTCAGACAGGAACTCACTGTGACAATGGTTCTTAGTCCGGACATGTCTGATGCGGAAGCACAGCGACTGTCGCAGATTGTCGATAGGGAACCGTACATTGTCAGTACGAAGTACATCAGTAAGGAGGTGGCATTGAAGGAGGGTACCAAGGAACTTGGCGCTGACCCTTCCGAATTCGTCGGAGAGAACCCGTTCACTGCTGAGATAGAGCTTCAGCTGAAGGCTAACTATGCCAACAATGACTCGATAAAGAAGATTGCGGCACAGCTGAAGACTTACGACGGAGTGTCGGACATCGACTATCGGCAGGAACTTGTTGACACCGTGAACGACACTTTGAGCAAGATAGGACTTGTGCTGGTCATCCTTGCAGCACTGTTGACGGTCGTCTCGTTCTCGCTTATCAACAATTCGATTCGCCTCAGTGTATATTCGCGGCGTTTCTCGATACACACCATGAAACTTGTCGGTGCTTCGTGGGGATTTATCCGCACTCCTTTCTTGAAGCGGTCGGTGTCGCTCGGACTCGTGTCGGCATTCATTGCGCTGGTCGTCTTGGGCATCGGCATGTATGCGTTGTGGCAGTATGAGCCTGACATTACTGTCGTCCTCAACTGGCAGGTAATAGCTGTGACCGCATTGATAGTCATCCTCTTCGGTGTGCTCATTACCCTTCTCTGCGCTTACTTCAGCGTGAATAAGTTCCTGAAGATGAAGGCGGGCGACCTCTATAAGATTTAATAGGTTTGCCGTATCCTTTTAACGGTAATACAATCAGACAATAATTCATTTACTTCCAAATAAATAATGGATAAGAAACAATTAGCAAAGAACAGCGGTGCCGCCAACGTTGGCGACAAGAGTAAGCTCGCTTTCGGCAAGATAAACTTCATTGTCCTCGCCGCAGGCTTCATAGTCGTGCTCATAGGATTTGTCCTTATGGCTGGCGGTCATTCATCGGAGAAAGTCTTCGACCCGTCTATCTTCGACCCGATACATATCAAGGTGGCTCCGGTCGTAACCCTCATAGGATTTATTTCCATCATTTTCGCAATCCTAATTAAGCCGAAAGACAAGTAATGACACTACTTCAGACGGTAATAATCGCCATCGTTGAAGGTCTGACGGAGTTCCTTCCGGTATCTTCGACGGGTCACATGATAATAGTGCAAAACCTCTTGGGCGTTCCACAGGGCGACCCCTTCGTTCATGCTTTTACCTTTATCATACAGTTCGGGGCTATCCTTTCGGTTGTAGTCCTTTATTGGAAGCATTTCTTCCGCTTAGACAACACGCCTGCTCCGGCAGGTAGTACGGCATGGCAGAAGTTCAAACACAAGTGGTACTTCTACTGGCTGTTGTTCATCGGAGTACTTCCCGCAGTGGTAATCGGCATGGCCGCGAAGAAGAGCGGACTGCTCGACTGGCTCCTCGACAGTGTGAACGTAGTGGCAATCATGCTCGTTGCTTGGGGTATCTTCATGCTCTTCTGCGATAAAATATTCAATAATGGAAAGGAAGAGAACAAGATGAACGAGCATCGCGCATTCATCATCGGACTCTTCCAGTGCCTTTCTGTCATACCGGGGACAAGCCGCTCGATGGCAACGATTGTCGGTGGCATGCAGCAGGGGCTCACCCGCAAGAATGCAGCTGAGTTTTCGTTCTTCCTTGCAGTACCGACTATGGCTGGCGCGACACTTCTCGACCTCTTGGACATGTTCGGTGAGGATGCTTCTTGGGCTACGGGATACAACATCATGCTGCTTATTGTGGGCTGCGTAATAGCGTTCGTGGTTGCCATCCTCGCTATGAAGTGGTTCGTTGGCTTCTTGACGAAATACGGTTTCAAGCTTTTCGGATGGTACCGCATTATCGTTGGTGGCATAATTCTTGCATTACTGCTTTCCGGACACTCACTTTCAATGGTGGACTAATGCCTCAAAAGAGTTGCGATGATAAACTTTAAGGAAGGTGTTCTCATACCGATAGACAAGCCGTATGGTGTTACCAGCTTCAAGGCACTTGCCCATATCCGTTACCTTTGCACACAGGCGAACGGCGAAAAGGTCAAGATGGGACACGCCGGAACGCTCGACCCGCTCGCGACGGGTGTGCTCATACTCGTCACGGGACGCATGACAAAGCAGATAGAGACGTTGCAAACGCATACGAAAGAATATACGGCGACACTCCAACTTGGTGCGACAACCGACAGCTATGATATGGAGCACGTGGCGAACGCTACCTTTCCGACTTCGCAGATTACCCGCGAGCGCATTGAGGATGTCCTTAAACAGTTTGTCGGAGACATCGATCAGATACCGCCAACATACAGTGCGGTGAAGGTAAACGGTGAGCGCGCGTTCAATTACAGGCGCAACGGCGAGTCCGTCAAGCTTAAACCGAAGCACATACACATCGATTCAATAGAACTGACGAGCTTCGACGCCGACGCAATGCAGGCTTCCATCAGAGTCGTTTGTGGAAAGGGAACTTACATTCGGGCGCTCGCCCGTGACATCGGACGTGCCCTCGACAGTGGCGCTTACCTTACGGCACTGCGCCGAACGCGCGTCGGTGACATTAGAGTTGAGGACTGCATAGACTACAATCGCTTTCAGGAATGGCTCGACGAACACATGAAATGAAGAACAATTGATTATTTGATATAAAGATATGAAGCTATCACAATTTAACTTTAATATGCCAGATGAGTCACTGGCACTATATCCCCACGTTGCTGAAAAAACCATAACCCACAGCGACGGGACGACGCAGACCTTCCACGTTACGCGTCATGACGAGGCTCGTATGATGGTATTGCACCGTCAGTCGGGTACTATCGACATGTACAAGGGCGACGTCAAGGGCGATCCGAAGGACGAAGACTACATCAAGTTCAAAGATGTTGCCAACTATTTCGGCGATGATGACGTCCTCGTTTTCAATGATACCAAAGTCTTTCCTGCACGTCTTTATGGCACGAAGGAGAAGACCGATGCCAAGATAGAGGTATTCCTGCTTCGCGAACTTAACGAGGAGATGCGCCTTTGGGACGTCCTCGTGGAGCCGGCACGTAAGATTCGAATTGGCAATAAGCTGTTTTTCGATGACACGGGCACGATGGTTGCCGAGGTCATTGACAACACAACGAGCCGCGGACGTACACTCCGTTTCCTCTACGATTGCCCTCATGATGAGTTCAAACGCGAGCTCTACGCACTCGGACAGGCACCTCTGCCACATTATATATTAGACCATGCTCATGCAGAAACTGTCCCTGCACCAACGGAAGATAATCCGAACGCCACGAAAACAGTAATGGTGCCGGACCGCCCGTACCGCGAAGAGGACTTGGAAGACTTCCAGACAGTCTTCGCAAAGAACGAAGGGTCGGTCACTGTACCAGCTACGGGATTGCATTTCTCGCGCGAAATGATGAAGATGCTTGAGATAAAAGGTATCAAAGCAGCATTTATCACACTCCATTGCGGTCTTGGTAACTTCAATCAGATAGAGGTTGAGGACTTGACAAAGCACAAAATGGAATCCGAGCAAATGTCAATAGGCAAAGAAGCGTGCGACATTGTCAACACTGCAAAGCAGAGCGGGCACCACGTTTGCGTAGTTGGAACAAGCGTAGCGAAGGCAACTGAGACAGCAGCAGGTACCGACGGACTTCTGAAGGAGTACGAAGGCTGGACCAATAAGTTCATCTTCCCGCCTTACGACTTCGTCATTGCCGACTCAATGATGGCCAACTTCTATCATCCGGAGTCAACTCTGATGATGTCGACATGTGCCTTCGGAGGTTACGACCTTGTCATGAGGGCTTACGAACTGGCTGTGAAGAACGGCTATAAGTTCGGCTGTTTCGGTGACGGAATGCTGATCTTGAACGATTGAAGGTTTAAACATTGAGGCGTGTTCCTCAGCAGTCTCCCCACAGAGGAGGATGTTTGAAAACCAAAATAGATGAAATCCGCAATCAAGCAAAGCTGTTTGCCTGGTTGCGGATTTATTCTTTTAACCTTATATTAATATGGATAAGAACATAAACGGAAATATCCTGACGAGCAACGGAATTAATTCTGGAGAGGGGAAAGAAAGAGAGCAGCGTCCGCATACGGTTTATCTATCCCTTGGCAGTAACCTAGGCGACCGTCAGGGCACGATATCCGCAGCTATAAAGAAGATAAACGAACTGATTGGCGATGTTGTCCGGCAGTCGACTCTGATAGAGACAGAGCCGTGGGGCTTCGACAGTGAGAACAAGTTTCTTAACGGATGCGTATGCGTAGAGACCGATTTAAGTCCACGTGAGTTGCTTGAGATGACGCAGATTATAGAGCAGGAACTTGGCAGAAAGGAAAAAAGCCACGACGAGCAGTACCACGACCGTCCCATCGACATTGACATTCTGCTTTATGACGACATAACCGTTGACGAACCGGACCTTAGAATCCCGCATCCACATATGCATGAGCGCGATTTCGTTATGCGGCCGTTGAAGGAGATAAAACAGTAAATAATGCCTCCTCCTGCCACTCCGAAGGATTGGAGAAGAATAATTGTTCTGAGGGATAAAGTAAAAAATGAATATTTGTAATCTTCAAAACAGCAAGGCTTCCCATTGCAGGGGCGTCCCTGCAGTGGGAGCTTTTGTGGATAATTGGAAGATTTCGGATGTTTATTAGATAAAAAACAAGAACCCCGCCAAACCATTTGTGTAAAATGGACTGGCGGGGATTAATCTTTCAAAGTAGTTTTGTTTACTTACGAAGACCAAGAGCCTTGACGATAGCACGATAGCGCTCGATGTCGCGCTTGTACAGATAGTCGAGCAGGCGACGACGCTTAGCAACCAGCTTTGTCAGCGCGCGGGTCGTGACGAAGTCTTTGTGGTTAGCCTTTACGTGCTCTGTAAGATGCTTGATACGATAAGTGAACAGTGCAATCTGGCTCTCTGCAGAACCAGTGTCAGCAGCTTTCTTCTCAATTCCATACTGAGTGAAGATCTCTGCCTTCTTTTCCTTGCTTAAGTACATTGTGATTTTGATTAATTTGTTGTGCAATAACATCCTTCCATCGTCTGCCCGCCATTAATCACAACGGGTTACGGTGTCGAATGCTTCGGTCTCTCCGAAATTGCGGTGCAAAGGTAATGACTTTCGCCGAAACCACCAAATAATTCCAATCTAAGAATTGTTTTTCTTTGTATTTTCAGTTGTTTTCATTATCTTTGCACGGATTTTGGTGAATAAGATTTATAATGAGCGAAGATAAAAACACAGCGAACCTGTCGATAGAAATGGACTCAGGCAGCGGATTCTGTTTCGGAGTGACCACGGCTATTAAGAAAGCAGAAGAGGAACTTGCAAAGGGCGAGACCCTCTACTGTCTCGGCGACATCGTGCACAACGGCATGGAGGTAGAGCGTTTGGAACGTAAGGGACTCATAACGATTGACCATGAGCAACTGAAACAGCTTCACAACGTCAAAGTACTGCTACGTGCGCATGGCGAACCGCCCACAACCTACGAGATAGCACGTGAGAACGGAATCGAGATTATCGATGCCACATGCCCCGTCGTGCTCGCCCTTCAGCGCCGCATCAAGCGCCAGTACATAGCTGCAACCTCTCCGTCACCATCCAACGAATCCACCCCGACATCCACGAAAGATTATAATTCTTCACTCTTCACTCATCCATCTTCACCTCAAATCGTCATTTTTGGCAAGAACGGACATGCCGAAGTCCTCGGCCTTGTTGGTCAGACTGACGGCAACGCGATAGTAATCGAGAACCTGGACGACGCAAAGAGTAAGCTCGACTTTGCCCGCGACATTTATCTTTACAGTCAGACGACGAAGAACCTCGACGAGTTTCACACCATAATCGACTACATTCAGACTCACATCTCCAAGACATCGACATTCCGAAGCTACGACACCATCTGCCGTCAGGTCGCTAACCGGATGCCGAACATTGCCACCTTCGCTGCCCGCCACGATGTTGTGCTCTTCGTTGCAGGCCGAAAGAGCTCCAACGGACGCGTCCTTTTCAAGGAATGCCAGCGTGTAAACGCTCGCAGCCATCAGATTGAAAGCGCAGAGGAGATTGACATGGAATGGCTTAAAGGCGTGTCCTCCGTCGGCATCTGCGGTGCCACCAGCACCCCAAAGTGGCTCATGGAGGAGTGCCGCGACTACATTCGCAAGCACCTTTAGTCTTCGTTTGAAATACCAAAGTTGTCCATCTGCAATCTGATTGATAACCAACGAGATAGCGAAAGCTCAACTTCGAGGTTGATTTTTAATTTATTTTTGACTGAAAAATAAATTAAAAATCAACCAAAAATAATTTATTTTTCGCTCTGAAAGCTTGTGTTTTGCAATGTCATAGTTTAACTATGGCAATCCAATGGGGTAGGCTTCATATTCACGTAGAGCGTTTATCCCTTTTCAGAAGTACACATTTTGCAACCTATGTAGTCGTAAAAGGAGACTTTTACGGCATTTTTTTGTACCTTTGCAAACTGTTTAAGATTATCAGAAGCACTAACAAAGAGCGACAGAAATGAAAATAAACAAGTCAGAATTCGTCATCTCCGCACCGTCAGTAGACAAATGCCCCGACGACAACCGCCCGGAGTACGCCTTCATCGGACGCTCCAACGTCGGCAAGTCGAGCCTTATCAACATGCTCTGCAATCACAAAGGACTTGCAAAGACATCGGCGACGCCGGGCAAGACTCTGCTTATCAACCACTTCAACATAAACGACGAGTGGTACATTGTTGACCTTCCCGGCTATGGCTACGCCCGTTCAAAGACCACGCAGCGACAGTTGCAGATTATGAACACGGGCTATATCCTCAAGCGCCGGCAGCTTGTGTGCCTCTTTGTGCTGATAGACATTCGGCATGAGCAGCAGAAGATAGACCGCCAGTTTGTCGATTGGCTTGGAGAACATGGCGTCCCGTTTGCCATAATCTTTACAAAGGCAGACAAATTATCAGGCGGACGGGCTAGGACGAACGCTCTTGCGTGGATGAACAAGCTTAAGGACTCGTGGGAAACGTTGCCTCCGTACTTCATAACGAGTGCGGAAAGCAAGACAGGACGTGACGAAGTCCTCGACTATATTGAAAAAATCAACGAGTCGCTGGATAAAGAATAACAAACTAATATGACTATCTGCAATCGCCCAATCAGCTTTTCCACCCTCCGCAGGGACGCCCCTGCAGTGGAAGATTTTGCGGACGCTCAGCTAATTGCTGATAATCAATAAAGCAAATTGTATATTTGCAGGTAGGTTTTTAGTATAAATAGAAATTCAATGGCAGTAAATCCATACTTGGATGTGCAAAACCTTACGAAGTCGTTTGGTGCGCAGGTCCTTTTCGAAAACATATCATTCTCGATTGCCGAAGGGCAGAAAGTCGGACTGATAGCCAGAAACGGTACCGGCAAGTCGACCCTCCTGTCCATTCTAACGGGCAAGGAAGGCTACGACGAAGGCTCTATTGTCTATCGGAACGACATCAAGGTGGGCTATCTTGAGCAGAGTCCGAAGTTCGACGAGTCAGAAAGCGTCCTCGATGCGTGCTTCAATCATCACAGTGAGCCTGAGAAAGTGCTGAAGGCAAAGCAGATATTGACTCAGCTCCACATACCCGACTTCGAGCAACCGATGGGACAGCTCAGTGGTGGACAGCAGAAACGGGTTGCGCTTGCCAATGTCTTGATAACCGAACCAGACTTTATCATACTCGACGAACCAACTAATCACCTCGACTTGCAGATGATTGAGTGGCTCGAAGGCTATCTGCGGCGCGGCAACAAGACCCTGCTGATGGTGACCCACGACCGTTATTTCCTCGATAACGTGTGCAACTTAATCATTGAACTTGACAATCGCACACTGTACACCTACCGTGGCAACTTCTCATATTATCTCCAGAAACGACAGGAACGCATCGACAACGCGCGTGCTGAGCTCGCCCGAGTCAACAATCTGTACCGTAAGGAACTCGAATGGATGCGCCGCATGCCTCAGGCACGTGGCCATAAGGCTCGGTATCGTGAGGATGCGTTCTACGAATTGGAGGCTAAGGCAAAGCAGCGGATAGAGGAACGGCAGATGCGACTTAAGTCGAAGAATGTCTATATCGGCTCAAAGATTTTCGAATGCCAGTATGTCAGCAAGTCATTCCCTATCAGGAACACCGACGGAAGTGAGGGCGAGCAAGTCATTCTGAAAGATTTCTACTACAACTTCTCACGTTTCGAGAAGATGGGAATCGTTGGAAACAACGGCACAGGTAAGTCGACGTTCGTTAAAATGCTGCTTGGCATCGTTCCACCCGACAGCGGTCGCTTCGACATCGGTGAGACGGTGCGCTTCGGCTATTTCTCTCAGGGAGGACTGAAGTTTTGCGACGACCAGAAAGTTATCGACGTTATAACCGACATTGCCGATTATATTGACCTCGGAGGAGGGCGCCACATGACGGCGACACAGCTGCTTAGCTACTTCCTTTTCACCCGTGAGGAACAATATAATTATGTGGCTAAGCTCTCAGGAGGACAGCGGCGCAAGCTGTATCTGTGTACAGTGCTGATGAAGAATCCTAACTTCCTCGTGCTCGACGAGCCTACCAACGACCTCGACATTCAGACGCTGCAAGTGCTTGAGGAGTACTTGCAGGATTTCCCCGGTTGTGTTATCGTTGTCAGTCACGACCGTTACTTCATGGACAAGGTCGTCGACCATCTGCTGGTCTTCAAGGGCGGAGGCGTCATAAAGGACTTCCCAGGCAACTATACGCAGTATCGTGAGTACGAAAAACTGCAAAGCAAGACGGAAGCAGAGTCCGATAAGAACTCGAAAGGTAAGACAGCGGCCGCCGATGAGGCTAAAAAGAAGCCCCACCACCATGACTCCCGAAAGCGAATGTCGTTCAAGGAGAAGCGTGAGTTTGAGCAGTTGACGAAGGATATAAAAGCTCTTGAGGTTGAACAGAAAGAAATCGAGACGGCACTGTGCTCCGGCAAGCTCGGCGTTGAGGAACTGACGGAGAAGAGCAAGCGGCTTCCGCAACTCAAGGATGAGCTCGACGAGAAGGAGATGCGGTGGCTCGAGTTGTCCGAATTGGAGTAAACAGAGTTGTATCTGTTTCCGTCTTTTATTCAGTTTGATGTATTAATCCGATTTAAATGGCAATTTGTAAGCATGGAAAAGTTGGAATAATGGATTTTATTTGGCTGTATGCTTGCAATTTATTAATTTTGCATTGGCAAAAAGAATAACGTGTAAAAAAAGATATAAATGTTACGCATAGCGGTTCAATCAAAAGGACGCCTCTTCGATGATACGATGAATCTGTTGTCAGAGGCTGATATAAAGGTACCATCGAGTAAGCGGACGCTCCTCGTCCAGTCGAGCAACTTCCCAATAGAAGTGCTCTATCTTCGCGACGACGACATACCACAGACGGTGGCAAGTGGCGTTGCCGATATTGGCATTGTGGGTGAAAACGAGTTTGTAGAGCGTAATGAGCATGCGCAAATCATATCCCGCCTCGGCTTCAGCAAGTGCCGTTTGAGCCTTGCTATACCGAAGGGTATCGACTATCGTGGCGTGGAATGGTTCAACGGAAAGAAGATTGCGACTTCCTATCCGAATATTCTCCGCCGCTTCATGAACAATAAAGGCATCATGGCAGATATACATGTCATAACCGGTTCGGTAGAGATAAGTCCGGGAATCGGGCTTGCCGACGGTATCTTCGATATTGTCTCGTCAGGTTCAACGCTTATAAGCAACAACCTGAAGGAGGTCGAGGTCGTCATGAAGAGTGAGGCTCTGCTCATCGGCAACTGGGATATGGACGAGGAGAAGCACAGCATCCTCAACGAGATGTTATTCCGTTTCGAGGCCGTCCGTTCAGCTCAGGACAAGAAATATGTCATGATGAATGCGCCGAAGGACAAGGTCGAAGCCATCACGCAGGTGCTGCCCGGAATCAAGAGTCCGACGATTATTCCGCTGGCAGACCCGGGCTGGTGTTCCATTCACACTGTGCTGGATGAGAAACGCTTCTGGGAGATTATCAATAAGTTGAAGGAACTCGGTGCGCAGGGTATCCTTGTGACGCCGATTGAGAAAATGATACTGTAAGATGAAGATAATAGAATATCCTGAAAAGAGTACTTGGGAGGATTTGGTAAAGCGTCCGCACCTGGACTTGGAACAACTCAACGAGACGGTACACAACGTTCTTGCCGATGTCAAGGAGCATGGCGACAGTGCCGTGAGGAAGTATGAGGAGATGTTCGATAAGGTCAAACTCGACTCATTGCAGGTCTCTGACGAGGAGATGGCTGAGGCTCGGCGGTCGGTTTCGGACGATTTGTACAACTCGCTGGTGCTCGCTCACTCAAATATCAAGAAGTTCCACGAGTCGCAGCTCTTCACCGGCAAGAAGGTGGAGACCATCGACGGTGTGACATGCTGGCAGAAGAGCGTCCCGATTCAGAAGGTCGGACTCTACATTCCGGGTGGTACGGCACCGTTGTTCTCGACGGTTCTCATGCTTGCGACGCCTGCCAAGATTGCCGGTTGTCCCGAGATAGTGCTCTGTACACCGCCGAACAGGGAAGGAAAGGTCAATCCTGCCATTCTTGTTGCTGCTCAGATAGCCGGTGTACACAAGATATTCAAGGCGGGGGGAGTCCAGGCTGTCGGCGCAATGGCCTACGGCACGGAGTCGGTTCCTAAGGTTTACAAGCTCTTCGGACCAGGAAATCAGTACGTTATGACGGCAAAGCAGCAGGTCAGTCTGCACGATGTCGCTATCGATATGCCTGCCGGACCGTCTGAGGTGTGCGTCGTAGCCGATGGGAATGCTAATCCGCAGTTCGTTGCCGCCGACCTTCTGAGTCAGGCTGAGCATGGCACCGACTCGCAGGTTATGCTTATCACGACTTCCGAGAAGACTCTGCTCGATGTTCAGAAAGAAGTAGAAGTTCAGTTGGAAAAACTGCCACGGCGTGAGATTGCTGCCAAGTCGCTCGACTATTCGAAGTTGATTCTCGTTCACGACAGTGATGAGGCAATGGAACTGGCCAACTGCTATGCTCCGGAACATCTCATTATTGCAACCGATAATTATGATGAGCTTGCCGAGAAGGTTGTCAATGCCGGTAGCGTTTTCCTCGGACAGTATGCCTGTGAGAGTGCCGGTGACTATGCAAGTGGCACGAACCACACGCTACCGACGCATCGTTACGCCTTGGCTTACAATGGTGTGAACCTCGATAGCTACTGCCGTAAGATTACGTTCCAGTACATTTCGGAGGCAGGAATTCGCAGCATAGGCGATGCCGTGGTAACAATGGCGCAGAATGAGCACCTCGACGGGCATGCCAATGCTATGAAGGTGAGGATTGACAGCTTGAAAAAGTAGTTTGAATTTTAGGCCTTTGGTCTTATATAATATAATGTAGCGCGATAATGAAGAGTTTAGAAGCTTTGGTGAGACCTAATATCTGGTCGTTGGCTCCATACAGTTCTGCACGCAACGAGTATGCCGGACACACTGCACATGTGTTCCTCGATGCCAACGAAAACCCTTATAACAAGCCGTATAACCGCTATCCTGACCCATTGCAGACCGACTTGAAGGCTGCAATTTCGAAGGTTAAGGGCGTCAGTCCTGAGAAGATATTCCTCGGAAACGGCAGTGATGAGGCTATAGACTTGTGCTATCGCGTCTTCTGTGAGCCCAAAGTCGACAACGCCGTAGCAATTGAGCCGACGTATGGGATGTACAAAGTGTGCGCCGACATTAATGATGTCGAGTATCGTCCGGTACTTATGGATGAGCATTTCCAGATTACCCATGACAAGCTACTTGATGCTTGCGATGACCATACCAAGCTGATTTGGATTTGTTCGCCTAACAATCCGTCGGGAAACAATATCAATCGCGACGAGGTCGTCAGTGTCTTGAAGAGTTTTCAGGGCATAGTCGTCGTCGATGAGGCTTACTCTGACTTCTCACGGGAAAAGACTTTCCGTGAGGAACTTGATGTTTATCCGAATATTATAGTACTGAATACATTCAGTAAGGCGTGGGGCTGTGCCGGAATTAGGCTTGGAATGGCTTTCGCCAGCAAGGAAATAATCGACTTGTTCAATAAGGTCAAGTATCCGTATAACGTCAACTCGCTCACGCAAGAGCACGCCTTGGAGGCTCTCAAGGACCCGCAAGAGGTCCGGGAGTGGATTAGACTGCTGCTGTTGGAGCGCGGACGAATGATGAAAGCTTTCATTGACCTTCCCATTTGTGTGAAGGTCTATCCGACGGATGCCAACTTCTTCCTTGCCAAGATGACTGATGCGCAGGCTGTTTATGACTATCTCGTGCAGAAGGGTATCATCGTCCGCAACCGCACTCGTGTCAAGTTGTGTAAGGATTGCTTGCGTATAACAATCGGAACTAGGGGCGAGAACGCTGAGCTTATAGGCGCATTGCGTCAGTATAGATAAAAAAAGGACGGCCCGAAAGGGTCGTCCTGCAAGCACTTACTTCAGATACACTCATGCCTTTCGGTAAGTGTCGTTTTTCTTTTAGTTGGCTTTTGCTTTCTTCTTCGCTATCTCTTCCATGCACTTCGGGCATATTCCGCGATAGTACAGTTGGCTGTCCTCAACGAGAAAACCGTCCGTCACCGTTCGCTTTTGGCTCGGAGCACGCTTGTTCATGAGGTCGTAGACAACGCCGCAACAGTTGCAGAAGAAGTGAACATGGGGGTGAATGTCACCGTCATAGCAAACTCTGTGCTCATCAATCGTTATCATCTGCGCTGCTTTCTTTTCGTAGAACATGCGCAGGGTGTTGTAAACGGTGGTGCGGCTAAGGGTCTTTATCTTCCCGCTTAGCCCCTCATAAACTTCTTCAACGGTAGGGTGTGTCCTGTGAGACAGAAGATATCGCATTATTTCAACGCGTTGCAACGAAGGGCGAATGCCGTGACTTTCCAAACGTTGGTATGCTTCGTCTTTATCCATAATGTTCCTATAAGTATTATCCTGTGGTGCAAAGGTAATACTTTTTCAATTCAATGCCAAACGTTTTTGTACTTTTTCCAAATTATTTTGTCCAGCTGCCGCCATCGAAGAACATCCAGGTTATCTTTTTCTTCCTAGGTACTTGTGGCTTTGCAAACGAACCGTGGAGAATCAGAATGGTGCTTTTGCCATTTGGAACGGCGGCAATTGCCTCTTCGGGAGTCATGAAGTTGCCACGTCCTTCGTCAGAAACGATGTAGTCGAAGTGGCGGATATGCGGCTTCAAACTCGGTATGGCATTGCCCAAAGCGTCAGCAAGCGCACCTGCAACGATGTGCGCTCCGTATTGATTGTAGTGGGTATTGTCCTGCCGGCCTTTAGGTGCCCAACTGTATTTGTCGGGCTCAAGCCACATGTGAAGCTTGCGGGAGCCTTCCACTCCGGCTGCCTGTTCGATGTCGTGGGTTATCTTGTTGGCATCGATATATACTGCTCCATACTTCGCTGCAACTCTTTGGGCAACTTTGGCGTACTCTCCGTGGGTGTCGACGAGTGTGTCTGAGTTTACAGTTTCACCCTGGTAAGTCGTCTTACGAAGCATTTCGTCATCGTCTTGCTTCTCCGGCTTGAGGTAGAAGTTGCGCCTTACGACCGGACTCATCAGTATAGGAGTCGCTCCTTTAGCCTTTGTCTCGAGTACATACTGTGCCAAATGCGCGTCGAAAGTCGTCCCGACGTCAGTATGGCGGTCGGGTTTTGGCTTCTCGTCGTTATGCCCGAACTGTATGATAACATAGTCGCCGGGTTTCACTTTGTCGATTACTTGCTTCCAAAGTCCTTCGGAATAGAAACTGCGCGACGACCTTCCGTTCTTCGCATGATTCTCTATGCGGACTCCTTCGTCGAAGAAACCTTGCAGTACCATGCCCCATCCGCGCTCCGTTTGCCCTTGGGAGATGTCCTTTTCGGCAGCGGTGGAGTCGCCGATGATGTAGATTGTGGGCGTGTCGGGCTTAAATGACAATGTGAAAACAGCCAGCATGAGCATCAAAACGCCCACGAAGCCTGCCCCGAAGTTATGCTTCTTATTGTTCATTATCAGTCTTTCGCATTAGAGAATGGCACTAATGAGCTCATCGGCGGTAACGAGTTTCTGCTCGCCGGTTGTCATATTCTTGAGCGTCAGCTTGCCTTCCTTGATTTCGTTCTCGCCTGCCAGTGCCACGAAAGGTATACCCTTGGCGTTCGCATAGTTCATTTGCTTCTTCATCTTTGCCTTGTCCGGATACATCTCCGTGCGTATTCCGGCCTTCCGTGCCTTACTGACAACGGGCAGACAGTATTCCGTCTCGGCTTCTCCGAAGTTGATAAACAGCAGTTGTGTGCCTGTTATCGTCTCCTTAGGATACAAGTCCAAAGCGTTCAGAA
Organism: uncultured Prevotella sp.; assembly: GCA_900314455.1. Classification (GTDB taxonomy): domain Bacteria; phylum Bacteroidota; class Bacteroidia; order Bacteroidales; family Bacteroidaceae; genus Prevotella. Next base: position 13,159 of record OMVI01000093.1, on the reverse strand, counting down.
CATCATAAATGCGGTCGGCTCCGAATGAAATGCCAACACCGCTGAGCCCCGGCATGCCGAAGATACCGGTCAGATTGTCGTATCGTCCGCCACCGGTGATGCTGCCCATTGGCGTGTCAAGTGCCTTTACCTCAAAGATTGCGCCTGTGTAATAGTTAAGTCCACGGGCAAGGGTAAGGTCGAACTGTATTTCATTATTCAGTCCGATAGCAGCGAGTTTGTCAAGAATAAACTTCGTTTCCTCAACACCTTTGAGTCCGATTTCAGAGTCCTTGAGTATCGTTGAGATAGTTGCAAGCTTCTCATCGTTAGTTCCATTCAACTCGATTATAGGCTGAAGCTTCTCTATTGCTTCCTCAGAGATGCCGTCATTGCGCAGCTCCTCGTTGACATTGTCTATTCCAATCTTATCCAGTTTGTCAATGGCAACGGTGATGGCGGTTATCTTCTCTTTCTCGCCGATGGTCTCTGCTATGCCGGTAAGTATCTTACGGTTGTTTATCTTGATTTGAACACGAACTCCAAACTTGGTAAACACGGTGTCGACAATCTGCATTAGCTCTACCTCATTCAGCAAAGAATCGGAGCCAACGACGTCCGCGTCGCACTGATAAAACTCACGATAGCGTCCCTTCTGAGGACGGTCGGCACGCCAGACTGGCTGAATCTGATAGCGTTTGAACGGCAATTGTATCTCATCACGGTGCATTACGACGTAGCGGGCGAAAGGTACGGTGAGGTCATAGCGCAGTCCCTTCTCGCAAAGCTTTGTCTGCAACTTCAGGACATTGCGTTCGTCGAGTTCCTCGTCGGTAACTTTCTTGAGATAATCGCCCGAGTTCAGAACCTTGAAAAGCAGTTGATCGCCCTCTTCGCCGTACTTTCCCATGAGCGTGTGGAGGGTCTCCATAGCCGGAGTCTCTATCTGTTGGAAGCCGTACAGAGAGTAAACGGACTTGATAGTGTCAAATATATAGTTGCGCTTCGCCATCTCTATTGGTCCGAAGTCGCGTGTTCCCTTTGGTATACTTGGTTTGTTCGCCATTTAATTCAGTTTGTTTAAAATCAGTGTCTTACAATTGTCTGCTTACGGTCAGGGCCTATTGAAATGATGCCGATGCGTGTTTCGAGGAAGTCTTCGAGAAATTTGATGTAGTCTTTGAACTCCTGCGGGAACTCATCTTCCGACGTAAACTTCGTCATATCAGTCTTCCAGCCCTTGAACTCTTTGTAAACAGGCTCAACATTGTCTATCTCGTAAGGCAGTTCCTCTGTGACGGTGCCGTCCGGAAGACGATATCCGACGCATGCCTTGATAGTGTCGAAGTCGTCGAGAACGTCGCTTTTCATCATGATAAGCTCAGTAACGCCGTTCACCATGATAGAGTAGCGGAGCTGAACGAGGTCGACCCATCCGCAGCGACGCTCTCTTCCGGTTACTGCTCCGTACTCATGTCCGAGGTCACGGATTTTCTTTCCCGTCTCATCGAAGAGCTCTGTAGGGAAAGGACCTGCACCTACGCGTGTGCAATAAGCCTTCATGATACCGTAGACGTTTCCAACCTTGTTAGGACCGATGCCCAGTCCGGTGCATGCACCTGCACAAATTGTATTCGATGAAGTAACAAACGGATACGAACCGAAGTCTACATCGAGCATTGTACCTTGCGCTCCCTCGCACAGAATGCTCTTCCCGTCACGCAGGATGTGGTTGATTTCATGCTCAGAGTCGACGAATTTGAACTGCTTCAAGTATTCCACACCGTCCATCCAGTGCTTTTCAGTCTCTTCAAGACCGTCGAAGTCAGTCCAGCCGAGTGCCTTCAGAATCTTCATGTGGCGTTCCTTGTGCTGGTTGTACTTCTCTTCGAAGTTCTCAAGGATATCTCCGACGCGCAGACCGTTGCGGCTTGTCTTGTCGGTATATGTCGGACCGATTCCCTTTCCGGTAGTTCCGACCTTGTTCTTTCCCTTTGCTGCCTCAAGGGCACGGTCCAGAATGCGATGTGTCGGCATAATGAGATGAGCCTTCTTTGATATGTGAAGTCTCTCAGTCAGTGGATGACCACTCTTTGCAAGGTCCAGAGCTTCCTCCATGAAGAGGTCCGGAGCGAGCACGACACCATTGCCGATGATATTCAGTTTGCCACCTTGGAAGATACCGGACGGTATGCTTCGCAGTACGTATTTCTGTCCTTCGAATTCCAATGTATGTCCTGCGTTAGGACCTCCTTGGAACCTTGCCACTACATCATAGTGTGGAGTAAGTACGTCAACGACTTTTCCTTTACCTTCATCGCCCCACTGCAAGCCGAGCAGGACATCTACTTTACCTTTACTCATTATATGAATTTATTTGTTGTTTCCTTTTTCTTTCTTCTTATTCAGTTGTCGGGAGAGTTTCTTCTGGCACTTACTGCAAATGCCATATATATATAATGTGAAGCCGTCCTTCTTGAAACGGTGGAGATGCGTAGCCTGAATTGCCTTCACAATCTCAGGCGACTGTATCTCATCAACACTCCCGCACATCGTGCAAACCTGATGGATATGATTCTCATTCTTATAGCATCCCTCATACTTAGTTTGCCCGATGAGACGGTGGCGCACGACAAGTCTGAGGCTGATGAACAGCTTCATCGTGTTGTAGAGCGTTGCCCGGGAGACACGGAAGTTCCGAGACTCTAGCAATTCTCCAAGTTCCTCGAGAGTGAAATGCCTGTCGTAGCTGTAGATAGCATCCAATATGGCATACCGCTCCGGGGTCTTACGGTGCCCGTTGCGCTCAAGATAGCTGTCGAGCACGCCCTTTACCCTTTTCTTTATGGCGTCGTTCGTCACTTTTACTACTGATAAAAACTTCAGTGCAAAAGTACTGCTTTTATTGGATAATGTCTAAATAAGGTATTGAAAAAAAGTTAAACTTACAGTATATCGAGGTGTGCTAAAGCCTTTCTAGCTATTTGTTCGTGTTCCGGCGAAATGTCACAGAACTTCATAAGACAATTGTAGGCGGCATGGCGGACGGCATTGCTTTCATCGTCGAGTGCTGTACCAACCTGGTCAAGGAATTCGTTTATGCCCCTTTCGTCGGGTTCCATGCCCTTCATAAACATGCGGGCAAGAAGCTGATAACCAGTAATCTTGTACAAAGATTTGTCGGATGCAATCCACTCGAATGCCACAACGGGAGCGTAGTCGACATATTGCAGGAGATTGAATGCCAACTGCTCCGCTATTTCCTGCGATGTGTTCTGCTCCATCCATATGTCGGTTATCTCCGGAAGCATCTTTTCGGCAGGCATAATCATTGTCGCAAGGATTTTACACTCACGTATATCCTCCTTGAAGAGAGCTATGGCAAGGTCATAATCCTTGCCATACTCCTTCGCCATAGCCTTGAGGGACGTGACCGGCACTCCCCAGTTTAACTTATAGTCGAGCCCCTTGCCACGCATTGACTGCGCCCCGGGACCGTTCATCATCAGTCGGAACGACTGCTTTATCTTCTTCAGTTTATAGTTGACTGTTTCTTCCATATCATTCAGAAATATTGGCTTTCGGCCGAGACTTACAGCGTACCATACTCCTTTGAGTACCTGAGCATTTGCGCTGAGTAGCTCTCCGTGTAGTCAGGAACAATGTCCTTGATGTTCCCGTTCTCGTCTTTAACGATATTGAGGACCGGATTTATGAAACCCTTGTACGGTGCGATGTTCAACTTGGAATAACGTTCGAGGACCTCCTTGTGCAGCTCCGGGTCTACCTTTACTGCATAGCGCTCCACGAGATTGCGTGCAGCATTGAAGTCGCCTTCACTCTTTATACGTTGTATCTCAGCAAGTTGGGCAGCAAAAATATTGCGAAGCTCAGCATAATCGTTAATCTTCACGAACGTCTTTCCGTCCTGCTTGACAAGCTGGATGACATCAGGATGCTCCTGATACGCCCACTGGGCAATAAGTGCACGGTTTCTCATGTGTGCCTCTTCGATATTCTGGTCGGGTTGTATGCGAACCAACTGCGTCATGAGACCATTCATAATGTACTCGTAATACTGAGCCTTGTAAGCCTCTTCGCTGTCGAGTAGTCCGAGCTCGATGAGCTTCTTGTCGGCAATATAGTACAATCCGAACAGGTCGGCGCGAGCTTCCTCGATGGTGTTGCCATAGTTTTTCAGTGCGTTCGGGTCCGTTCTGGGCAGCAATCTGCCGCTTCCGTGACCCAAGCACTCGTGAAGGTCGGTGTGAAGCTCGTCACATGCGTCACCATATTTGCTTATAAGGTTGCGTGTCTCCTCGTCTATGACGAATTCCTCCTTAAAGCCGTTGCCCTTTGCAGCCATGTCGTAGGCATGCGTAAGATTACTGATAGTGACGCTCTTGCTGCCGTATTCGGTGCGTATCCACTCAGCGTTAGGAAGGTTTATGCCGATTGCTGACGACGGATACTCGTCGCCTCCGAGCATTGCGGCACAAATAACGTTTGCCGTTACGCCCTTGACGACTGGCTTGCGGAACCTCTCGTCGACCGGCGAATGGTCCTCGAACCACTGCGCATTGCGTGAAATGGCTTGCGCGCGTGCAGTAGCTTTCTCGTCACGGTACTCCACAATGCCCTCCCACGAGCCTTTAATCCCAAGCGGGTCACCATATACTTCAATGAATCCGTTTATGAAATCAATGACGCTATCATGTTCCTGAACCCACGCAATGGAATATTTGTCGAAGTCTTTGAGGTCCCCTGTGCGATAGTACTTTATCAACAGGTCGATTACAGCTTTCTGGCTGTCGTTCTCGGCATAATCCTTGGCTTTTGTCAGCCAATAGGTTATCTTCTTGATAGCGGCTCCATACTTGCCGTTCTCACGCCAGACATCCTCCGATATCTTTCCGTCCTTCTTCACGAGGGTCGAGTTCAGACCCCACGAAGGCTGCTCGTCGCTGTCGGTTTTCTTTGCTTCATAGAAATCCTCGACTTCCTTCTGCGTTACGCCACTGTAGTAGTTGCATGCCGATGTCTCGATTATATCGACACCATCAGCCTTGTTGACACGTTTGGGAAGTACTTCCGGATTGAATATTACAGGGAAAATAGAATTTATAAGCTCCTCTTTGGTCTCGCCTTCGTCAAGCGGCAGTTTGTCATCGGGAAAGTCCTTGATAGCATTGCGCAAGAAATCAGCGGAGAAATCAGGTGAAAACTTCTCCGTTCCGTAGTGATGATAAATTCCGTTTGAGAACCAGACGCGCTTCAAGTACACCTCCATTGCCTTGAAATCCGCACTTTCGCGGTCCCCCTTATAACCACAAAATACAGCCTCAAGAACTTTTCTAATCTTGAGGTTGTATTTTCCAAATTGGTCGAAAGTGACATCGCGTCCGAAGAGTGTTGCCTTTGCGAGGCAGTATATGAGGCATTTCTGACTTAAAGAGAGGTTGCTGAAGCCCGGCATATTGTAGCGAAGCATTTGCAGGTCGGCGAACATCTCGTCTTGATAGTTGAATGTTTCTTCCTCCATATCTAACTATTCTTCTGGCTTGCTTTCTGTCTTTTTGGTTGTTTTCCGTCCTTTCTTAACTCTCTTGTCTTGTGCGGGGTGCTGCGCCAGTGAACGTATCTTGTACTCACGGGGCGTAATTCCGTTTATTCTGTAGAATGCGGCATAGAACGATTGACGGTTTGAGAAGCCCACCATGTCGCTGATGTCTTCCATGTTCAGGTCTTGGTAGCGTTTGTCAACAAGCAATGTCATGGCTTCTTCAATGCGGTATTTGTTGATGAAAGAGGTGTAGTTCATGTGGAACTGCACATTCACCACAGCCGAGATGTATCTGGTGTTGGTGCCAAGATCCTCTGCAAGTTTCTTGGCAGAGTAGTCCTTGTCCTTGTATTTCTTCTGTATTAATACAAGGTTCAGGATCTTCTCCTTCAGCTCGTCCATCAGTTTAGGACTTACCAGGCTACGGTATGCCGCAACTTTCTCTTTCTTTTCTGTAATATTATATTTTGCCATAGATGCGATAAGACCTTTTGCGGTCTCTCCGTTTTTTATTTGAGCAAATATAGTAAATAAAAAAACATTAAACAAGCGGTCACTGTTTTTTTTAAGGAAATAACTAGAAAATACATGTTTTTAAACACAAAAATCATATAAAACATGTTGAACAACATTCTTTTACACTATTTTGACTGTCGTAAAAACTGAATGGAAGAAATTTGAAATAATGTTATGAAAACTTCTGAAAATCAGTTCTATAGTTCGACTTGTAATCCTATGAAATCGATAGTGAATGGCTTCTGAAAGTTTGAAAAACGCATCAAAAAGGGTAGGGGAGTAGAGATGGACAACCATCAGACTCCTGCATGAGAAGCGAAATAGTATCATTCGAAATTCAAATTTTGCAAAATATGATTGCTTTTATTGCCCCTTTACGATGCTATAGTTTGTCTGTTCGGAGCACATTTGTTTCCTTTCTGAATGCCGCAGAATAAGTTCAAGAATATCGCAGATTACCTTTTGCAATGCGAAAGCTAAACTTTCGGATTGATTTTTAATTTATTTTTATGAGAAAAATAAATTAAAAATGGAGGAAAAATAAATTAAAAATCAAACAAAAATAATTTTAAAATAAACACGGAAGTTTATCTTTCATATTCTGAAAGCATATATATGACCTCTCCAAGCCTCCCCCGAGGGGAAGATGTTAGTTACCTAATGCCTCCTCGCGCGTAGCTGTTAGGTAATCAAACAACCCCTCCTTGGGAGGGGCTTGGGGAGGTCGTATCTTGTTTTTGCTATGGAGTTTCGCGGTTAATTGTTCCTTCTCAATGCCGATGAAACTGTCAGTCCAGCTAAAGTCAGCAATCCATTGAGCATCAGGAGCTCATAGCCGAACTTATAACCTGTTAACGCCGAAACTCCATTGTCGATTGCGAAGCAGATGAGAGGTGAGGCAACGCAGATGTAAGGTACAGCCTTGTCCATGCACTTCCACTTGGTCAGCAGTCCGAAAGCAAACAAGCCAAGCAGCGGACCGTAAGTGTAAGAGCACAATATATAAATAGCGTCTATTACACTTGTACTGTTTATTACCTTGAAAGCAAGAATAAAGACGACGAAAACCGCTGCTACACCAATGTGAACGCGCCTTCTAAGCCTCTCGTCGTCGGGCTTTTCCATTATGTCAACACAGAAACTTGTCGTCAGAGCAGTCATTGCCGAGTCGGCAGACGAGAACGCTGCTGCCACGACTCCAATGGTAAACAGTACTACAACGACTGAGCCAAGCCGCCCGGTGGCTGCGAACATCGGCAGCAAATCATCGCCATGAGCGGGCAGGGCAATACTTTGCTGGCCGGCTAGCAGTGCCAGCAATATTCCTAAAGACAGGAAAAGCAGGTTTGCCGGGACGAAGGCAAAGCCATACGTGCACATATCCTTCTGAGCATCGCGCAATGTCTTGCACGTCAGATTCTTCTGCATCATGTCCTGGTCGAGTCCCGTCATGACAACAGCAACGAATATTCCACTGAGGAATTGTTTCCAAAAGTATTGCTTGGACATCCAGTCGTCGAACACGAATACACCACTGCGCGCATCATGGTATATTGCACTGACAGCTTCGCCGGGTGTCATTCCGAGAGCTTTTATTACCTCAAAGATAATGAGAAGCAGAGCTGCGAACATGCAAGCGGTCTGGAACGTATCTGTCCATACAAGAGTCTTAATGCCTCCACGGCGTGTGTAGAGCCATATCAGCAGTACCATTGATATTACTGTGACGGCGAATGGAACGCCGAGGGGCTCGAATACGAAGTTCTGAAGTATTATGCAGACGACGTAGAAGCGAACGGCAGCGCCCGTCATCTTCGACAAGAGGAAGAATGAAGCACCCGTTTTGTAGGAGCGTCGCCCGAGTCTTTCACCCAGGTAGCTGTATATCGTCGTCAGACGAAGCTTGTAGTAGACCGGAAGAAGTACGAAAGCGATGATGAAATAGCCAAAGATGAAGCCGATGCACATCTGCAAGTAAGTCATGCCCGTTGTCAAAACCATGCCCGGAACACTGACGAACGTTATTCCGGAGATGCTTGCACCTATCATTCCGAACGCTACCATGTACCACGGCGACCGTCTGTTGCCCCGGAAGAAAGTATCGTTGTCGGAACGCCTTGCTGTCAGCCGGCTCAGCAGGAGCAGTGCTGCAAAGTACAATAAAACTGTCAGGACTATCAACATTGGTGTCTTAAATTTTCTTTATTCTTTTGTTTAATCTTCTATTTGTATTAAATTTGCCAGTTGAATATAAATGTTTCGGAAAGTTATGACAGTTTTTGAAAGTTATAAATGTTATTTTCGGCAGAGAATTTCATCCTTGTTCATATTGTTAACCGTTGTTGCTGCCACGGCTCAGGCTCAGTTTGCAGAAATTGAACCGCAGCATTATTTCCGCAAAACGGTGCCGGCTGGCAACTATAGCGGACTTGCCTGGCTCGGTGGTGATGGCTCTTCGCTGCTCGGTAGGAATGCATACATTGTGGTAAACGACAAGCCGAAAGCAGACGGATTTGATATTTTCACTGTCGATATAAATTCTGGCACAGGCGAGATTACCGATGTTAAAAAGATACGCAGTGTCGTTTCCGACTACCACGGACTTCGTGATGGCGAGGGCATAGCCTACTTCCCGTCGGCAAGGACTGTTTTCATAAGTGGTGAAGCGGACAACAGAATATTGGAATACGACTTGCAGGGACGGCTGACTGGCCGCGAGTTGCGATTGCCGGTGACACTTCCGCAGGGTAATTATGGCTTGGAGTCGCTGACATACAACAAGGTGACGCACCGCTTCTGGACAACGACGGAGAGCACGCTGCCACAGGATGGTCAGCAAGCGAATGCCGTCAACGGTGTCCGCAACCGCCTTCGGCTGATGTCATTCGACGACAGTCTGCGCTACCGTGGCTATCTCGACTACATCATGGAAGGACCTATTAGCACGAAGAATGCCACGCTCTATGCCATGGGAGTCAGTGCACTGTGTGCCCTCGACAACGGGAAGCTGCTCGTATTGGAGCGCGAGGCGTGGGTGCCGAAGGCCAAGATAGGGGCGTGGGTCGTAAATAGCGTTTACAGTGTTGATACCCGCGATACGTCAAGACCTGTTGCCAAGCACATCGTGGCAATGTGGCGGACAAGCATGAACCTCGTCCATAAGGACTTCGCCAACTATGAAGGCATGTGTCTTGGACCAAAACTTGCCGACGGAAGACAAGTAATCGTGCTGTGTGCAGATAGCCAGAACCAGTCGGGAAAGCTGCTTCGCGACTGGTTCCGTACAATTGTCATCAATTAAGCAAGTCTCTTTTCCAGTCTCTCACGTATTGCGGCAATGAACTCCGAAGAGTTGGCTGGCTTCACGTCGACACCTTCCATGAGGTTGACGAGGTCTTTCGTGGCAATACCATCATTGAGCGTGTCGAAGCAAGCGCCCTCAAGCTGATTGCCGAAGTTGACGAGAGCGTTGATGCCATCCAGTTCGCCACGCTTTCGAAGTGCTCCGCTCCATGCGAAAATGGTAGCCATAGGGTTGGTGGATGTTTCCTCGCCTTTCAGGTAACGGTAGTAGTGGCGTGTCACGGTTCCGTGGGCTGCCTCATATTCGTAGTTGCCTTCCGGTGAGACGAGCACTGATGTCATCATTGCCAGTGAGCCGAACGCCGTCGAGAGCATATCGCTCATCACGTCGCCGTCGTAGTTCTTGCATGCCCAGATGAAGCCACCCTTTGAGCGGATGACACGTGCAACGGCGTCGTCGATAAGCGTATAGAAGTATTCTATGCCGAGTTTCTCAAACTGCTCTTTGTATTCTTTGTCGTAAACTTCCTGGAAAATCTCGCGGAAGCGGGCATCATAGGTCTTCGAAATGGTGTCTTTGGTTGCGAACCACAAATCTTGCTTGGTGTCGACAGCGAACTTGAAGCAGCTGTGGGCAAAAGAGCGGATACTCTTGTCGGTGTTGTGCATGCCCTGAATGACGCCAGCTCCATCGAAGTCGTGTATCTCTATCTCCTGGTGTTTGCCGCTCTTGCCATCGAAGACGAGCTTTGCAACGCCCGGCTCGTCTGCACTCAGTTCAACGCTCTTGTAGACATCGCCGTAGGCATGACGGGCAATGGTAATAGGCTTTTCCCAGTTTTTCACAACCGGATGTATCGACGGGATAGTGATTGGCGCACGGAAAACTGTACCGTCCATAATGCTTCGGATGGTGCCATTAGGGCTCTTCCACATCTTGTGAAGCTTATACTCCGTCATGCGCTGTGCGTTCGGAGTTATCGTAGCACACTTCACGGCAACGCCATACTTACAGGCTGCCTTGGCTGAGTCGATGGTTACCTGGTCGTTAGTTTCGTCACGGTGTGGCAGACCAAGGTCGTAGTATTCGGTTTTGAGGTCGACGAACGGCAGGATTAGTTCATCCTTAATCATCTTCCACAGTATGCGTGTCATCTCGTCACCGTCCATCTCGACTAGCGGCGTTGTCATTTTGATCTTCTCCATATGTCTTCGTGTTTATATCCCGATATTGGGCGTGTTATTGTTGATTATTCTTTTTCGTTACTATTTCAACGGCAAAGGTAGCAAAAAGTTTCTAAAAGAGGATAAAAAATCGTGTTTTTGATAGATGATAGCTTTGTTTTGCTAGTGTTTTGTACTACCTTTGCAGCCGATTACTATAAAAGACATGGACGACAAGCAATATCTACAGTCATTGATTTCGCAAGGTGAGCACCAGCAACAGGACTTCAAGTACAAGGTTCAGGATGCTATAAAACTGGCTAAATCGGTGTCGGCTTTTGCCAATACTGATGGCGGACGGCTTCTGATTGGCGTGCGCGACGATGGCAATATCTCGGGCGTGCGCTCTGAAGAGGAAATCTACATGATGCATGCGGCTGCATATAAATATTGTAAACCTGAGGCGAAGATTGGCTTCGAGACGTTACATGCCAACGGACGGACGGTTGTCATTGCCACAGTTCCTCCTGCCAAGCGTAAGCCCGTTTATGCTTTGGATCACAAGGGGGCACGGACGGCTTACGTTCGGATAAAGGATGAGAATATTGTTGCTTCACCGGTGTATCTTGAGATATGGCGGCAGGATGCCATGGCGCAGTCCATGATGCATTACACTGATACTGAACAGCGTCTCATGGAAGTAATGCGTGACAATCCTTCTACCACATTGAACCGTATAGTAGGGCTTTCACGCCAGGGACGCCATCATGTCATTGGAACGCTGGCTCGGCTTATACGTTATGGTGTAGTCAATGTTGAATATGTCGATATGAAGTTCTTGTTTTCGTTGGCATAGGTGTGTACGGAATTGGAACATCTACTGATTAAATAATAAAAAAAACCGGAAAGCATCAATGTCGATGTGTTCCGGCTTTTGCTATAACTGTGTTCGATACTATCGAATTATCTTATTATAATCTTCTTTCCGTTGCTAATGTACAGTCCGCGAGGTAGTGTGTTGAGGTCTTTGCCAACATATTGACCTTGGATTGTGAAGATACGGTTGTCGTTGTTTGCCTTAACGGTTGTAACGGAGTTGATGCTTGTGGCTGCCTTGTCGGTGAGCTCGAAGAGTATTGGCATAATACCCTGGATGTTGTTGTAGCATCCGTATGACTTATATATTGTCGAATACTGGAGATAATAGCCGTCGGTCTCTATCTTGAAGGTGCCGTCTGCGTTCTTGGTGATTGTCCATACGGCGGCTTTATCTGAGTTGTTCGATACGCTGAGGGTCTTATAAGTGCCTTCGTGGAACAGGTAGCGTGCTTTGCTGTCAGTTATTGTGTAGCCGTTGCCGCTCTCTGTCAAAATGTAGGCGTTGTCGAAGTTCTTCTGTGTTAACGTATCGGTGGTCGTCGTAAACTTGTCAACGTATGGATAACCGTAGGTCTTGTTCGATGCGAGAGGCTTCATTATAAATAATGTGTCGCCCTGTTGTGCAGCAAGAACGTACTGCTTGCCCGATGTTATCGTGGTCGCCTTGGAGAAGTAATAGACGTCATCGTAAGTCGGAGTGTCAGGATTATCAGGGTTGACATTCATATATCTGTCGTCGTCGCTTGCTGTGCTGATAGATGTCGATGGGTTGAATGGAACGTCAGTGCTGTCGCCCCATACGTATTCGGCGAGGAATGGATAGTCGATGAACAGGTTGCGGTTGCCTTGAATTTCGGAAACTGCATTGTTGCGGTCACGTTCCAAATCACTGACCTTGTCTTTCTTGCTCCATGTGCGGTACAGCGTCGATGCCCATGACTTCAATCCTGGGTATGCTTCGTTTGTCATAGTCTGGAGTCCTGTGCCAGAGAAGGTGAGGCCTCCGTAGGTTACAGCCATATACATATAGCCGCGGGAGAAGTCGCCCTTGAACTGGTCGCCGGGTTCCCATGCGTTTGAGGTATGGGTACCGGTGCCGACTTTGTCGTAGCCTTCTTCTCCGGATGTGGCTTTCGTCACCTCGTCCATAGGAAAATTGCTCTTCGAAGAGTTTGCCGATTTATCCGACGGATACAGGTTGTAGAGGTCTTTGTAAGCATCGTTCGAAGCGCCGCCCCACCAACTCTTTGGGAAAGAATGCTCGATGTTCATGCCGTCAATGGCATTGGTAGCGCTTGTAAAGTAGAACTTCTTAGAACTGTAGCGGTTGTAGCACTCGTTTGTTTCCTTGTTGCGGTCCGTCTTGTAGAAACCCGACCAAGTGTGACCGGCTCCTTTACCATAGCTCAGCACGGTCTTATTTTTCATGAGCGCTTCCAATGCTTCTTTTAAATCTGCGCCTTTCTTGCCTTTGAGCGACGAGGCGTATGAAACAAGCGACGCGTGGTCAATGGCATTCATCGGTTGGCAAAGGCCTAAAAGTAACAAGCAAAGTACTGGGAGTAATTTTTTTCTTCTCATAATATAATAATGTGATAAAAAGTTAGATGTGTCGTATTATTGAGTTTGCAAAGTTACCATTTAAAATCGATATTCCCAAACAAACCTCCCGTTTTGTTTTCCGTTCCCTCGTTGTCCATCCTTCTTCTCTTCGTTCCCTCTTCTTCTTTTCTTTCCTTCCCCCATCTTCTTTTC
>OMVI01000097.1 GCA_900314455.1 uncultured Prevotella sp. | reverse complement strand
TCCAAGCCTCCCCCCTTGGGGGAGGCTTGGAGAGGTTTTGAATTATATTCTTTGAGTTCTTCAATTATTATTTGCCAGCTTTCAGAATGTGAAAGCTAAGCTTTCGTTTTGGTTTTTAATTTATTTTTGCCTGAAAAATAAATTATTTTTGATCCATTTTTAATTTATTTTTTCTCGCGAAAGATGACGTTTCGTGATGTCGTTGGGTATCAATTACTTGCCCGTTCGTTATCTTTCATGTTTCCGTTTGGGTAAAATGACATTTTCGTTTGCTATAAATTGCATTTCTGTTTGATGAGGAATGCAAATGAATTTTCAGCAAATCTCTTTATATTTGCTTGGATGTTAGCAGAAAAATAATTATATTGGCACCAAGTAAAGAATAATAGCGATATGAGGACTTCACCATCTTCCACGGGCAAAGGGGTTTCTTACTATTGGAATGAGCTCAAGACTTTGAGTCCCAAGGAAAAACTCCAGATTATCACTCTTCTGTCTTCTTCATTGATGGATGAGTCGGATTCGAGTGCCAAATCCAAAGAATACACAAAGGAAATGTTGGATAGATTCGGTGGAGCATGGACCGTTGATGAGACAGCTGAGGAGATTATAGACAATATTAATAAGAGTAAGCGTTCACATTTGTCAAGAATAGAAGGCATACAAATCGAGAACTGGCTAGCAGAATAACTCTTATTATTAACAGAGTGAAAAACAACGACTTTCCTTTGTAGTTCCGCTTATTTTCTGTAATTTTGCCAATAGAAACAAACTAGAACTAAATATGAAGGACAAAATCGTTACTTTTGGAGAAATAATGCTTCGTTTCTCCAGACCAAACCGCTATCGTCTGTGCCAGAGCCACATGTATAGAGAGAACTACGGAGGCTCGGAGGCAAACGTATCCGTATCGCTTGCGACACTCGGCGATAACGTTGAATACATCACCCGCGTACCGGATAATCCCGTCGGACGCAACGCCTGTCTGCGCCTGAACGAATATAACGTGTCGACCGACCATGTAGTACGTGGCGGAAAGCGCCTCGGAACCTACTATTTCGAGGAAGCTGCCGCGATGAGAAACTCTAGTGTCGTCTACGATAGAAGTGATTCGGCATTCTATTCCATAGAGCCGCAGATGGTCGACTGGGCTAGTATCCTCGACGATGCCTTCATTTTCCACACCAGCGGAATATCCACCGGTGTCAGCAACAGCGCCTTCTGGACAACATTCGCAGGCATTCACGAGGCTAAGCGCAAGGGAGTGCTCGTCAGCTTCGATATCAACTACCGCAAGAACCTTTGGAACTACGGTGTGCGCGCTGAGGATGTCCTTCCCGATTTATGCCAGTTTGCCGACATAATCTTCGGCGACCAGGGCGAATTCGAGAAGATTTCCGGTCTGCCACGTGTGCCTTTCACGGCTACCGACGAGAACTATGAGCTCGACCTCGATGCCTTTGAGCTATACTTCCGCAAAGTTGCCAGAATGTATCCTCGCTGCAAGAAGTTCGTCATGGCTGTCCGCAACCAAATCAGTTCGAACCACCACACGCTGACGGGCTTCGTCTTTGCCGAGGGCAAACTCTATCATACCCGCATCTACGACATCAATCCTGTCATCGACCCGATGGGTGTCGGCGACGCGTTCATTGCCGCTTACCTCCATGCCTACACGCATTGGGGCGACGACAACCAGCACTGCCTCGACTTCTCGCTTGCAGCATCGGCAATGAAGAACAATGTTGTCGGCGACTTCAACCTTGTCACTGAGGAGGAAATCAACCGTCTCATGACCGGCGACAACGAAGACTTCAAGGTCTACGCAGAGCTGCAATAAGCTTTAGGTGTGGAAGTCTGATAGAATCATTTGAAACATCCACTTGACTGATAACTATTCGATGGGGGTGGGCTTGTGCCCGCCCCTAATTGTTTTCAATAATCTCTTGAATATTCGGGTGAGACAAATAAAACGGGAAAATATATGCGACAACACAAGTTCCTCTTAGCGATTATAACTCTGTTGCTATCTTCTGCGATGGCTTACGCTCAGCGTCCGGCCTATTATAAAATGTCGTCGATGGTACGGCAGGCATGCCGTGAGGCACAGTCGGGCACTCTTGGCAGCAGAGTTAGGGCCAAAGGCGCATCCAAGATGATTGCCTTTGTGAAACTGACTGACAGCGACTATGCGTTGGAGGAGCATGGCTGCCGTGTCCTGGCACGCTATGGCAGTCTGTTTATAGCCGAGATTCCGGTTTCTCAGATAGGCAGTCTGTCGCTCGACAACCGTGTCTGTCGCATTGAGGCCAATAGAGTTGCGTCGGTTCATATGGACACTACGGGTATAATAGTCAACTCCGTCCCCGTCAATGAGGGTGTCAATCTTCCGCAGAAGTTCACCGGCAAGGGCGTCGTAGTGGGTGTTCAGGACATCGGATTCGACCTCACGCACCCGACATTCTGGTCGTCCGACTTGTCGACGTACCGCATCAAGGCAATGTGGGACCAACTTTCGTATGACACTCTGAACACAACCATGCCCGTCGGACGCGACTATGTCGGTCAGAAGGCGCTCCTTGAGGTCGGACATCCTCGTGACGGACTCATCCAGACACATGGAACCCACACCGCAGGCATTGCCGCCGGCAGTGGCGCAGAGGGTCGGGGAGTCGTCTCGCCGTACCGTGGCATAGCTCCTGATGCCGACATCTGTCTCGTCTGCAATGCTACATCCGACGACCGCAGTATCATTGCCCCGAAGGATTACTATAAGTACACGTACGCCCTCGACGCCCTCGGATTCAAGTATATCTTCGATTATGCCGACAGAGTGGGGAAGCCTTGCGTCATAAACTTCAGCGAAGGGTCCGGCATGGACTTCCGTGGCGACGACCAGTTGTACTACGAAATGCTCGACTCGCTTACCGGTCCGGGACACATCATCGTATCTTCGGCAGGCAACACGGGGCACTATATCACCCATGCCGTCAAGCGTTCGGATGAGCATTCGGCAGCAATCGGTGTCAATGTCCTGCCCGGTCCGATGGTTGTCACTACCCGCACAAAGGCTAAGAATTTCACGTTGAGGTTCCGCAGGTACTCCGGCAGCACGGAAATAACAAGAGATATCTCTTTCGCTGATGTCCTTGCCGCTCCCGATTCTACATTGACGGATACGTTGCGGGGCGCCAATTTCTTCTGTCCCATTACTGCTTCGGCTTACACTTCGTGCTATGATGCCTCGGACATGATATGCGACTGGCAGATAGAACGCGACTCGGCGCTGCGTGACGGAGGTTGGAAACTGGACGTGATACTTATCGGTGACGGGCAGACGATTGATTTATTCCCAGCCAATTGTACGCTGACTAATGCCGACAACGGTACCGTAACGGATGTCGGCGACGACCACTATGGTGTCAATTCGCCGGGAAGCGCACCGTGCGTCATCAGCGTTGGCTCCTCTGGCTATCGTCAGTATCTCTATGATTACAAAGGCGACAGGATGTATAATTGGGGCTGGGGCTTTGCCAACGGTGTATGGATGGGAACGTCGAGCGTTGGTCCTACGTTCGACGAGCGTATTAAGCCCGATGTCCTCGCTCCCGGACAGAATATCATTTCGTCGGTAAGCAGTTTCTTTGAGGCAAACCGCCCCGATGCCGATGTACTCCGGAACGATGTCCGTAGGTTCACTTACAACGACCGCCTGTATGGTTGGACAGCAATGTCGGGTACGTCCATGTCGTCGCCGGTTGTGGCGGGCGTCATTGCTTTGTGGCTTCAGGCATATCCGAAGTTGACTCCGCAGGACTGTATCGAAATATTCTCGAAGAGCTGTACGCACTATGACGCATCGCTGTCTTACCCTAACAACAATTACGGTTACGGTCAGATAGATGCCGCCGCAGGCATTCAGCTAGTGCTGAAAAAAGCCGCTGCGGGCATAGAGGAAGTGCTTGGCGATGCCGTCGTCGACGACAGAATATACACTTTAGGCGGAATTTGCGTGGGAAAGGATGCCACGCGCCTCCCTGCCGGCCTCTATATCCGCAGCGGAAAGAAGTTTGTTATTGGAAACAGGTAGACGTTACTACTTCTTGGCGGTCAGAACGTACGTTGCTGTATTTCTCAGCCAGTTGGCAGTTTTTCCGTCTTCAAGAATTCTTCCTGCGATAATCTGCATGCCAAGACGGTTGCCGCAGAGTTGGCCAAAGGAGTAGTATGTGTTTGCATAGAACTGTACCTGTAGCTTGTGAGCTTTTCCGCCGTAATTGATATTGAGTGTCCAGCCGATTGGGTTGATAAGGAATGTCGACGGAGTAACACGGAAGAAGCCGATGTTTATCCTCAAAGTCGACAATAAATACAAAAATTTGAAGTTGACAGACAAGTTGATTGAAAAGTAAGCTCATAGTGTATTAGATTTTTAATCCCTGTAAACTGATTGGTGAAATACAACCGGTTTGCAGGGATTTTTTCGTCCGTCAATGTGTGATTGTTGTACATTTCTTCCATAAAACGCGAAAGAAAGTGTTGGTATCTGGGAATTTTTGGTTTAAGGTGGAAAATATATTGTAACTTTGCACCGCATAAAAACTTTTTTGAAATGTACGACATTTGCAGCATCGGGCATATCACCCGCGACAAGATAGTTACACCGGAGAAGACCACTTATTTGTCCGGTGGAACCGCATTCTATATGTCCTACGGTATAAGTCGTCTGCCGGGGAAGGTCAACTACCAGCTCGTGACGAAGGTCGGGGACGATACGCGGGGCGAGGTCGGCAAGATTAAGGCGATGGGAATTGACACGGTGTGCTATCCAAGCAGTCATACGGTATACTTCGAGAACCGTTATGGAGCCGATTCCAACAACCGTACGCAGCGCGTTCTTGCCAAAGCAGACCCGTTCACGATAGATGATGTGAGCGGATTGGAGGCAAAGGTGTTTCATCTGGGTAGTCTTCTTGCCGACGATTTCTCGCCGGAGGTGGTCGAGAATCTTGCCGACAAAGGTGCAGTGTCTATCGATGTGCAAGGCTATCTCCGCAAGGTCGTGGGGCAGGATGTGCAGGCTGTCGACTTCAAGGACAAGGAGCGGATACTTACCCGTACAAGTATTCTGAAGCTGAACGAGCACGAGATGGAGGTCTTCGACAGTACCGGCGACCCGCGTTCTGTTGCTTTGAAACTCGCGGGGTACGGTGTCAAGGAGGTCGTTATTACCCTTGGCAGTTACGGTTCGGTAATCTATGCCTGCGGAAAGTTCTATGATATACCTGCCTACAAGCCTCGTCACATCACCGACGCTACCGGATGCGGTGACACTTACTCAACTGGCTATCTCTATTGTCGTGCCCTTGGCGCCGGTGTGGCTGATGCCGGGCGTTACGCTGCGGCAATGTGTACGCTGAAATTGGAGCATTCCGGTCCGTTCACGGGTACAGAGGAGGACATCAAGAGAGTGATGATGGGATGATAGGATGATATGATGAGGGGGATGAGATAATATTAATGATGGTAAACGAAAGTAACAATGAGCAATAATAAGCGACCGAAACTGACAACAAACAAATATCTTCTGCCGTTCATTCTCGTCACGTCGCTGTTCTTTCTGTGGGGCTTTGCGCGTGCTATTCTGGACGTATTGAACAAGCATTTCCAAAATGCTCTCGACATATCGATAACGCAGTCGGCTCTCGTTCAGGCAACGACGTACCTCGGTTATTTTCTTATGGCTATACCGGCGGGATGGTTTATCAACCGGCATGGCTACCGCCACGGAGTCATTTCCGGACTTGCGCTCTTCGGAATCGGAGCCTTGCTCTTCATCCCGGGTGCTGAGGCTGGGACTTTCTATGCATATCTCGGTGCGCTGTTCATCATCGGCTGCGGTCTCGTTTTCCTCGAAACGTCAGCCAATCCGTACGTGACGGAGCTCGGAGCGCCAGAGACTGCAACGGCACGGTTGAACTTCTCGCAGTCATTCAATGGTCTTGGCTCCCTCTCGGCTACGTTCATCGTCGGTCAAATCTTATTCAACGGTACCGACAACGGCGGCAATATCGTCGTCCCTTACACAGTTTTGGGTATCGTAGTACTAATTATTGCAGTTGTGTTCTCGCGCGTTAATCTTCCCGAAATTAAGCACCAGGTTACAGAAGAAGAAATACAGAACGAGAAGGAGACGCGAATCGTACAGCTGTTTCGCCACCATCCGATGTTCGTCTTTGGTCTTTTCACGCTTCTTGCCTACGAAGTCTCGGAGATAAGCATCAACAGTTATTTCATAAACTACGTCACCGGCAAACACTGGATGAACGATAACACGGCATCAATCGTCCTCACCTGCTGCCTTGCCTTTTTCATGATAGGACGCTTTACGGGCTCTTGGATAATGCGAAGCGTAAAGGCCGAGCGAATGCTACTTATCTGCGCCGCTGGTAGCGTGGTATGTATTGGCACCGTGATGCTTAACCTTGGGAAAGTCTCTATGGTGGCATTGGTGTGCAACTACGCCTTCGAGGCAATCATGTTTCCTACGATTTTCTCCCTCGCACTTAGGGGATTGGGAAACCTGACGAAAAGTGCTTCGTCGCTGTTGATGATGACTCCTATCGGCGGATGTGGCTTCCTGCTCATGGGAATCATAGCCGACTCGACGGGAATGCTCTCCCTTCCGTTCATCATACCATTCATCGGATACTTCATCATTCTCCTTTTCGCCTCCGAACTCTCCCGCAAGGGCAAGCCCAGCGTCCTCTGCCTGTAGAACGGACTTCCTCTGCCGTGATGTGAGTCCTTGTCAGGGAAAAAGTGTGAAATCGACTTTGGTTATCCATTCGTTTTAATTACCTTTGCGGAGAAAACAACAACGACAATGGATACAAAGGAATATTGCAACGAAGCTGTAGAGCTTCTGAAACGGCTGATAGCAACTCCGTCGGTGAGCAGGGACGAGAGTCGCGCCGCCGATGTTATGGAAGCTTATATGTCGGAAAAGGGATTGAAACCGTATAGGCTAAAGAACAACGTGTGGGTGATTGACCCGGAGTATGACGAAGCCCGTCCGACAATTCTCCTGAACGCACATATCGACACGGTGAAGCCTGTCAGCACGTGGACACGCGACCCTTACACGCCTACTGTAAAAGAAGGTACGCTCTACGGACTGGGCTCCAATGATTGCGGAGGAGGACTGTGCTCGTTGCTTCAGATATTCCGAATCATGACTTCACTGCAACGGAATTGCAACTTCATCTATCTTGCTTCAGCTGAGGAAGAAGTGTCGGGAAAGGACGGAATAAGCCTTGCTCTGCCCGAGTTGCCGAAGATTGACGTTGCCGTTGTTGGTGAACCGACAGGCATGCAGCCCGCCGTAGCCGAGAAAGGCCTTATGGTTCTCGATATGGTAGCTCACGGCGTGTCAGGTCATGCAGCACGCAATGAGGGCGTGAACGCAATCTACAAGGCGCTGTCCGACATCGAATGGGTCCGCGACTATCAGTTCAGCAAAGTCAGTAAGTTCCTTGGCCCGGTCAAGATGACCGTCACTGTTATCAACGCAGGTACTCAACACAACGTCATACCTGATGAATGCCGAATGCTTGTGGACGTCCGCACGAACGAGTTGTACACCAACCACGAAGTCTTCGACATCATCCGCGAGCACGTCGGCAGTGATGTCAGCGCCCACAGCTTCCGTCTCCAGTCTTCGCACATCAGCCTTGACCATCCTTTAGTTCGCCGTTGCGTCGACATGGGCATGACTCCTTACGGTTCGCCAACGCTTTCCGACCAGGCACTTATGCCCTTCCCGTCCTTCAAACTCGGACCGGGCGAGTCGTCACGCTCGCATTCCGCCGACGAGTTCATTCGTCTTTCCGAAATCGAGGATGCAATTAACAAGTATATCCAGTTATTCGATGGAATTCAAATTTAGCTGAGACCAATCTTCCAACGCCAAGCCTTCAATTCTACAGAAGTGCTTGGCGTTGCTTGTTTATGCGCCATCTGCAATCTTTAAGAATATATAAGAATTTAGATTTTTGTTTTGTTATTTCGGTCGTAATACGTAACTTTGTGCAGATTATGAAAATTGTTATGATAGGAGCCGGCAACCTTGCCACCAACCTCGGTAAGGCATTGCAAAGCGCCGGACACGATATAATACAAGTGTACAGCCGCACATGGGAGCACGCACAGCAGCTTGCGACCCTCATCGGTGGTGCGGCGACAGATAATGTGGACAATATTGTGTCCACGGGTGACGTTTACATCTTCTCGCTAAAGGACAGTGTACTTGGCGACATCATCCCCCGCGTGGCAAAGGGCAAGAGCGACAAGCTGTTCATACATACCGCCGGGTCGATGCCGATGAGCTGTTTTGAGGGAATGGCACTGCACTATGGCGTACTCTATCCTATGCAGACGTTCTCCAAGGAACGCGAAGTCGACTTCAAGACGATACCCTGCTTCATCGAGGCTAACGACAAATACGCCTACGAAATGCTGCGTGGGCTTGCTGAATCGATAAGCGACAGAGTCATAGAATTGTCGTCCGACGACCGCCGCTACCTGCATCTGGCAGCTGTATGGGGCTGCAACTTCGTCAACCACTGCTACGAAGTGTGCGCCGAAATACTGCGACAGCACGGGCTGCCCTTCGACGTTATGCTGCCGCTCATCGACGAAACTGCCGCCAAGGTTCACGAACTGCCACCGGCAAAGGCACAGACCGGTCCAGCCATAAGGTTCGACGAGAACGTCATACGTGCACAGGCAAACCTGATGCGAGGCAATCCGATGCTCAAGGACTTGTACGAACGCATGTCGCTGTCAATCCACGACACAGCCATCAAGAACGAACGCAAAAAAGGAGACGAATGATTAACTACGACTTAACGAAGATACGCGCCATCGTTTTCGATGTCGACGGAGTGCTGTCGTGCTCCACTATCCAGATGAACTCCAAGGGAGAGCCCGTCCGGACCATCAACATCAAGGACGGATACGCCATCCAGCTTGCCGTCAAGATGGGCATTCACGTCGCCATAATGACAGGTGGCCACAACGAGGACATAAGCCGCCGCTACGGCTATCTTGGCGTTAGCGACATCTATCTGAACTGCGCCGTGAAGATAAACACGTGGGACGAATACCTCAAGAAGTACGAACTCACCGACGAGGAAGTAATCTACATGGGCGACGACATCCCCGACTACCAGATAATGCAGCGTACGAAGTGCCCGTGTTGTCCAAAGGACGCGGTGCCGGAGATAAAGGATATATCAATATATATAAGCGACCGTAACGGCGGAGAGGGCTGTGCCCGCGACGTCATTGAGCAAGTGCTGCGCGCCCAGGGCAAATGGCTTAGCAGCGTGAAGGCTTTCGGTTGGTAAACAGAAGATGAGAATAGGCAATTACGATATTATACTTGCGAGCAATTCACCGCGTCGCCGGCAACTGCTGAAAGGACTCGACATCGACTTTGAGGTGCGTGTCCTGCCCGACATAGCCGAGGACTACCCTCCTGGATTAGCAGCAAAGGACATACCACTGTACGTCAGCAAGGAGAAGGCAGCTGCCTACCGGAACATGCTATCAGAAGGTCAGTTGCTGATAACGGCCGATACTATGGTCATTGCCGACAGCAAAGCGCTTGGCAAACCTCACAGCGACGAGGAGGCACACGCAATGCTTCGCACCCTGAGCGGCCGCACCCACGATGTCGTCACTGGTGTTGCGCTTACCACAAAACGCCATCAGAAGGCATTCGCGGTGAGCACCGAGGTGACCTTCAAGCAACTCACCGACAAGGAAATCGACTATTATATCGAGAAGTACCACCCATACGACAAGGCTGGCGCCTACGGCATACAGGAGTGGATAGGCTACGTCGGTGTCACGGCGATACGCGGTAGCTACTTCAACGTTATGGGCCTGCCCGTCCAGCGCATTTGGGAAGAGTTGAAAAACTTCCGCCGTGAGGATTCACTTATGCAATGAGCAAATACAAAATAGACATAGTCAGGAAGAGTAAGGAGCTGCCCGAGCTTTCCGAAGGCAACTTCTTCCACAGCCCCGAGTTGTTCCGCATGCTCGAAGCCATACCGGAGTGCTCGCCATATATGATTGTGGCAACCAACGACAAAGGCGAAGTGCGTGCCCATCTGCTTGCGATGCTGTGGCGACGGGGAGCCCTTGTTCCGCCATGTATATTCTCCTACTGCCGTGTCTATGGTGAGGGCGTCTATCAGGACGTAACCGAGAAGAAAAAGATATTTCCTCTTATGCTGAAGGCGGTGAGCCATGCACTCCACCATAAGCTGTGCCTGTACATCGAATTCTCCGACCTCTCGTCGAAGATGTTCGGCTACCGTGAGTTCCGTCAGAACGATTTCTTCCCTGTCTCCTGGGTCCATATCCACAACTCCCTGCACAGTCTTGCACCCGAGCAGCGCCTCTCCGAGCACACACGCGACATCATAGCACGGGGCTATGAGGCTGGTATCGTGACCCGCGAGGCTGTCGACGACGAGGAAATAGCCACGTTCTACAAAATGCTGAAGAACTACTACCGCTTCAAATTCCATCGCTTCGTACCGTCGCTCGACTTCTTCGAGAAACTCGCCAAGAGCCGCAACGCAAGCATCTTCGTGACTATCTGGCACGACAAGGTCATCGGTGGCAGCGCTGTCGTCTACAGTCGGCAGAACGCTTTCCTGTGGTACGCAGCATCGAGGAAGAAGTCGCATCCCGTGCTACGTCCCGAAGTGCTGACGATTTGGGAGGACATACGCTCCTCGTACGACAAGCACATGAGTCACATAAACTTCATGAACGTCGGCCTTCCTTTCCGTGGCAACCGCTACCGGGACTTCATTCTGCGCTTCGGAGGCAAACCGGTAAGTGCCTATCGTTGGTTCCACTTCACCATCGGATGGCTCAACAAACTGCTGTCGTGGCTCTACCGTGAGTGATGAGACATATTCCACCTTCACTAAAAGCAGAAAACAAATCCTTTATAATTATTGTATTGGGAAATTTTTGATTAACTTTGCACTGAATGAAACGAAACAACAACTACACTATAAACGTCCACGGACGCCTTCTCGACTTGTCGGAACCGGTCGTAATGGGTATACTCAACTGCACGCCCGACAGTTTTTTCGCAGGTAGCCGCAAGCAAACGGAGAGCGAAATTGCCGGCCGTGCCAATCAAATCATTCGTGAAGGAGGACGCATAATCGACGTCGGTGCATTCTCGACGCGCCCCGGTGCCGATGAGGTAAGCGAGGAAGAGGAGATGCGCCGTCTGCGTTTCGCCCTGCCGATTGTGCGCCGTGAGCAACCGGATGCTGTTGTTTCCGTCGATACCTACCGTCCTGACGTGGCGCGAATGGTAGTCGAAGAGTACGGAGCTGACATAATAAATGATGTATCGGAGGGCGGCATCACGGGTATCGTCGACAAACCGTTGGAGGAGAAATACGATGTCGAAGGCGACGACAAGTTCAAGGATTATCCTGCAATATTCCGCATGATGGGACGCCTGAAGGTACCGTACATCCTCATGTCGGTACAAGGCAACCTCCGCGATATGGTCCTCGGGTTCAGCCGTGAGATACAGCAGCTGTGCGATTTGGGCGTGAAGGACATCATCCTCGACCCGGGTTACGGCTTCGGAAAGACAATGCAGGAGAACTACGACATACTCCGCGAGCAGGAGAAACTGCAAGTCTTCGACCGCCCGATACTTGCCGGACTGTCGCGGAAGCGCCTCATTTGGAAGATACTGGGGCTCACCGCCGACGAGGCACTTAACGGAACGACCGTCGTCAACACAATGGCACTGGAGCGTGGGGCGTCGATTCTGCGGGTCCACGATGTCAAAGAGGCAGTGCAGGCGGTTATTATCACTTCGCAATTGAACAATTGCCAATGACAAATTAATATAAAGATGTTTTTCGAATTCGGCATAAAGGACATCATCGACATCGTGCTCGTGGCACTGATGCTGTACTATTTCTATCGGCTGATGCGCGAAAGTCGCTCGCTGAACGTGTTCTACGGCATTCTCTTCTTCGTGCTCGTATGGCTCTTTGTGAGCCGTGTGCTGGAGATGAAACTGCTCGGCAGTATCCTCGACAAGCTCGTCTCGGTGGGTGTCATCGGTCTCATAGTGTTGTTCCAGGAGGAAATCCGTCACTTCCTCTACAACCTCGGAGCCCACCAGAAGGTGAAGAACATCGTGCGGCTGTTCCGCAGCAGTACCGAGCAGGAGGCCGACAAGGAGACTATCATGCCAATTGTCATGGCGTGCATGAGCATGGCGCGTGGCAAGGTCGGCGCGCTCATCGTCATCGAACGCTCTACTCCGCTTAACGATATCATCGACACCGGCGACATCATTGACGCTCGCATCAACCAGCGTCTCATAGAGAATATCTTCTTCAAGAACTCTCCTCTGCACGACGGCGCTATGGTCATATCGAACAAGCGCATACGTGCTGCCGGCTGTATCCTTCCTGTCAGTCACAAGACGGACATCCCTAAGGAACTCGGACTCCGCCACCGCGCTGCCATGGGAATATCGCAGGACAGCGATGCGGTAGCAATCGTCGTCAGTGAGGAGACGGGCCGCATCAGTGTTGCTATAAAAGGCGAGTTCCAATTGCGTCTTTCGGCAGAGCAGCTCGAAAGCATTCTGACTAAGGAAATGGCTTCATAACGGTCCATTTCCTTTTTTTGTTGTTTTTAATCCACAGCATTAACCTCGGCAGAGGTAAGATTTGGTTCATCCGACTTTTTTGTTTGATAACCAACACATGCAGCATTAACCTCGATAGAGGTTAAATTCTCGGTAACCCCCTGACAAGCGATAGCGCAGTGTGGGGTAAAAGACTGACACTCCTCTACCACTCGGCGCTTCGGAAATGCGCTATAGCACGAAGGGCGCAAGTCACCATTATTAAGCCCAGTGTTCATCTTCTTCATCTCGACATCTTCCCCATTTACATGCGGTAGTTACTCTCCGAAAACATCAAAGCTACCCTCCGAAATAGTGAAAGCTATCTTCTTGAAATCCAATAGCCCACCTTTCACGTTGTTTTTTAATTTATTTTTGTCGGATTTTTAATTTATTTTTCCTCCATTTTTAATTTATTTTTCAAGCAAAAACAAATTAAAAACCAACCTCGGACTTTACCTTTGGAAATCTGAAAGCTAAGCATTAAAGACCTCTCCAAGCCTCCTCTTGGGGGAGGAAGTTGAATACCTAATGCCTCTTTGCGCCCTGATTCATTTCCGAAATCTATATTGCGACAATCCAAAAACGCCCAAAGCAGAGGCGGCCCCTGTGACTGCCCGCTCGGTCGACAGGCCGAATGAAATTGTATACCCAAAAGTTTTCTATCTAGGATAAAAACTTTTTCCGTCTCCATTATTTGTCTTTGCAAGACAAACGGGCAGCCACAAGTGCCGCCCCTGCATAGGATGCCTTCAGATAATCATCAGTTTTAACTCATCAACTCATAGCCCTCACCTTCCAGCAGGCATTCGGTAATCAAACATCCTCCCATTGGGGGAAGCTTGGAGAGGTCTGAATTTGCTTGCAGAGGTTTTTCGGCACAAAACTTGCAGTTGTCTGATTATTGTTGTATTTTTGCAAAAGTAAAGAAGAAAGGTTACACACACTATGACACAAGAAGAGAAAACCAAGATTGAAGAGCGCATCGTCGACGTGCTGAAGACGGTTTACGACCCAGAAATCCCAGTTAACATATACGACCTCGGAATGATTTACAAGATTGACGTAAAGGACGATGGCTCTGCCGACATTGACATGACGTTCACTGCTCCGAGCTGTCCTGCCGCCGACTTCATACTTGAGGACGTACGAACGAAAATCGAAAGCGTGAATGGAGTTAAGAGCGCTAATGTCAATTTGGTGTTCGAGCCGGCGTGGGACCAGAGCATGATGTCTGAAGAAGCACGCATTGAACTCGGCTTCGACTAATAAACCAGCCTTACTATGAAGAACGTATATTTCCTTTCGGATGCCCACCTGGGCTCCCTGGCCATAGAGCACAGGCGCACACAGGAGCGCCGTCTCGTCCGTTTCCTTGACTCCATAAAGGACAAGGCTGCGGCGATATACCTGCTCGGCGATATGTTTGACTTCTGGGACGAGTACCGCTATGTCGTTCCAAAGGGCTTTACGCGGTTTCTCGGAAAACTTTCGGAGCTCACGGACATGGGCGTTGAGGTTCATTTCTTCACCGGTAACCACGACATTTGGACGTATGGCTACCTCGAGGAGGAGTGCGGACTGATTGTCCATCGTAAGCCGATAACGACGGAGATATACGATAAGGTGTTCTATCTGGCACACGGCGACGGACTCGGCGACCCCAGTCTGTCGTTCAAATTCCTGCGGGCGATGTTCCACAGCCGTACCTGCCAGCGCCTGCTCAACTTCATGCACCCGTGGTGGGGAATGCAACTCGGACTCAACTGGGCAAAGCATAGCCGTCTGAAGCGTGCCGACGGTAAGGAAGAACCATACATGGGGGAGGATAAGGAGTATCTCGTAAAGTACACTAAGGCGTATATGGAGGATCATCCAAACATCGACTACTTCATATACGGGCACCGCCACATCGAGCTCGACTTAAATCTGCCACGCAGCGAGGGACATACCGCGCGCATGTTGATACTCGGCGACTGGATATGGCAGTTCACTTACGCTGTCTTCGATGGTGAGCACATGTTCCAGGAGGAGTATGTCGAGGGCGAAAGCAAGCCTTAGGAGTATACTGTTTAATGCTGTAAAACACCTTTTTCGTGCTCTTTTTGAACGGAAAATGCCTTTTCCGCCGCTATTCATTGAACAAAAAAGGCAATTCGTTGAAAGAATTTTGCCACACGACCGAAACCCAATACCTTTGCAAACGTAAGTTTAAAGGTATAAAATATTAAGGTAAGTTTAGATAGTATTTAGGTTACAGCAGTTTTATAGTTATACTCGATAGGTAAAGAAATATTTTCATTTAAACTATAAAAACTCAGGTTTGTAGATTAAGTTTAGTCAAGAGGCGGCTTTGTCGGGAGACAAAGCCGCTTTTCTTCGTTTATATTCAGAGGGGTTATATGTTTGAATTGAAATGCTGTAAATGTCGGGTGAGATGGCTGATAGTGACCAATTAGTGACCAGGTTAAAGGCGGGGGAAACGCATGACGAAATATTTCCGCCTTTATTTTGTATTGTCGTTCAATTTCATTAATTTTGCAAAAAATACTAAAGACTATGCAGACACAGTGTCATCTTTCCATACTTATACACGAGCAGGCAAAGAAATACGGCTCACGGCCCGTGCTGACATTCCGCAATTTCGGCTCCCTGAAGTGGAAGAGCGTGTCGTGGAATCAGTTCTCCCTGCGTGTCAAGCAAGTGTCGAATGCGCTACTTAACCTCGGACTGAAGCCCCAGGATCGCATCGCGGTGTTCTCACAGAATTGCATCCAGTACCTTTATACCGACTTCGGAGCCTACGGCGTGCGTGTAATATCGATACCGTTCTATGCTACGAGTTCGGAGCAACAAATACAGTACATGGTTCAGGACAGCGGCGCGAGGATTATCTTCGTCGGCGAACAGGAACAGTACGACAAGGCGCACCGCATCTTCGCGTTGTGTCCGACGCTGGAACGCATCGTCATCTTTGACCCGAGCGTCCGCATCAGTACCCATGACCCGTTTGCATTGTATTTCGAGGACTTCATAAAGCTTGGTGAAGACCTTCCTCGACAGTCCGAAGTTGAGGCTCTTTGGACACAGGCTTCGATGGATGACATCTGCAATATCCTCTACACAAGTGGTACAACGGGCGACAGCAAGGGCGTTATGCTGACTTACGGACAGTACGACGCGGCGCTGAAGGCCAACGACAAATGCGTTCCCGTGGGCGAAAAGGACCGCGTGATAGACTTCTTGCCGTTCACGCACATCTTCGAGCGCGGTTGGGCTTACCTCGCATTGACTGAAGGTTCACAGCTTATTGTCAATACATATCCTAAGGAAATACAACAGAGTATGCGTGAAACCCATCCGACTTCGATGTCTTCGGTGCCACGCTTCTGGGAGAAAGTGTACATTGCCGTTAAGGAGAAGATGAACGAGGCGAACCCTATGCAGAGAAAATTGTTCAACCATGCGCTGTCTGTAGGCCGTAAGTATAACATCGAATACTTGTCGCGCGGGCGCCGTCCGCCATTGGCTCTGAAACTGGAATATACCGCTTTGAACAAGAGCGTGCTTAGTCTTGTCCGCAAGCAGCTCGGTCTTGAGCATCCGAATATATTCCCGACGGCAGGCGCTACGGTATCCCCTGAGGTTGAGGAGTTCGTCCACAGTATCGGCATTTGCATGATTGTGGGCTACGGACTGACTGAAAGTCTCGCCACGGTGAGTTGCGACCATAAGGGCAAGCCATATACAATAGGCTCTGTCGGACGTCCGATAGATGGCGTGGAGATAAAGATTGGTGATAACAACGAGATACTTCTCAAAGGTCCGACGATAACGAAGGGCTACTACCACCGCGAGGAACTGAATGCGCAGGCATTCGATTCCGAAGGCTATTTCCACACTGGTGATGCCGGATACATGAAGGATGGCGAGCTGTACCTTGAGGAACGCATCAAGGATTTGTTCAAGACATCGAACGGAAAGTACATAGCACCGCAGTCGCTGGAGGCAAAGCTGTTGGTCGACAAGTACATTGACCAGATTGCAGTGATAGCCGACAAGCGCAAATTCGTGAGCGCTCTCATCGTGCCGGAGTTCCGTGAGCTTGAAGAATATGCCCGCGAGAATAACATTCCGTTCACAAGCCGTGAGGATTTGTGCGACAATGAGAAGATACATAAGATGATAATGGACCGCATCGACACACTGCAACAGCAGCTTGCAAGCTACGAGCAGATTAAGCGGTTTACTCTCATCGCCCATCATTTCTCAATGGAGAACGGTGAACTGACGAATACCTTGAAGCTGAAACGCAACGTAATAAACAAGAACTTCAAGGATGTCATCGACAAAATGTACGAAAACTAAACCCCTGTACCCACACCGTCACGAAAGCCCCACACCCCATCCAGTATGCTGTCGCACTGCGACAGCTTCTCAAACAATGAAGACAAGACAATGATAACAGCAGATCAACTAAAGGATGTGATGGAGCGCGCCGACGCGCTGAACCGCTATCTGGATATAGACCGGAAGAAAGTGGAACTCGAAGAAGAGCAACTGCGGACGCAGGCACCCGACTTCTGGGACGACCCAAAGCGTGCACAAGCGCAGATGAAGAAAGTGAAGGGAATTCAGAAGTGGATTGACGGATACAAGAACGTTCGTACACTCGCCGATGAATTGCAGCTTGCTTTCGACTATCACAAGGAGGACCTCGTCACCGAACAGGAGGTCGATGCCGACTATGACAAGGCTCTGAAGGCGATAGAGAATTTGGAATTGAAGAACATGCTGCGTAAAGAGGAAGACTCTATGGACGCAGTGATGAAGATAAACTCGGGTGCCGGCGGCACTGAAAGTCAGGACTGGGCTCAGATGCTCATGCGAATGTACACGCGATGGAGCGAGGCCCACGGCTACAAAGTCACCGTAACCGACATGCAACCGGGTGAGGAAGTGGGCATAAAGAGTGTCACCATGACCATCGAAGGTGGTGAATACGCCTACGGTTTCTTGAAGAGCGAGAACGGAGTGCACCGTCTCGTGCGTGTCAGTCCGTACAATGCGCAGGGCAAGCGAATGACAAGTTTCGCGTCAGTGTTCGTCACCCCGCTCGTTGATGATACTATTGAAGTCTACGTCGACCCTGCTAAGGTGAGCTGGGATACGTTCCGCAGCTCCGGTGCAGGTGGTCAGAACGTCAACAAAGTTGAGTCGGGAGTGCGTCTGCGCTATCAGTATGAAGACCCGGATACCGGTGAGAAGGAGGAGATACTTATCGAGAACACCGAGACTAGAGACCAGCCTAAGAACCGTGCGAAGGCTATGCAACTCTTGAAGAGCCAACTCTACGACCGTGCTCTTAAGAAAAAGCAGGCTGAGCAGGCTAAGATTGAGGCGGGAAAGAAGAAGATTGAGTGGGGAAGTCAAATCCGTTCGTACGTCTTCGATGACCGTCGCGTGAAGGACCATCGCACCGGCTATCAGACATCTGATGTCGATGGCGTCATGAACGGTAAGATAGACGGCTTCATAAAGGCGTACCTCATGCAGTTCCATGATGAATAGAGACCTCCCCCGGCCCCTCCGAAGGAGGGGAGATGGTGGTTACCGAGATAAACATAGAATAGAAATTTAAAAACATAATAACAATTAAAAATCAACCAAACCCAAGCTTCCTTTAAGTAGGTGATTAAACATCCTCCCCTTGGGGGAGGCTTGGAGAGGACTAATTACTATGAGTGAAAGAAGCAAACTGCGCCGTAAGGAGCGCGAAGAGAAACAAGAGAAACAGGCAAACCGCGTAGTCAACTGGATTTTCGGAGTGCTGATAGCATTGGCAATCATCTTTGCAATCAGTACTATACTTATGAACTGATGAGCGGTCTGGAGATAGAACGCAAGTTTCTGGTCCACAAACGGATGGACTGGAAAAGCCAAGCCACGTCTTGCAGTCACATTCAGCAAGGCTATTTTGCTGCCGTCAACACCGTCCGAGTGCGTATCCGCGATGATAAGGCATACCTTACCATCAAGGGACCGTCGCGCAATGGCGGCATGACACGTTACGAATTCGAAAAGGAGATAACGCTCGACGAGGCAAGCAACCTTATGTTCCTATGTGAGCCGGGTATCATAGACAAACACCGTTACCTTGTTCCTGCGGGCAATCACACCTTCGAAGTCGATGAGTTTCATGGCGATAACGAAGGCCTTGTGATGGCGGAAGTGGAGCTGGGGAACGAGAATGAGCCATTCGAAAAGCCCGACTTCATTGGCATGGAGGTAACCGGCGACCGTCGGTTCTACAATTCCCACATGCGCCGCAATCCCTTCAAGGACTGGCGGGATACCCTTCCGGAAGAGTACCGGTGATTATCTACAACTTATAAAAAAGGCGATCAGCTTTAAGCTGACCGCCTTTTTTAATTATATATAATGTGTAATCTATTCCCTTCGTTGGCTTACTTCACGAGTATAGCCTTGCTGACGCCACCTGTCTTGACAATGTAGACGCCCGAAGGAAGTCCGATTGCCTGGTTGCCGGTTATCTCGCCGTCGTAGACATTGTTACCGTTGAGCGAGTAAACCTTGACCTTGATGGTTGAGCCGGCTGTGATATCGAGTTCGCGGTTACCACCCTTGATGGTCACGTTGGTTGTGTTCCCGATAGCATCGATGGCGCTTGCGAGTGAGAACTCTACAAGAACCTCAGTGTAAACCTTAGGACTGAAGCTGTCGGTGAAGTCCTCGCCGTTAGCCTTGCGGCTCTTGACAATGTAGCCCTCGGCAGGTGTTGCAGTCACGGTGACGGCCGTATTCTTCTTCACCTTTGAGCCGCTGAATATCTCCTTGTCGTCAGTGGTGTACAGACGGACTGTTCCGTTCTCGTAAGGCAGAACCTTCACGTATACGCTGTCACATCCGGTGGCATCGCCCTTGATGTTAACAGTCCAGCCTTTGCCCGTTGCGATGAGGCTCTCGGCATGTGCGGCGTCGTTCTGAGTCTTAGAACTTGTTGAGTTGCCTTGTGCCCACAGCGTTGTCTTCAGGTCCAAATCGTCAGGGTTGACACCAGCAGGAAGCTTCCATTCCGGTAAGTTCCAATAGAAGTCATTGAGGTCGCAGGCAGTCCAGCCATTGTTGCTGACGTTCACATAGAGCAGCGATGTGTTTCCTGAGAGGTCCAGCGGAGCCAGATTATTGCCCGAAACATACAGCTCAAGAAGCTGTTTGTTGTTCGAAAGGTCGAGGGTTTCGAGCATGTTATCACTCAGATTCAAGTCGTAGAGCTGAGTGTTCTTCGACAAGTCAATATCTGAGATGTAGTTGCCTTGCGCTTCAAAGAATCCCAGTGCTGTAAGATTAGACACGTTGATGTCCTCAATAGCGTTGTTCTGGAGTTGAAGTTTCTGTATCTTCGGGTTCTTCGAGAGGTCGATAGACTCAAGTTGATTGTTCTTGAGATTCACGTCCACGAGGTCAGGAGCAGTCGACAGGTTGACGCTTGTGAGCTCGTTGCCATACGCATACAGCTTTGTTAGCTTCGGATTGTTGGCAATATTAAGAGCCGTAAGTCCGGTGTATGAAGCGTCGAGTTCCTCAAGGTTAGGCTCGTTGCTGACGTCTATGCTTCCGATAGCTTCGTTCATGTACGTTAAAAGGCTGCGGAGAGAATCGTTACCGGTAATGTCGAGAGCCGAAATCTTATTGTCCGTTGCCACGCCAGGATAACTGCTGAGGTCGAGATAACGCACCGGACCAGTAATGGTGACGGTCGTTCCCTTCGTGCCGTTGTCGTTATAGACCGGTGTGGTACTGTTAGTCAGAGTGTATTCGACAGGATTGCCGTCACCCCAGTCAACCGTTATCTTGTCGCCAGAGTAGCGTCCGCCGATGGCATACTGCTGTGCTGCGCCGTTAGGAACAGTCAGTTTGATGACCTGCTCATTGCTGTTTGCCTCGAAGACAGCCTTGATGGTGTTCGGAACAGAAGTAACGCAGATGGTATCGTTGTACAGTTTGTCGCCTACCATTACACCGACGTAGTGGTATCCCTCAGCCGGTACAGCCTGAACGGAAATAGGATAGCCCGGCTTAGCTTTCGTTGTGATGGCGTGCCATGAGTCGTCAGAGCCGTAGTCGCCAACTTGTGTGAGCGAATAAGTTCCGCCTTCCACTGCCGGAGTTGTGATGTCGACAGAGTCCATTGATGCAGTGCCGTCGCCTTCGACGTCCACGTTGTAGCTGTTCTCAGCGTCGTAGGCAAGCAAATTAGTGTTGGCGTGCTCGCCGTTGGAGCCTGCTATCCACACGTTTGTGCCGTAAGATTCACCTTCATGAGGAGGCATGGCGTCGAAAGTGAAGTTCAACGTCTGCGCAGTCATGTTCTTATTGTTGCGGATATCAAGCATTTTCAGACGGTTGTAACCAATTGCGTTGTGCATGTCGAGGAACTCTATCTGCGTGTTCTTTGCGTAGACGTATTGCAGGAAACGCTTCTTAGTGAGGTCGAGACGTGCAATGCTCGTGCTGTCAATATTGATAGTCTTGAGTCCCGTTATCTTGCTTACGTCGAGCTTCGATATCAGCGTGTTGCTGACATTAATGCTATTCAGAGCCGTATTCTTCGAAAGGTCGAGCGTCTTGACGTTCGTATGGCTGATGTCAATGCTGTTGAGCGATGGATTGCTTGCAATGTTCACGTCCGTGATGCCCGTGTTCGCGAGCGAGAGAGCATACAAGTCAGGGCATCCTGTCACGTTAACGCTCGTCAGCATCTTATTTCCCGTGAGGTTCAGACTTGACAGGTTGGGGTAGTGATCGGCAATCTCAATGTCCATCAACGAGCCGTTTGCTATATTAAGGTAATACAGATTTGGCAGCGAGATTGGATAGAAGTGCACAATGTCGCAGTTGTTCATGCTGATGTTATTCAGATTGCTGTTGCCGTTAGCAAAGACAGCAGTGTTGAATTCGGGGTTGTCGTTGACCGAGAAAATCTGCAATTTGTCGAACGGAATAAGGTTAAGGTTCGTCAGATTGTTCTTGCTGAGCTCGATAATCTCGAGGTTTGTAGCGCCGCTAAGGTCAAGACCGTCGTTGGTCAGTTTGTTGTTCGAAGCATAAAGCTTTGTCAACTTCGACTGGTTTTTAAACTGAAGCACTGTCAGCGAGTCGCCATATTGACTTCCATCTATGTTGAGTTGAGCGAGACTACCATACACATGGATAGTGTCGTTAAGCAGTTTGCCGGAAACGTATGTATTCGAGTTCCATGAGTTACGGCCTTTCTTGTATGACACACGCTTACCGTCGCCCCAGTCAACGTATACCGAGTCGGCAGAGTTAGCTGTCTCGCATTCAAAGGTTAGCGTCTCACCGTAAGGCAATGCTGTTCCAATGACGATTTCGCTCTGCGCAATAGCCGTTGCCGTTGTTGCCAGCAACGCCATTGAAAGTAAAATCTTCTTCATAAAAAGTAATGTTAATTATAATAAAGTTAATATTTAAAAGAAATGTGGTACAAAGATAATCGAATTATCTCAAAAGTCAAAGCGATAATTCGAAAATCTGCGTTTTATACCGAAAATGGTACAAATCCGCAAATTGGAAGACAGCGTTGTCATTATCCCCTTATCTTCGCTAGGATGATGCCGCAGACAAGTGCCACCGTAGCACCTATGGCGTCGGCAGCGAAGTCGAGCCATTCGCCGCTGCGCACACCGTTCGTACACGTTGCCTGCACTATCTCTATGAGACCGCCCATGGCAATAGGCAGCAGCCATTCCCAAAGTATCAGTTGCCGCGCTGTTGTTTTTTCGTGAGCCTTGAAGAACTCATGTCCGATTATGGAGCTAAGAACGAAGTACAGCGCTATGTGTGTCCACTTGTCTATAAGATGCACTTCGCTGAGTGGATTGTCGGGAATTGGGATTAGACATATTATCCAAATAAATACAACAAAAGTAGTTGAAAAGGGGTATTTTCTTAAAAAACTTGCCATAAAAACTATGTTTACTTTCAATTATGATGCAAAAGTAGATATTTTTTTATAATTTTGCAGTGATTTTAAAGACTTTTATTAATGTCACAAACAGAGAGAGCTAGTTTTGGAAGTAAGATAGGAATGGTTCTGGCTACGGCAGGTGGCGCAGTCGGACTGGGCAACGTCTGGCGTTTCCCGTATATGACGGGCGAGAATGGCGGAGCCGCATTCATCATCATTTATATAGGCTGCGTGCTGCTGCTTGGCATGCCGTGCATGATTAACGAGTTCATAATCGGGCGCCATGCAGCGTCGAACACGGCTCGCGCCTACACAAAGCTGTCGCATGGAACGGCATGGAAGTGGGTCGGATACCTTGGTGTCCTGACCGGATTTCTTATCACAGGATACTACGCCGTGGTATCTGGCTGGTGCCTTGAGTACGTGTTTGCCTCACTTGCCAACCAACTGCACGGCTCACCAGAGTATTTCCAGCAGTTCTTCTCCGACTTTAAAGCCAATCCTTGGGAGCCTGTCATATGGACTGCGGTAATACTTCTTATTACCCACTTTGTCATTATCCACGGCATAAGGAACGGTATTGAGAAAGCATCGAAGATAATGATGCCGATACTGTTCATACTGTTGCTCGTCATTGCAGTTTCCAGTTGCCTGCTCCCCGGAGCTGAAAAGGGAATCAGCTTCTTGTTCAAGCCCGACTTCTCGAAGGTCTCCAGCGACGTCTTCCTTGACGCATTGGGGCAGAGTTTCTATTCTCTGAGCATCGCAATGGGCTGTATCTGTACCTACGCGTCGTACTATACCCGTCAGACAAACCTCGTCAACACAGCCGGACAGATATGTACCATCGACACGATGGTAGCCATTCTTGCCGGACTGATGATATTCCCGGCAGCCTTCTCCGTAGGCGTGAACCCCGACAGCGGTCCTTCGCTCATCTTCATCACGCTCCCCAACGTCTTCGAAAAGTCGTTTGCAGGCATGCCGATAGTAGGTTTCATTATCTCATTGGCATTCTACGTGCTCCTTTCTATGGCTGCCCTGACATCGCTTATCTCACTCCACGAAGTCAGCACGGCATTCTTCCAGGAAGAACTGCACATCAGCCGCAAGACAGGCGCTACCATTGTCACCATCGGCTGCTTTGTCGTTGGCTCTCTGTGCTCGTTGTCCTTGGGCGACTGGAGCGTCCTTTCTATTGGCGGAAAGGACTTGTTCGATGTCTTCGACTTCGTTACCGGACAGATATTCCTGCCTATTGGCGGTTTCCTGACTTGTCTGTTCATAGGCTGGTACGTTCCGAAGAAACTTGTGAAGGATGAGTTTACAAACTGGGGAACACTGCGTGGACGACTCTTCGGAGTCTATTATTTCCTTGTGAGGATAATCTGCCCGCTGTGCATTCTGGCAATATTCCTCCATCAGTTTGGACTAATCTGATAATAAAAGTGTAAGTAATGGAAGCAAGAGCTAATTTTGGTAAGATTGGAGTGATACTCGCCACGGCCGGCAGTGCTGTCGGACTGGGCAATATATGGCGGTTCCCGTTCATGGCGGGACAGAACGGGGGCGCAGCCTTCATCGTCATTTACTTCGTCTGCGTACTGCTTCTTGGCATACCGGGAATGATTGCCGAGTTCGTCGTCGGACGTCACGGAGCTTCGAATGCCGCACGTGCCTATCGGTCGTTTGGCAAAGGCAAGGTGTGGGGCGGTGTCGGACTGCTCGGCGTCATCACGTCAACCATCATCCTCGGCTTCTACTCTGTCGTCGCCGGATGGTGTCTTCAGTACCTCTTCGCGTCCATCTTCGGATTCATAGCAGGTGATGTCAATGCCGTGAAGGAATACTTTACCATGTTCTCCTCCGACCCGATAAAGCCTGCCCTGTGGGCTGTTGCCTTCGTGCTGATGACCCATTTCGTCATAACAAAGGGAGTTCGGAAAGGCATTGAGAAAGCATCGAATCTCCTTATGCCTACGCTCTTTGTTCTGCTGATAATTATTGTCATCGCATCCTGCTTACTGCCGGGCGCCATGAAAGGCATAAAGTTCCTCTTTCATCCCGACTTCTCGAAGCTGACACACGACGTATTCCTCGACGCTCTTGGACAGGCGTTCTTCTCGCTGAGCCTCGGTACGGCATGCCTGTGTACCTACGCATCCTACTTCAGTCGTACAACGAACCTCTATAAGTCAGCAACGCAGATTGCACTCATCGACACTATGATAGCCATACTTGCCGGATTGATGATATTCCCGGCAGCTTTCTCGGTTGGAGTGAACCCCGACAGTGGTCCGTCGCTTATCTTTATCACTCTGCCGACAGTGTTCGACAAGGCTTTCGCTTTCATGCCAGGGCTGGGTTACGTCATTTCGATTCTCTTCTATGCGTTGCTCGTCCTCGCTGCACTGACGTCTACGATTTCAATGCACGAGATTGGAACTGCATTCTTCCGTGAAGAGCTGCACACCAGCCGTACCAGTGCTGCCGCCATCGTGACGCTCACGTGCTGCATTATTGCCGTGTTCTGCTCGCTGTCGTGTGGTGCCGTAAGCGGACTGACGGTGATGGGCAAGAGCCTTATGGATTTCTGCGACTTCCTGACGGCACAGATTCTGTTGCCGCTTGGTTCGTTCCTGACCTGCATCTTCGTGGGATGGGTGGTGCCAAACAAACTTGTCAAGGCGGAGTTTACCAACTGGGATACTGTCAGCGGAAAGCTTTACGGTATCTGGTTGTTCATGATACGCTTTATATGTCCGCTCTGTATTGCTGCAATATTCCTCCATCAGTTTGACGCAATATAATCCCCTACATTATATAATATGAGTAACTGCGAGTGATAAAACATATAAATAGCTAAACTACTGAATTCTTCAACCTGACCATTCCCCATGCATTTGCGCGAATTCTTCTACTTTCAGAAATCTGACCGGAGTGTGCTGTTCTTCATACTGAGCCTCCTTGTGCTCGGCGCGTCGCTGTTTTTCTTCTTTGGCGGACGCGAGACGAAAACGGAACTGACTGCCGCCGACTCTGCTAGGTCAGTCGTCGACAGTATCCGTCAGGGCAGAAACTACCCGTACGTGGCACCCCGCAGTTACCAGACGGAGGACGGACGGCGTGCGGAGTTGTTTGCTTTCGACCCCAATACTGCCGACAGCACGCAGTTGCTCCGACTCGGATTGTCGCCGTGGCAGGTACGCAATATCTACAAATACCGTGCGAAAGGTGGCGTCTACCATAGTCCGGAGGACTTCGCAAAGCTGTATGGACTGACCCGGAAGCAATACTACGAGATGCGGCCATACATACAAATCTCCGACGACTATGCACCTGCCGCCAACTTTGTGGAGCCCCGTCAGCCGGGTATGGGAAAGGAAAGCCCCCGCCAGTTTGAACGTGATACGATTGCCTTTCCAAACAAACTGAGGAAAGGAGAATACATAAACCTTGCCGATGCCGATACTACAATGTTGAAGAAGATACCCGGCATCGGCTCGTGGTGGGCTAAGCGCATCGTCCAGTATGGCGAACGCCTCGGCGGCTATACGCATGTGGAGCAGCTGAAGGAGATAGAAGGTTTCCCGCAGGAGGCTCTTGGATATCTCAAGGTGGTAAATCCGAAGACGGCAAAGCTCAACTTGAACACGCTGTCGCTGAACCAACTGCGCCGCCACCCATACATAAACTTTTATCAGGCTCGTGAGATTGTCGATTACCGGAGGCTAAAGGGCAAGATAACTGATATTTCCCAGCTCAGCCTCCTCCGTGACTTTCCGCCCGAGCAGATAGCCCGCCTGCGCCCCTACGTCACCTATTAGGGACCTTGCCAGTCCTGTGTGCTTCTGCATTGCAGAAGCAAACCGAACGCCAGCTACTTCTTTACGCCGCCCACGACATCGTCGTTCTGGATGGTGGTGTCGGCTTTCTTGACCTGCGCCTTTAGCTTTCCAAAGTTCCACGATATAGTAAGGCTTACGCTCTGTGCTCTCGAATGCGAATTATTGAAGCCCGTATAGTCGCCTTGGATTACCCTCGACATGCTTGCATTGCGGTGAATGAACGGGTTGCTCCAACCTATTTGCGCCACAAGCTTATCGTTCAGGAACTTCTTTTGCAGTGTAAGGCGATAGAAGAAGTACTTTCCGCTAAGCGAATAGACATCCGCCGGCCATCTGCCGTAGGCTCCGCCGGCGCTCGCCGTTACCCGGAACTTCTTCGGAAGGTCCTGAGATAGAAATCCATAGTAGCTCCCGCCCCAACCGTCGAGTTTCATTCTGAGCGACTTATTGCGCAGATAGCGGTGCCATGTCTCACCTTGTACATACAGGTTCGTCGTCTTTGTAATCTGCCACTGTGCGTAGTAGTTGACGGCAAAGCGCCTTCCGCTAATCACATTGCCGTAGGTTTGCAGCACCTTGTCGTCCACTGCGCTGTTCACCTCGCCTATTTGGTCGCCCGTGAAGTTGTAGTAAGGCATTATTTGGAACGAAAGCTTCTGGCTCATGTGAGTGTATGCCAACCCGATATGGTGTCCGCGGTTACTGCTCAGGTCAGGATTTCCGATATAGATGTCCGTCCCCGTCTCGAAGCGCATCGGATTAAGGTA
Organism: uncultured Prevotella sp.; assembly: GCA_900314455.1. Lineage (GTDB taxonomy): Bacteria > Bacteroidota > Bacteroidia > Bacteroidales > Bacteroidaceae > Prevotella. The sequence goes on along the minus strand of OMVI01000097.1, from coordinate 5,149 downwards.
ACTTATTCCGGGGCGGTTTATGCCCGTGTAGTATTCTAACTTCAGCGAGTTTTCATCATCAATCCGGTACATGACGCTTGCCGACGGACACCAGTCGTTGAGGTTCGTGTGGAAGTCGGGCTGGCTGCCGTCCTTGAATTTGGCGCGAAGGTAACTGTATTCGTAGCGCAGTCCGGCACGTGCCGACCAGTGTTTGCCTGAGTAGATGTACTGAAGATAGAAGGCGGCGACCTGTGTCAGATGGTTGAAATCCGATGAAGTGGAATCGGGAACGTTGCCTTCGCCGAAGTAGTTTTGCTCCGCACGACTTTTGTTGGAGCGGTTTATGTACTTTGCTCCGGTCTCAATCTTATGTCCTTTCCACAGCGGCCGCACGTAGTCGATTTGGAACGTGTTCTCAAGGAAGTCCTCATTGTTGCGCGACGAGAAACAATCATAGCCTAAATTCGGGCGATGCTCCTCGTCGGGAAACGTCAGAAAGTCATTCTCCCGTTGGTGATTTCGCATGGCGGATATCATGTAGCTCAGCGTCAGAACCTCTCCGTCGAGATGCGTCTTGTGCTGGAAGTCGACTCGTCCGCTGCCGCTCAGGTAGTTGTACTTCGGAAATGTCCTTTCCCTACGGTATCGGCTGAGCAGGTTTCCTGCATCGTCAGTGGTCGTATAGTTGTAGAGTTCATGGGTGGCACCAAGGGTATAGTACACCATCGATGCCGACATCGACAGCAGGTTGAGAGAGTCGATTTCGTAACTTGCCGACGGTGAGTCGTAAAGGACATTTATATGGGTATGCTGTTCGTCCTCGACATGCCTCCGCTGACCTATCTTCGGGAAGTATGTCTCTGAGATATCGTCACTGTAGTTCATGCGCTCCGGCTGATAACCGTATCCGAGCTCGTTGCTGACAGTCCATTTTCCTTTCTGCGCCGTAATGCCGAAGTTAGGTGAAACGTAGCCGTTGTTGTCGACCGTTGCCGATGTCCAGCCTGCCACCCCGACGAGCGATGCATCGTCGTTCATGACTATATTCAGTATCGCCGTTGTGCCCTCGGCATCGTATTTGGCACCCGGGTCGGTTATAACCTCAATCTTCTTAATCGACGATGCAGGCAAACCGCGGAACACGTCCTTTGCGTTGCTGCCGCTGAACGTCGGGTCGGGGTGCCCGTTCTTGTAAATCTTGAAACTCGTTGAGCCGTTGACCATTATGTTGTCTTGCCCGTCCACGGTGACGAGCGGTACCTTCTTGAGCATCTCGAGTACACTGTTCGACTTTGAGTCCTCGTCGTGAACTACGTCGTAGGTCAGCTTGTCGATGTCGTTCTTGACGAGTTTCCGCTTCGATGTTACTGTAACCTCGCCGAGGGTCTGTTCCTTCAGCGTGTCTGTCGGTATCGTGTCGGCTTTTGCCTGTGCCATTGCTGCGACGGGGAGCTGTGCAAAGAGTGCGACGTAGATTAAGTTTCTCATGCGCATAAATGTGTTGTGTAGTTGTCGAAAAAAAACTTTCGGGATGTGAAGGATAATCTATTGGAATGCGAAAGAATAACTTTCGAATTCATTTTTAATTTATTTTTCCTCGATTTTTAATTTATTTTTCCTCGATTTTTAATTTATTTTTCTCACAAAAATAATTTATTTTTCGACCTCAAACATATTCTATTGGATTTCAATGGATTACCTTTGACGGTCACGAAGGACAGCGGCTGCATTCTGAAAGTTGAGGGGAACGGTTGACGGAAGCCTGTGTCCTGGCTCAGAAGCGATACCGCAATAGCCTTGAAACCTTCTCCGATATTTTTGTCCTTCGACTCCTTAGCCATGTCGCGGAGCTGGTCGGCGACGAACTTCTTCATGTTCGAGTTCAGAACATTGTAGTAGTTCGAGCACATATCGTTGGCTTTGTTGAGTACGGCGACCATGTACGACATCACCTTCAGCATCTTCGTCTTCTCCTGTCCGGTGCAATTGCGGTAGTCCTTGTACTTGTCGTTGAGCGAGGTATACAGTACATGGAGGTTGTTGAACTGAGAGATAAAGTCGTTAGATGTTTTTATCTTCGTCTTGCCGGACAACTTCACAACCTTGCCGTCAGTGGTTCTGAGTGTTCGGGAGTCGTCGTCGATGACGTCGAAGTCGCTGTTGTCGGTATTGTCGGAGTCGATATTAACGCCGCCGAAGGTTCTGTCGAATTCCCTGCCCATGCTGTCCATCGACTTGCTGAAGTTTATGAGGTTCTTCATTCCTTCGTCGGTGATTGTTACGTTGTCGTCGTCAATCACCACGCCGGGGCCTACAATGCCATCGTCGCTGATAGTCCATCCGTCCTTACGGATGACGGTTGAGGATGTTCTTGCATTCTTTTGTTGTGGGTCTTTACCGTAAAACTTGTAGACGTTGCCCTTCAATCCGCCGTTGTTGTCATACCAGACGAGGGCGTAGATGTAGCGCATTGTGGAGTCCTTGCGGTCGTGGAACGTCTGAACGTTGTAGTTATGGTCCTTGTTAGCGCCAAATACTTCGCGCTCTTCATTATTCTCGCCATACGCCACGGTGTATATGCTGCTGTCGGTTGTCCCGGCTTTCTTGACGAAGAACGAATAAGAAAACTTTTCGTTGTCAGTCAGAATTCTGTTGAAATCATTTATCGTCTTGTTCGTCTTCTTAGGTATCTCGAAGTTGACGACTTGCTGGCTGCCGTTAGAATAGTTGTTGCGGCGTGATGATGTTACGTATCCGTCCTTCGACAGGGTGCTGACGCATTCGTCGAAAGCTTGTCCGATGGCCTGTACCGGTTTCTGTGCGCTGGCGGTGAGGGTGGTCAGCATGAAGGTTGCTGTTAGGATTATGATGTTTGTTCTTTTCATTTTTGTGGGTCCTTTCTTTTTTGTGGGGATAGACTTTTATAGATATTATAGATGAGTATAGACTATTTATTGATGGGGATAGACTTTTTATAGATGGGGATAGATGTGGACTGGAGACTAATAGACGTCCTCATCGTCGGTGGTCTCGTACCAGTCGTCGGAGATGGTTGCAGTGATGATGTCGTCGAGGATAGTGCTCTGCTCGTCAAGCGACTGGAGGGCGGCTTGCTGCGTGCGTCCCATGTGGGCGAGAGTGGCGTCGATGAAGAGCTCGGCATCATGCGTTACGGGTGCCATCTTGTTGACTTTCGCTATGATTTCGGCAACTTTGGGCTCGCCGGTCGTGACAGTACTGTCGGCGGAAGCGTAGAGAAGGGGAGGCGGCGCAGGCTCGAGCATCCGCCGATGGAAGCGGCGCCGCTCCTTCCTTTCCTTTACATTTATTTGAGGTTTAACAGTGTCTGCGGACAGTGGGGTCGTAACGGCGGCATCGGAAGATACGGTATCGTGGGGCGTGACGATGGCAACGGGCTGCTTCTCAACCCTTATCGCGCCTTGATTTCGGGTGCTGCCGGGCAGGAAAATACCGAGGGCGATAGCCGCTGAGGCTGCCACTGCGACTGCTGATAGCAGCCACTTGCTGTGACCGAGACGGTAGACGAGGGGCTTGCTGGTGGCAGGCTGCTCCGCTTCTTTGCTCGACGGTGCTGTGACAGTTGCACGTTGCTCTGGCGAAGGAGTATCGCTGAAGTCCGGTTCGCCGTCTTTGAGAGGCATGCCGTCGTCGAACCACGCGAACATTGTGCGGTATTCGGCAAGGTCGTCGGGCACCGTCGGGTGCTCACGGAGCCATCTGCCAATGGCTCGCTCCTCGTCGACGGTCGTCGTGCCATCCATGAACTTCGTGAGAAGTTGGCGTATATGTTTCTCGTCGTTGGTCATAATTCGTTACTGTTCCGGTTCGTTCCCTTCATCTTCTTTTTATCTTTTCCATCAGCTTGCGGCGTGCACGGGAGAGCAGTGTGGCAACAGACTGAGGCGTAATTCCTATTATTGATGCTATTTCTTCATTCGTTTTGCCTTCTACCTGACGCAGGTGAAGGACTTGGTACTCGGTTGATGGCAGTCGGCTAAGCTCTTTTTCGAGCCATTCGTCGTTGACTTTGAGCTCCAGGTCGGTTTCGGGGTCGTTCGAAGAAGGTTGCTCATTGACTATGAAATCATCGGAGACGGTGCGCCGTCGTCGCAGTCTGTCGATGGCGAGATGGGCCGCAATACAGACAGCCAGGCCACGGGCGTGACGCAGGGAGTTGACCTTACGGCGCAGAGCCCACAGCCGGAGCATCGTCTCTTGGGCAATGTCGTCGGCGTCGTCGGTGGCGAGCGGGTAGCCGCGTCCTTTCTTCAGGGCGAGCTCCCGCAGCTCTGTCGCTATGTCGGTGAATTCGTTGTCGGTCATTGTTTTTTGCCGTCTCTACTTATGAAACGCAGAGGCTATTGTTTTCTAAACGAGATTAACGTTCGTTAACTCCACTCTTCCACGTTTTTGTTTACAAAAGTACGCATTCGCTTGCATAATCGGAAGGAAATTGGTGTATTTGTAGGTGAAAACAGAAATAACTAATTTTTTCTATGGCTACATTCCTTTTCATAGCTTGGATTGTTGTTTGTATTGTGCTTGCCGTTGGTTCAAACCGCAGCAAGAACAAACATTATCCTGATACTAAAAACCTGGATGCAAAACATGAAGAATACCTTAGGACATTGGAAAAGGACGAAATCGACTTGCTGAAAATAAAATATGGTCCCATGAAATTCAAGAAAATGGTGAAGGACGGGCGGATAAAGATAAAGTGAATTTGGGCTTTCGAGTTTAATAAACCTATCAGCAAATATCCAATAGCCATATAGAATGTATGTTCACAGATAATCATTTAAAGTTAATATAGACAGTTCTTAAAATTTAATTCATTGTGTTATGGAATTCATAGTAATCTATTTTATCTACGTTGTGATAAGTTATTTGCTGATAATGGATGCACCGGATGAAAGAAAAAACTTCAATTCTCTACGTGTATTGGGAATAATGATATTGCTTACACCTATAGGAGCACTGTTATATATATTATGCAAGAATTCACAAAAGTAGCAAGGTGAAATAAAAGAAAGGGGTTACCTAAAATACAAAAGCAAGCGACTGGAAATCCAATCGCTTGCTTTCACCTCGGTCGGGATTACTGGACTCGAACCAGCGACCCCTACGTCCCGAACGTAGTACGCTA
>OMVI01000113.1 GCA_900314455.1 uncultured Prevotella sp. | reverse complement strand
TATTGCTCTTTGACATATTGAAACAGTATTAGATAAAGGTGTTGTCGTACCCCCAATATTTTTATATTATTCCACATCGACATATTTTTCTCGATATTTTTCGTATCTTTGCAGTCGGAAAACTGAGAAAATAGGGGCTTCAGCCTCATATGTCGATGTGGGTCTTAATCGAACCTTTATGGAATTGAAATCCCACAGGGGGGAACACCACGGCAGCAGCTCCCAGTCTTAATCGAACCTTTATGGAATTGAAATCCGTTCCACGATGGTCTATTTCACAATTTGTTATGTCTTAATCGAACCTTTATGGAATTGAAATAGATTTCAGCTACAGTCGCGTTGCTGTCAAAGCTAGTCTTAATCGAACCTTTATGGAATTGAAATTGCATTACGGAAACCAGATAATTCTGTACTACATTGTCTTAATCGAACCTTTATGGAATTGAAATATGGTCAAGGCGCAGGTCGACAACGAGTCGTACCGTCTTAATCGAACCTTTATGGAATTGAAATGGGCTCTATTGCAGGTACTCATCTCGCCACATCTCGTCTTAATCGAACCTTTATGGAATTGAAATAAGGAAATACGCTGGGGTTTCAACACAAATCCGTGTCTTAATCGAACCTTTATGGAATTGAAATATTTCTGATATTATTTCAGACGGTTCGCATGATTAGTCTTAATCGAACCTTTATGGAATTGAAATAAGATAGTTCCTCGCCGTACTCGCTCTGAAATTGGTCTTAATCGAACCTTTATGGAATTGAAATTTGATAAAGTCAAGAATATATTCTAATAGCCACATTGTCTTAATCGAACCTTTATGGAATTGAAATTAGGAACGGAAGCTGCGATGTTATGACGCATGAAGTCTTAATCGAACCTTTATGGAATTGAAATAGCAGAAATGCTTGCTTGCGCAACTAACTGCGCTGGTCTTAATCGAACCTTTATGGAATTGAAATTACCAACGGGAAATTATTCTTTGTCTCTGACCTACTGTCTTAATCGAACCTTTATGGAATTGAAATACGTTGTGAGAATGGCGGAGAGAACAGCGATTATGTCTTAATCGAACCTTTATGGAATTGAAATGTCGTTCCGCAAATGTCTCGCAAAGTCCGTTCTGAGTCTTAATCGAACCTTTATGGAATTGAAATAGCCTGTCAATTCATAATATGTATCTATTATCAGTTGATTATCAATACTATACGCTCTAAACGGTAGAAAAGTGGCAATATAGGTTCTATATTGATACGAAATGGATATTTTTTAACGTATTTAACTTTCATTTACATCAAATAGTTCATATATCAAGAAGAAAGCCTGTCGGTAATGAAGAATTTTCACTACCGACAAGCTTATCTGTATTTTATCTATAAAGTTATCTCCATAGAGGCTCCGAAATCCAATTTTCAGGGAATCCCATTGCTGCCGGGTCTACCTGTGGATAAGAAACGAGTAAGGATTTGAGTTCATTTTTGAAGTCCAATCCATATCCCATCGAATCAAGCCAATATGCAATACAACAAGCTATAGCATATACTTTGTTCGCATGAACACCATCAATGTTCACCCACGCACCACGTAAAGAGGCATTCATTTGTGGAGCGTTGGAGAGATAACGATTCCAAAGTCGTGAGTGGTGAGCGCAACAGTTCCTCAGGACAGTTACACTACGCATCCAGCTTTCCAACACCTCATGCTGTGGAAGATTGAATTGACGAGCTACACGCTTCTTCAACTTCTTGTCACTGAAATTGTAATAGAGTTTTGAAAGCGTGCCGAAAGATGCAAGTTCAAGCGTTTTCCATGCTGGAGGGAATATCGGCTTGTCATAGTTGCGCCTATGCTCTTTGATAAAGTCCTCCTTGCTACGTTGAAGTTCTCTATCTATGGAGTTCATATTCTCAATAAACTTGTGTTCATCGTCAGCAAGACTTGTATCGAAGAACCAAAACGGCCCATAAGCCAAAGAGAACTCTTGTATAATCTTTGTGCGCAAAGCAATCTCTAATCGTTGAACAGCCTTGAACATCAAATCTCTCAACTCTATATCAAAGTTATAGAGAGCTACGGCATCTTCAAATCTACTATTAGGCTTAAATTGATGTGTAGTCTTGTCTGCCTCCATAGGACGAAGGTATTGAACAAAACGAAAATAGCTGACCTCACCAAGAAATTTTGCAGCCTTGGATGAATCAGCAATATTTAAGCCTCTACTTTTTAGTAGTTCTATTTGTTCGAAAATAGAAAGAGCCTGTTTAGTGTATAATCTTAATGTTCCCATAAAAGCAAAAGACCCGCCCTGGTTCGCTGTTCAAATGGGAAGCGTGGCGGATTCTGTTGCTGCAAAGATACGAATAATTATTGATAATACAAACTTTTTAGCAAGAAAAATCACGCAAAAGTGGAATTCTTTGACATATTTATATTTAATAATGTTAAATCAGACCTAAAAATCATACTTTACCAGCCAAACAAGGTGGTTTTCAAGGTAAAAGTATTACCTTTGCAATGTTTATACCCATACCGGAAGCCCCGATGGGCAGAGGTTGGGCAGACATATACATAATAAGGCGTAACTGTACGCTTTGGTTTTGACTTGTTAGAACTTCGCAAACTCTATGGATTGTCAAAAACAAAGCAACGGGAACGCCTCATGGAGTGTATTATATACAGCTTTCATCGGCATCGGACGGTTCTGCCGCTCGTTGTCATAGAGGGTGAATTATATACTTACACTAACGTGGGGCTTTCGGCGTTGCTCGTTTCGACAATCCGGGCAATGCGAAGGCCTTAACAAGTGGAACGAGTGACAGGACTGGCTCCACGTTTCTTATTTTTGTATATACAGCTTAATAAAAACCGCCAATCAGGGAGTCGTTGGTTAATTTGTACAAAAGCAACGATGAGAAATTTATGTTTGTTGTTTGCATTGCTAATGTCGATACAATTGGCATCAGCACAGCGAAAGACTGTCATCGTAGAGTCACCTGCAAGCCAGATTCAAAATGATGGTATGGTGTTGAAGCGGAAAGTGGCAATTGGGCGTTTTTCAAATGAGACTCAATATGCCAAAGGAATTTTCTACGACAAGGAAAATGACCCTATGGGAAAACAAGCCTTGGACATCCTTTCCGCAAAGTTGGCTTCTTCTGGAAAATTTATTCTTTTAGAGCGTAGCGACCTTTCCACTCTCTTGGAAGAGTGCCAGAAAAATGGGGGAGGTTCTGCTACCATTGGTGCTGACTACATGATTATTGGCTCCATAACGGAGTTTGGCAGAAAGAATACAGGCAAGAATGGTGTGTTCTCTTCACAAAAGACACAGACGGTAGAAGCAGCCGTGGCTATTCGACTGGTTGATGTTTCTTCTGGCTTAATCATTTACTCGGACGAAGCGAAAGGAAGTGCTGAACTTACCACAAAAACCACTATGGGTGTTGGAGGGGCTGCCAGTTTTGACGCCACACTAAGCGACAAGGCCATTTCAGAGGCTATCGGACAGCTTGTTGAAAACATTATCAACAAATGTACTAATAGCCCTTGGAAAACATACATCATATCTAGCGATACAGACGGAACGCTCATAGCTGGTGGAGCCAGCCAAGGCATCAAGGAGGGAATGAAATTTGCCATCAAGACAAAAGGAAAGAAAGTCAAGAACCCTCAGACAGGCATCATGATAAACCTCCCTGGCAAACAAGTAGGTACTGCCACGATATTGTCTACTGGCGGTGACACTCCAGAAACAGAATATTCGTTTGTAAGTGTGGATGCTACAGAACCTATCAATGAAACGACAATGAATAACTACATAATTGAACAGATAAAATGAAAAGATTACTAATTCTGTTGTTCGTCATTCCTCTCTTATTGATTGGATGTCGCGCCCATTTTCCCGTCGCACAGGAAAGCGGGAAAGAAGACATTGCATATCTGCTGTTTGTCAGCCCAAAAGAATATGCAGGAAAAAGTGTTTTTGTTAAAATTGATAACAACGCTCCGTTTGAAGCGAAAGTTGTAAAGAGCTCAAAAGCCAACAGACGTGGCTCTCAATACGGAATTGCTGTAGGAACAAGAAACATAACGGTGTCTTATGACGGTAAAAGCATTTATCAAAAGAAGATTTTTGTATCTACACAAGAAGTTAAACAAATAATGTTGCCATAATGAAAAAGTTAATTTTGCTAGGAGCTGTAATTGGACTTTTATCCTCATGCAGCTCAACCAAGTCTTTGTATTCATGGTACGACTACGAGGACGCAACCTACCAGTACAACAAAAAGCGCACAGATGAGTTAAAGGTGAAAATGATGGACCAGTATCTCAAACTCATTCAGAAGCAAAAAGGTTCACGTAAAGTTGTTCCACCGGGACTTTATGCAGAGTACGGATACGCTCTTTATATGGGTGGCAAGAAAGAGGAAGGATTGAACTATCTCAAGCAAGAGATTAAACTTTACCCCGAGTCAGAGTCTTATATTTCAAGAATCATTAAACAGTTAGAGAAATGAAAAAGATATTAACACTTTTGCTGACGGCTATTGTCGTTGTGTCTTGCTCGTCAACAAAGACGATGGGCGAGCAATATCCGGCCATGTATGAAGAGAAGCCAGTCACGATTGCCATCATGCCTCCTATAAACCAGACTACACATGCAGAGGCAAAAGACTATTTTTACACAACCATGTATCTTCCTCTGTGCGAGAAAGGTTATTATGTGTTTTCTCCATATCTGACGATGGAGATGTTCCAACAAGAAAGTGCGTATGATGCGGAAAACTTTCTAGAAGGCGATCTATCGACTTTCCGTAGGGTTTTGGGTGCCGATGCGGCAATGTTTACAATTATCAAAGACTGGAAACGTAGCAATATAGGCGGAAAGTTGACAGTTGATATAGAGTACATCCTTCGCTCTACCAAAACAGGACAAACGCTTTACACACGTGAAGGCAACATCAAAGTTGACACCAGTGTAAATGGTGGCAATGGTGGATTCGGAGCCTTAGTTGGTCTCATAGCAACTGCTATCAACACTGCTGCAACAGACAAGGTCATTGCAGGAAGAAAATGTAACGCATTCGTATTATCTGATTTACCTGCTGGCAAATATTCCAATTTCTACGAAAAAGATGCAAAAAATCCTGCTGGCAAAAAGTTCATTAAAGCAACTGTAAAATAAAAATAGGGGGAGAGCGTCCGAGAACCTCTGCTTATAATTCAGAACTCTTACAATCTGAAAGTTTAGCTGAAGTTTCATGCCCTGTATCCTCTAAAGTTGGCCCTTTTTTAGGTCGTCTGAACTCTCATATAAGTAAAGATGCTTATAAACTGAAAGTTGAAGAATTGAAAACTGATGTTCTCGGACGGGCTGGGGGGCACATGCCAATTACTGTTACAGATAATGAAATAGTATAATAGAAGCCTCGATGGAACATTCTTCACATCGAGGCTCTTTTACTAAAGTTTCGGATTTAGATTTCAGGCTGTCATAGCATAGGCTTTAAGAGCCGCCAGTCTTTTATCGTTCTCGATAATCAGCACGACCAAAACTTCGGAGTCAGCACCAGTTAAATAAATGGAGTATCTTTGAGGTTGTTTTACTATCATTCACATGATGCTTTGTGCGGAATTTTTGGCAATATTGTCAAATTTAAAAACGGAGGTATCAATGAAGAGACTAATGTTTTTGCTTGTTTCGGCATTTATCGCAACAACGAGTTATTGCGCCAACGTTTCTGATAACATCATGAACGTATTGGGCAATAATGACGAAACAACACAAATTGAGAAGCAGAAGAACCAGCCTTTGGTTTTGCAGAAAGCCATTGACATGGTAAAGAGTTCTCTTGCGGGTCACTATTCGCATAGTTCTCATTCTTCACACAGTTCTCACAGCTCGCATAGCTCACACTCGTCTCACTATTCAAGTCGTTACTAAGGATAGTGATTCGCAAGATCATTGCGAGTTGTAAAATAATTTGGGAGGGCGTATTCGAAATGCGCTCCTCCCTTAATATTTTATCTACTCAAGCCTTTTCTCTTCATTGGCTTCATCATCTTTGTCGCCTGTCGCAAGCATCGTCTTATCCATTCTATCTCATCTTCGTCCTTCTCACGTCCCCAGTCTTTGGTGTCGCTACCGCCACCACCTTGGCTTTCAGCAAAGTTGGTAGCCTCGTTGACGTAGCCGATGTAGAGGTACATTGCACAATAGATAATTTTGTCGCCATAATTAATGAAGTCCATTGCAAAGCTGTCGTCAAACAGGCTGCTGTCGTGAATGCTCGTCATACGAGGATAGATGTCTGCTATCTCTGCCAACGCCTTCATACCAGCCTGCGCCCATATCTTATTGATCATCTGTTGCTGGTATGAAACAGCTGTTTTTTCAAAATCGGCTTTAATCTCCCTGTTTCTTGCTTCGATGTGGGAGGTATTCTTCTGCAACCCATCAAGTTGCAACTTAGCCTGCGCAAGTTTCATCTTCTTGTCGTTCAATTTGTCACGAACATCCCAGAGTTCCTTTCTGGTGGCGGTAATCTTTGCCTTTATCTCAACAGCATCACCAAGATGATTCTTCATGTAATCTTCAAGTTCGGCTATGGTCGCTTGTTTCTCTGCTTCCGCTTTCTCCAGATTGCTGACCATAGTCTGCAGAGCCTTGATTTTGGTCTCTGCTTTTGTGATGCTACGATTAAGACCTGAAAGAAGCGTCTTCTTCATGCCTACTTCATTTGACAAAGTGCGGCATTCATCAGCCAACTCCCTGCGATAAGTTTCTGTTGACTTGTGCTTAGCTCCAGTTATGGTGATGTCATCGCCACGTTCCAGTCCATACTTTTCATTAACCTCTGCAAGTCGGCTATGAAGTTCACGCATCCTTGTTCTTGCTTGATTCATGTCGTTTCCACCAAACATATCTTTTGCGCTCAGTCTGCCGTCCTTTGTGATGGGGACAATGACCGCATGTGCATGAGGATTTAGTTCGTCTAGATGAACAATGAACGAAACGACATTTTCTTCACCAAACTCCCGACAACAAAAGTCATATATGTCCGTTGCCCATCTGTCTATGCCACTGCAACTGTCAACATCCCAGTTGTTGCCGTTCTCACTGATTGGCTGGTCGCCAAATGCGAGTTTGCGCATCTGCTCACGGTTACCACCAAAGACAAGGCTCACGGCACGGTTTGACGTGGCATTCACTCTGCCTGTCACTCTGTTCTTGATGGCTTGCTCGATTTTGTCTGTTATGGACTTGGTCTTATCCACTGGTCCAAGTTCTCCACCTTTCGACACCTGAAAGTTAAGTCGGGTGCGACTACGGTCATAGTTGTATTTTGGATCATTCTCCTTCCTTGAAAAGAGGTCATCGCCCCAATTACGCTGATGCTCATCGCTGACTGCAACGCTTAAAGACTTGACCTTTTGAATGTCCATCATCTGTTTCTTATTATCGCTCATAAAATTGATTGTTATAATTGATTGTACATATGAAATTCAGCTTGCTGTACACATATAATGGCTGTTTGCCCTAATTACTGAGCTTGCTCGGTGTATTAGGCTCCACCCAAGGGATATGTTCGCAAGCGAACTCGTTATAACTGCTGCCAGTAGTGTTATGAATCTTCCACCAACACCAACCCAAGACTGTCTATCAAATGTTGGAGTGGTGGATGTTGCTTTATCAGCCTTTGTAGCGCCATCTACGGTGTTTCCGTCATCAGCAGGAAGTCGGCAATGTCAAGACCATTGGTCTTTTGTTCATCGGTGGCATTGTCTTCCAAGATGTTGCTGACAAGAACTTGCTTGCATATTGATTGCAGCAACGGAAGTTTGCTTTTCCACTTATCCATTGCCCCAAGGTCTGGAACCAAAACAACCTCCCGGCCGCGTAGGACTTCGACTGCATCTTTATTGAAACATCCATTCATGCCTCCAGTAGCCAAC
>OMVI01000090.1 GCA_900314455.1 uncultured Prevotella sp. | reverse complement strand
ATGAAACGGATGTTTTCAAGGTTTTCTTCTTACGCACGGTTTGGATGTTTACGAATAGCCATCGAACATAATACGATGAACCCAAACCTATCCAACGGGAATGCGAAAGCTAACCAACGGGAATGCGAAAGCTAACCAACGGGATTGTCAAATCTCAACTCTCATCTTGGTTTTTAATTTATTTTTGATTGGTTTTTAATTTATTTTTCCTCCATTTTTAATTTATTTTTTAAACAAAAATAAATTAAAAATCAAGGTAGAAGTTATCCTTTTGGATTTCAGTAGTTTATCTTTCATATCACGGAAGAACAACCACGGCAACGAAAAAAGGGGCCCGCGCCATTTCGGCACGAGCCCCCCAACCTTAAAAAAGAAACTAATATCTAATATTGTACAATCTAAACTTCGATTGAGATTTAGTACCCCGGATTCTGAGTGAATACATCAGGATTCGTCACTGCATCCATCTGATCTTGTGGGATAGGACGATAGAGGAAGTGATGGCTAGCGTCAGCGTTGAGCTGCGGTGAAGCCTGAGCATTGTACTTAGCAACGTACTCGTAGAGTTTGCCCGTACGCTTGAGGTCGAACCAGCGCATCTGCTCACCGCAGAGCTCGATGGCACGCTCGCTGAGGACAGTGTCGAGAGTTGCGTTACCCTTCAGAGTGTTGTCCGTTCCAGCCTTTGCACGGACAGTGCGGAGCTGGTTGATGGTTGCCATTGCACCAGCGCCGTCACCGAGAGCGACCTGGCACTCAGCCTTGATGAGGTAGAGTTCCGGCAGACGCATTACGATAGCGTCGCGGCTCGAGATATCGTGTGTAGGATAGTTGGCGTCATATACGTTGTCAAGGAACTTCTTGAGACCTGGGAATGAGCACCATCCGCCAATCTTATAGGTATTGTAGCGGTTGTCTCCATATACATCAGAGGTAGCCTTTGCAGCCTCAGTTGGCTTAGCGGTTGCAGGGTCCATGCTTGTGTAAACAGGGATATCACCACCTGCTGCGAACTGGATGCGGTACTTGCCCTTTGCCCATGCCTGAGCCTTCTTTCCCTCTGGAGAGTCTCCATTGAGAGGAGAATAGTAGATAAGGGTGTCCTGCTGCATGTCAGGATAGCACTTAGAAACATTCTTGTAAAGGTCTGGGCCTGCTACATCGTAGTGGTCGAGAAGGGTTGCCTCACAACGCTGGTCGGTAGCCTTGTGCTCCTCGAGCAGCTGCCAGAGGTGCAGTGACGGCAGGTAACGGGTGAAGCCACGTCCGTAAGGAGAATACTTCTCGGCAACGAAGACGTTCTTTCCTGTTGACGCACTCTTGATGTAAGATGATGATTCACCGGTAGAACGGATGAACGCAGTTGTGGTATTGTTCTTGTTGTTACCAACATCGGTAGCACCATTGTTCCACATCGGGACGAACATCAGCAACATTGCGGAACCGCCACGGGTGTATCCTGTACGTGTGATGAGCGAGCAATACTTCATTGGGTCTCCGCTTCCGTCAGTGCGATAACGGTAAGGTATGCAGTTGACGGTAGACTTCAAATCCTGAGAATAGGTGATGCCGAAGAGGGCTTCGCTATTGGTGTTGTAGCTCTCGTTGTTCATCGACCATACATCGTTGTAGTTGCTGTAGAACGAAGCATAGCCTGAACCGATGACAGCGTCGGCCTCATTCATTGCAGCCTGATAGAGAGCGTTGGTGTTCATTGAAGCATAAGTGTCGTTTCCGGCAACTTGCTCGTTGAGCTGACCGCCTATCCAGCTTGCAGCATACAACAGGACGCGAGCCTTGAAAGCACGTGCAGCCCAATAGTTGGCGCGGCCGTCTGCCTTTGTTCTGTAGTCGGCAGCGTCGAAGTCTTTAATACTCTCGTCGAGGTCGGCAAGAATCTTTCCGTAAACTTCATTCTGCGGGGTCTTCACCGGTGCGAGGTTCTGCGCCGTAATAGGTGCGTCGTTGTAAGGAATGTCGCCCCAGATGTTGACCATGTGGAAGTAATAGAATGCGCGGAGGAAGTAGACCTCACCGAGATACTGGTTCTTCAGTGCGTCGTTAAGATCCTTGTTCTGAGGTATCTGCTGCATGGCGTTGTTACAAACGTCCACTGCATCGTAGAACATCTCCCAATAGTGGTCGAGGCAGGCGTTATCCTTTGAATTGTCGTCGAGTGCCGTCGGCGTGATATTATACTGGCAGAGCGACTTCTGCTTGTTGTCGTAGCCATAGTAGAACAGGTCGGTACCCATCTCAGAGAGGCCGAGTCCTGCCTCTTTACCGTACCAGCCGCGTGCGAAACTGTAGCAACTGGCAACCAGTCCGTCAATACCCGACTTGGTGTTGTATGTCAGGTCTGCCGTAGAGCCCACCTTGTTGTCCTCGTCGAGATAGTCGGAGCAGGACGTAACGCCCATGGTGAGGGCGGCTGCGGCTGTCAATAATATTATTTTTGCTTTCATAGTGACTGCTTGTTTTTTAGAATTCAACATTTACTCCAAGAATAATCTGCTTCTGCAAAGGGAATGCTATGCTACCGCCACGTTCTGGATCGTAGTCGTCGATGCTGCTGAAGGTGATGTAGTTCTTCATTGACATGTAGACGCGGGCAGAGCTCATACCGATGTGACGTATCCAGTTCTTCGGGAGATTGTAGGCAAGTGTGATGTCCTTAATCTTGAAGAAGTTGGCCTTTTCGTACATCAAAGAAGAAGCGTAGGTATTGTATGTCCACTGCTGGTCAGCTCCGAGACCTGGGCTTGGGAACTTTGCGTTCTGGTTGGCAGGTGTCCAATAGTCGATTGAACCCCAGTTAGCCGACTCGTAGTTGAGCTGGTCGTTCATGCCATACTCGATGTATCCACCCAGACGAGCCATCATCTGAACACTCAGAGAGATGTCCTTATAAGTGAACGTATTGTTGAAACCGAAGATATGGTTAGGGTCTTTGTCGTAGAAAATCTTATCATGGTCGGCGTCAATCTTACCGTCGTTGTTGACATCGGCAATCTTCAGTGTTCCAGGGTCGCCATAGTGAGCCGGGAAACTTGGAGTGATGCCTTCAGCCTGGTAGCGTGCAAGCTCCTGTTCGAACTCGCCAATGCCCCATGTTCCGAGTGCCTTGTAGTCGTAGAACGTATTGACACGCTCGCCAACGGCACGTGCCGTGGTACCGGTGAGGTACTTATCGACACCTTCGGTGAGCTCGGTGATTTCGTCGGTCATGTGAGAATAAGACAGAGCAGCGTTCCATGTGAAGTCCTTCGTGCGGATAACGTCAGCGTTGATGCCAAGTTCAACACCGAATCCCTTTGTCTTACCGATGTTGTCGATAACGCTTGGGAATACTGAAGATGCAGGAGCGGTCTTGTAGAACAACAGGTCGTAGGTGTGGTTCCAGTACAAATCGAATGTTCCATTGATACGTCCGTTGAGGATACCGTAGTCAAGACCAATATCGAATGAAGATGTCTTCTCCCATGTCAGGTCTTTGTTAGCCATTGATGAAGGAATCTTTCCAACGAGGTCATTACCACCAAGATAGTAGTAAACATTGTATGCTGAGAGAGCACCGAGAGTTGAATACGGGTCGATGGCTGCGTTACCAGAGAGACCCCAAGAAGCGCGGAGCTTCAAGTTGCTGAGCCATGAGCGCGTACCTTCCATGAATTTCTCCTCAGAAATTCTCCAACCGAGTGACACTGATGGGAACCAGCCCCACTTATGGCCATCTGCGAGGGTCGAAGAACCATCGGCACGGAGGGAAGCCTGGAAGAGATAGCGGTCGAGGTAGCTGTAGTTGACACGTCCGAAGACAGAAACCATGCTCTGTTTGATGTATTCGTTGTCAATTGTAGGACTGCCAATCTTACTCAAATCGTAGAAAGCGCTCTCATAATAGTGCGTCGTTCCGGCGTCACCGTAGACCTGTGTCTGCTCTGTAACGTCCTGCCACATTTCGTGTCCCAGCAATGCTGTGAAGTCATGCTTGTCACTTCCGAAATTTGTATTGTAGTTGAGAGTGTTGTCCCAAGTGTAGCGGGTGACGGTGCGGTTGGTCGAACTGATGTAGTTAGTTGACGGAGCCTGATAGCGTCCCTGGCTCTGGTAGTCCTGATAGAGACCGTCGCGGCTGTTGTTGCGGTTGACAGCGAACTGTGAACGGTACATAAGGCCCTTGATAGGAGTAAATTCAACGTAAGCATTACCGAAGAAACGAGTGCTCTCGACATTGCGCTGGTAAGCGCCTGGAACGTCGTCAAGCAGTGGCGAGCAGTGTGCTGCATACCAAGGGTTAGGCGTTGCGTTGATGGTACCATCGTTAAGGTAAGCGTGAGTGATAGTCGTCATCTTCAGAGCCTGCGAGTATACGCCACTGTTACGGCGGTCATTGCTCTTGTAAGTGAACTGAAGTGAAGTACCGACCTTGAACATTTTGTTGATACGATGGTCGATATTGGCACGGCCGTTGTAACGATTCATCTTATCGTTCTTCATGATACCGCGGTCGTTCATCATTCCGAGGCTGATGTTGAAGTTGGTTTTCTCGTTTCCGCCACCAACTCCAATCTCGTAATCCTGCGTCGTGCTGTTGCGAAGGAGCATGTCACCCCAGTCGGTGTACGACTTATCCTTGTAGATATCGAGGGTTGAAGTACCGTCGGCGAGTGACTCTGTCAGTACGTCCTCAGGCGTTACGACAGCTGTTCCCCAAGTTCCGGTCTGAGCGTATGTAGCATAGTTCTGCTTGTATTCGCTCTTATCGATAAGGCGATTGACCTCGCGGTCGCCATACATAGACGTTGCTGTGCTCGTAGGAGAGTTCCAACTGTTGTAGAAACTGAAGTTGACGCGAGTCTTACCGGCCTGTCCACGCTTTGTGGTGATGATGATAACACCGTTAGCACCACGTGTACCGTAGATAGCTGTAGAAGCTGCATCCTTCAGAATGTCCATGCTTTCGATATCGTTAGGGTTGATATCGATAGTGGTACCATACTCAACACCGTCGACAATAACGAGCGGGTCGTTGCTGCCGAGGATTGAACGGTTACCACGAAGCTTAATGCTGATGCCGCCACCAGCCTGTCCGTCGGACTGTGTCAAGTCCACACCAGGAACCTTAGCCTGCATTGCCTGCATGGCGTTGGCTGCTGCGACGTGAGCAATATCGTCAGCCTTGACCGATGCGACAGAACCGGTGAGGTCCTTCTTCTTCATCGTTCCGTAACCGACAACAACGACCTGGTCGAGCTGTTGCTCGTCTTCCTTCATCGTAATGGAGACAGACGACTGACTGCCGACCTTCACGTTCTGGTCGAGATAGCCTACATAGCTGAATGTTAGATTTGTGGATGGTTTGACATCGGGGATGGAGAAGTTACCGTCGATATCTGTTACAGCGGCAGCTTGTCCGTCAGCCATGACTGTAACACCAATCATGGGTTCGCCAGATGCATCCTTCACGGTTCCCGTAACTGTCTGTTGAGCATAGCCAACAAAGCAGACGAGACTTAAGAGCAGAGCCGAGGTGGCTCTCTTGAATGTTAGATTCATAGACGTTTTGCTTTTAAGAATTGATTATGTTTTAGTGGTTTGGTTATTACTTTTCAACTGTTAGCAGGTTCTTTGCAGATTGCGTAACTGCCGACAAAATTAAACTATATTACGATTTCAGTACTTGAATTTTTGATTTTGTAACTTTCAGTTATGTTCAAAAATGTAAAATTCTTCGATTTATATGTCCTTTAGGCGAAAAATATGTAACTTTGCGGTACCAAGAAACTAATAATGCAACCTACTAAAAACTAAATGAAAAAGAACTTTAAATACCTTGTTGCAAGTCCGCATGATTTGGAATGGGGGCTCACGGTGTCGACGGTGGGATACGAGGAGATAGCTCCGGATGAAGACTATCCTACCAACGGACATGCCGACGGCTATTCTTTCAATGTCGGGACGGGACGCGTTCTCGACGAATATCAGCTTCTTTATATCACAGGAGGCGGTGGAACGTTCCATTCTTCAAGCATAAAAGAAGCGCAACTGAAGAAAGGCGATGTCTTTCTATTGTACCCCGGCGAGTGGCATTCGTATCATCCGGGAAAGAAGGGATGGAAGAGCTATTGGATAGGATTTAAGGGACCGAACATTGACGAGCGTGTCAAGGCAGGCTTCCTCTCTGTCATGAAGCCTATATATTATATAGGTTATAATAGCGAATTTATCACTCTGTTCGAGAAAGCCCTAAAGATAAGCGATAGGGAGCCAA
>OMVI01000088.1 GCA_900314455.1 uncultured Prevotella sp. | reverse complement strand
CAACACAAGAAATATTATTGTTTCTAGTATTGATACGGTAAACGACGATATTTATTATGTAGCCTATTCCACAATTACTCTGCTCTCCTATAAAATATAAGTTCCCATTGATAAGTTTCTTGTCAACTATATCATCAATAACGGCATCGGTCTTATATTTTTTTAGAATTTCATCCTCGTCTTTAGCCAAAATAATAGACTTATTATCAGTTTCATCTCGCACAAGTGAATATGACCTTCCACCAATATTAGAAATTGGTATTTCTTCTGAACTATAAGATTGAGTAGATAAATCTTCGCTTGCTGACGGATCAGGCTGTTGAGTGTTCCCTGATTCATTATTACTAGTGGCTTCCGTATTCGATTCATTCTCTTCCACGGATTGGTCATTAATATAAGTATTTGATGACTTAGAATCCTGACTATTCTTATCTAAAGCACCGACTACATTTTCTGTATCATTCTCTTTGCTTTTTTGCAACGTGTTATGAACCTTTACAAATCCACTAACATAAAATAATATAGTCAGAATAACAGCAATTATAACTATACATATATCCTTCTTCGTAACATTATCACTATGTTCTTCTGTATAACCTTGAGAAGGGCCATATAAATTGTCTTTATCACTTTCTTTTGCCAAGAAATATGCCAATATAGCCACGCCAATGACTGGAATTAAAGACACAAACCAGAGTATTCCGTCTTTGCCTACGTCATGTAGACGCCTAGTACCAGCAGAAAGTAGAGGTATGCCTATAACGAGGTTATATACCATACAAATCATAGTGACTTTAAAAAGGAATCCTGAGGAATTATTAGCTTCAAATACCATAAAAATGAGAAGAAAAGCATAAAATATCACACTGGCAATAAGGGTTAGTAAGAAGAAATACCAAAATTCGGGTCTACTTGCTCTACCCTCGAATATAGGCCATTTATGAATACAAGTTTTTATTGCTTCAATAAATGACATAGAAGTAGTAGCTGTATCTATATCATTATCGCCATTAACTATACGTTCTTCGTCTGTTTGATCTTCATCATTATTTTGAGTATTTTCTTCTATGGAGGATGTCTTGGTAACATCTTTGTTTAGCCATTCTCCACAATAACGGCACTTAATTGCAGATGCCATGATTGTTTCTCCACAATAAGGGCATACTTTAGTTTTCTTATCCATATGACAATTATAATTTATCTAGCAGAATCAGAAGCTACTTCGTTGTTGTAATACTCATCACTTTGATCATTAGCTGAATTATTATCAGTTAGATGCAACTCAATACTCTTAGAATCATCATTTACCGTCCCACATGTGCCGCTAAGTTTTACTCCTGCACCATCTGCTGAATATGAAAGCATAAAAGAATAAGTAGTTCCATCAGCTTCACCCTGCAAAGAAATAATGCCACCTTCCATGCTACCATTAAGACTCATGGTAGTACCATAGTCTAAATTTTTGTAAGTGCCATATATAGTATTACTCCCACTCTTTTCAAGCTCCATCTTAATGGGATAGCCTTCTATATTACCCTCGTAGACTCCGGGCTTGAAATCAGTCTCTTCTGAATCTACATCTGAGTCGCCATCATTACTTTCCTCAGCAGACGTATTTTCATCTTCAGCATAAGCATCTCCTGAATTCTCTTTCAAACCATCTAAGATTTCTTCTATATTGGGATCATCTAAAGCCTTTAATTCGCTTTTTATAGAAATATAAGAGAGAAGATATAATAGCAAAATAATAGCACATGCAGCTATTGTAATGCCAATATCTTTATTCGTGGCACTAATTTTATATTTTAGTTCAGATATGTCGGAAGGTCGCTCTCCGTATTTATTTACAGTGTCACTTCTTTGCGCAAAGAAGTAAAGTAAGATGAAAGGTCCAACAAACGGTATTAAAGCTATTAGTAAGAACCAACCACTTTTACCTATATCATGTAAACGTCTTGTCGATACAGCCAAACTCGGAAGTTCCATTACTAGACCAAAAGATAGACATAATGCTACCCCGAAATACAATATGGCTTTCGATAACCATACGGCATCCTTTGTTAGTCCTATAACAAAACCAACTTCTAAGAGACCGATAATGATGGAGAATAAGATACCAACTATAATGCAGAAGAGAACAAAATACCAATACTCGGCTCTGCTAGCACGGCCTTCGTATATGTTCCATTTGTAAAAGCACATCTTTACAGAATTCCAGAAAGACATAGAAGAATCATCTCTCGGAACGTTACTGCTACTATTTGGAATTGTTGCATGGTTAGGCCGATTGCTAGGCATCGGAGACATAGGCAAGCCCTCAGAATGCGGAACTTCTTCACTTGCCTGCGAAGAAGATGCCTTATCTCCTTTATCTACTTTTCCATCATTGTATGAGCTCTTATCAATTGAATACTCATTGGGGTCTTCATCTCTATCTACAAGCCACTCTCCACAATAGCGGCATTTTATGGCGGATGCCATAATCTCTTCTCCACAATATGGACATATCTTTGTTCTCTTTTCCATACTTAAGTCATTTTTAATCTATTGAGAAGTAAAATTTCTACAAGTATCGTAATGGACGTGTATTCTTGGTTTCGTAAAGCTTTATTTTCGGTTCTTTAGGCGTTATATATGGATCTCCATTTTCAGTTCCATCATGTTCATATATTATCTTATTGTTAATTTTATCTCCATGCTTAGTTATTTTTATAAGAACTTGCCAACCCATATGACCTTTACTCTTTACTATATAATTCTTACCACCATAATATAGTGCATTGTTTGCATCCATTTCACCATAGTAGATCTCCTTTAAACCATGTTCCATATTCCAAGTATAGATAGTCAAATCTCTTTGAGAATCACCCTGTCCAATATCTGTGAACAATTCTTCTATCCCGTCGCCATCTAGATCATAGAGGAAGTAGTTATTATAAGTATATTCATCCCCTAATTTTGCCAATTTATTAAGAATCTGTTCATAATCATATTTCATAGAACTACCGGTCAAATCTTCATCGCTTGAATTATTATCGTTTATTTCTCCATTGATATCGTTTTCATCGGGAATTGAGCGTAAAATAGTATCTAGTTCTTCTTTACTTTGAGATTGTGCAGCAGTTTCTTCATTATCATTCGTTGTATCGGCTTCTTTTTTTAATGAATCTAGAAATCCTTCTGTACTATCAAGCCCCATATTATTAACAAAGTTCTGTATACGAATATCATTCCATACGGAAATTATAATTATAAATAGACACAACATTGTGACAACAAATTTGTCCCTAGTCGTTATGACTAATGAAGGAACATCTTCTACAGTACTATTGGGGATATTACCATATTCATTGTCAGCGTCACTACCTTTTACAAGATAATACAGCAATATGAATATTCCTACAAAAGGTATTAGACATGTAAGCCAGTACCATCCGCTTTTTCCTGCATCATGTAATCTACGGGTTCCGGCTGAATATGATGGAAGTCCTATAGAAAGGGCATATACTAACCATATGCCACCAACTGTAGTTAATGTTACATTCGTAACTCCAAAGATAGCTAGTATTAACAAGCTAATTAACCCTATGATTATTCCAACTATAGAGGCAAATAAGACGAAATACCAATATTCGCTTCTTGATGATCTTCCCTCATAAACGGCCCATTTATTGTAGCACCGCTTTATCGCATCTATCATGGTTATTGAAGAAGCATGGTGCCCTGTTGATGAATCTGTATTTTCGAATGTACCTCCTTGAGATGATGATATATCTGAAGCAACATCTTTCGTATCAGATTCGTTGACCTTGTGATATTCTGTTCCGGTATTCTCTAAATTATGAATATCTTTCTTTAAGTCTCGAGATGAATGACCTCTATGCAAAGATTCTCCACAATACGGACAAACTTCAGCCGTTTTATCTATCATCTCTCCACAAATAGGACACGGCATCATGTGCTCATTATTTCCACTAAGCCATTTACCACAATAGCGGCATTTCAAAGCTGAAGCTTTTATTTCTTTTCCGCAATAGGGACATATTTTCGTTTCTTTTCCCATACTAATATATTTGCTTTTAACGTAAATTACTTTGCATTCCGTTGACATACGCTATAGAAACTTCTATTATTTCCCCATTATCTATTCGTCTTAAGATAGTTGAATTTACAGTAGGTCGTGCTCGTACATTTGTCCATCCATCTGGATCACAGACTTCAACGTAGGTCTTATCAGCATATGCAGTTGAGTCTTTGCTAGTGCTTTTAGCTGAACTTTTGTAAGTTATTCCTTTTGCTGAGTCTTTATTTTTGTTTTCAATGGTTTCTGCTTGCTTTTTTTGAGGTGTTGTGAAGGGCCTTACTTTCGTATCATCGTTATTGTCAAGTAAAACTATAGTGAATATGGCAACTACAACAGCACAAATCACGACTATAAATAGTTTATAGATATTATTATGCA
>OMVI01000121.1 GCA_900314455.1 uncultured Prevotella sp. | reverse complement strand
TAGAGCATCTGCCTTACAAGCAGAGGGTCGGCGGTTCGAATCCGTCAACGCCCACTGGGGTGTTTCCCCGTAGTCCTTCGGGATTGCGGGGATTTTTTATGCCCTTACGTTTCTTATGCGTTATTTTACGAAATATTATAAGTTTTTCTTGTTGTAAACCAATTTTATTTGCTACTTTTGCACCGTATTAATACAAGTTTTTTCAGAGAAAGCATCATGAGTCTTGACACGCTTACGGCCGTTTCGCCTATTGACGGTCGCTACAGAGGTAAAACAGAGAAACTGGCAAACTATTTTTCAGAGTATGCCCTTATACGTTATCGTGTTCTGGTGGAGATAGAATACTTCATTGCGCTGTGCGAATTACCGTTGCCACAGCTCAAATCGTTCGACCATAGCTTGGTCGAGCGGTTGCGCGACATATACCGCAACCTTGACGAAAAGGACGCGGCGCGCGTGAAAGAGATTGAGAAGACCACCAACCACGATGTAAAGGCAGTGGAATACTTCATCAAGGAAGAGTTCGACAAGATTGGAGGGCTCAACCGTTACAAAGAGTTCGTGCACTTCGGACTTACTTCCCAGGACATAAACAACACCAGCTTCCCACTCATGCTTAAGGAAGCACTTAACGATGTCTACTATCCGCTGTTGCAGGAGCTTATCGACCAGCTTCAGACATACGCAGAAGAGTGGAAGAATGTGCCTATGCTGGCAAAGACACACGGACAGCCTGCATCGCCGACACGCCTTGGTAAAGAGATTGAAGTGTTCGTATATCGTCTCAACGAACAGCTCGCAACGTTGAAAGCATGCAAGTTCACTGCCAAGTTTGGTGGTGCTACAGGCAACTACAACGCCCATCATGTAGCTTATCCGGACTACGATTGGAAGAAGTTCGGCGACAAGTTCGTCAGCGAGAAACTTGGTCTTGAGCGCGAGCAGTGGACCACTCAGATAAGCAACTACGACCATCTGGGCAGCATTTTTGATGCTCTTCGCCGCATTAATACCATTATCATTGACTTTGACCGTGACTTCTGGATGTACATTTCCATGGAGTATTTCAAGCAAAAGATAAAGAAAGGCGAAGTAGGCTCAAGCGCTATGCCTCACAAAGTGAACCCTATAGACTACGAGAACAGTGAAGGCAACCTCGGGTTGTCCAACGCCATACTCCAGTTCCTTGCCGCAAAGCTGCCTGTAAGCCGCTTGCAGCGAGACTTGACAGACTCTACCGTATTGCGTAACATAGGTGTTCCACTCGGACATACAGTCATAGCAATTCAGAGTACACTGAAAGGTCTGCGCAAGTTGATACTCAACCAGGACAAGATTAACAGCGACCTCGACAACACATGGGCTGTCGTTGCAGAGGCATTGCAGACAATTCTGCGTCGTGAGGAGTACCCCCATGCTTATGAAACCCTGAAAGCATTGACGCGTACTAACAAGAAGATGACAGAGGAAACTATCCACGACTTCATCAAGACACTCGATGTGAGCGACGCTGTGAAGGCAGAGATGATGGCAGTTACGCCCCGTAACTACACTGGAATGTAGAATTCCGCATGTATGAAGGGCACTATTAATAATTGTATATTGGGATAATAGATAAATATAAATTATATATTTCCAGAATTAAAGAGAACGGCCGGGAGGCTATTATTAACAAAAACGAAGAAGCTATTATGGCAGAAGAAACAGAGAACAAGGAAGGATTGACTTCGGAACAGAAGAGTACTAACCGGGAAGGCTATTCGCCAGCAGGACAGTCTAGTAGTTATCACAAGGACGCACGTGCAGGACGCCCACAGCGGCCACGTATCCGTGTGCCTCGCCAGTACAACAGCGACCATGCAAGCAGCGAGGGAGGCTTCCGTCCGGAAGGCTTCGGAGCAGGACTTCAGAAGAGCTCCAGCGAAGCAGGTCACGAGCGTCAGGGCGTCTATCAGCGTCAAGGTGGCTATCAGAGCCGCAGCGGTTACCAGAGCCGTGGCAACTACAACTCGGGTCATGGCTATCAGAGCCGTGGTGGTTACAACAGCAATCGTGGCGGCTATCAGAGCCGTGGAAACTACAATAACAACCGTGGTGGCTATCGCCCACGCTACAACAGCAACGGCGAATTCACCGAAAGCGGTTTCCAGCAGAACTATAACAGCGAGAAAACCGAGGGCGGCTACCAGAGTCGCGGCGGTTATCAGCAGCGTCAGGGTGGCTATCAGAGCCGTCAGGGAGGCTACCAGAGTCGCGGCGGATACCAGCAGCGCCAGGGCGGTTACAACCGTGGCGGAGGCTATCAGAGCCGTGGTGGCTATCAGAGCCGTGGCGGTTACAACGCAGGAGGTTTCCGCAAGCGCACTGCCGACTATGATCCGAACGCTAAGTATTCAATGAAGAAGCGCATTGAGTACAAGGAAGACAACATAGACCCGAACGAGCCGATACGTCTGAACAAGTATCTTGCAAACGCAGGAGTCTGCTCACGTCGCGAGGCTGATGAGCATATACAGAACGGCGATGTAAAGGTTAACGGCGAAGTCGTTACCGAACTCGGAACGAAAGTTCTCCGTGGGGACAAGGTTGAGTTCAAGGACCAGCCTGTAACGATAGAGAAGAAAGTCTACGTGCTTCTCAACAAGCCTAAGGACTACGTCACAACGAGCGACGACCCACAAAACCGCAAGACCGTGATGGACCTCGTCAAGGGTGCATGCCCTGAGAGAATATATCCTGTCGGACGTCTTGACAGAAACACAACGGGTGTTCTGTTGCTGACCAACGACGGCGACCTCGCTTCGAAGCTTACGCATCCTAAGTTCCTGAAGAAGAAGGTTTATCACGTATTCCTCGACAAACCGGTTACCCCTAACGACCTTCAGAAGATATCAGACGGTATCGAACTCGAGGACGGAGAAGTCAAGGCAGACGCTATCGACTATCCGGACCCGGACGACCAGACCCAGGTTGGCATCGAGATACATAGCGGCAAGAACCGTATTGTACGCCGTATCTTCGAGAGTCTCGGCTACCGTGTAGTCAAGCTCGACCGCGTTCAGTTTGCCGGACTGACAAAGAAGAACGTACGTCGTGGCGACTGGCGCTTCCTCACAGAGAAGGAAGTCGAGATGCTTCGCATGGGAGCGTTCGAGTAAGCAGCCCACCCAAGCCCTCCGGAATGGGAGGGCTGTTGATTACAAGGATAAACATTTATTTTTAACTTCAAACTTTTATAAAATACAGTCTGAATACTAGTTTAACATAGTATCTAGACATCCTCCCCATTCGGGGAGGCTTGGAGAGGCTTATGAAACGTACAAAAGTCATCGATGCGCTTAATAGCACCGAATATGGAAAGGATATATTGGTAAAGGGATGGGTACGTTCCCATCGCAGTAGTAAGGCAGTTGACTTCATAGCACTCAACGACGGTTCTACAATCAAGAACATACAGCTTGTCGTAGACCCAAAGACAATCGATGAGGCTGACCTCAAGAGCATCACCACCGGTGCCTGTATCGGTTGCAAGGGAGTACTCGTCGAGAGCCAGGGCAAAGGTCAGACCGTCGAGGTACAGTCGAAGGAGATTGTTATTTATGGTCTCTGCCCTAACGACTATCCAATGCAGAAGAAGGGACAGAGCTTCGAATACATGCGTCAGTACGCCCACATGCGTCTTCGCACCAATACCTTCGGAGCCGTATTCCGTATCCGTCACAACATGGCAATTGCCATTCACAAGTACTTCCACGAGCATGGCTTCTACTATTTCAATACCCCTCTCATCACAGCCAGCGACGCTGAGGGAGCCGGCGAGATGTTCCAGGTGACGACTCTCGACCTCGACCGCATCGCAAAGGAAGGTAAAGTCGACTACAGCAAGGACTTCTTCGGCAAGAAGACCAACCTGACGGTATCAGGTCAGCTCGAAGGCGAGCTCGGTGCAACAGCCCTTGGTGCCATCTATACCTTCGGTCCTACGTTCCGTGCTGAGAACAGTAACACTCCAAGACACCTTGCTGAGTTCTGGATGATAGAGCCGGAGATTGCCTTCATGAACAAGGACGAGCTGATGGACCTTGAGGAAGACTTCATCAAGTACTGTGTTCGTTGGGCACTGGAGAACTGTCAGGACGATTTGGAATTCCTCAACAAGATGATTGACAAGACCCTTATCGAGACCTTGCAGTCAGTTATCAAGGAAGACTTTGTTCGTCTGCCGTATACCGAAGGCATAAAGATTCTGGAGCAGGCTGTCAAGGAAGGTCACAAGTTCGAGAACCCTGTGACGGGCTGGGGCATGGATTTGAACTCTGAGCACGAGCGTTTCCTCGTCGAGCAGCACTTTAAGCGTCCTGTCATCATGACCGATTACCCATCGGAGATAAAAGCCTTCTACATGAAGAAGAACCCCGATGGCAAGACAATGCAGGGCACCGACGTCCTCTTCCCTCGTATCGGCGAGATTATCGGCGGCTCCGTTCGTGAGGAAAACTACCAGAAGCTTCTCGACGAAATTGAGCATCGCCACATGAAGGAGAGTACTTACGAGTGGTACCTCGATACCCGCAAGTACGGCTCTTGCCCTCACGCAGGCTTCGGTCTCGGCTTCGAGCGCCTCATACTCTTCATCACCGGCATGCAGAACATCCGTGATGTAATCCCGTTCCCACGCACTCCGAAGAACGCCGAGTTCTAATCCGACTTATTAAGAAAACAAATATAGCCCATGCTGATGCAGCCAAAAGCTGTTCGGCATGGGCTTTTTTCAAAAATTGACGTTAATGTTAGGTTTTTTGTTTTATAATCAGTAACTTTGCGGAGAACTTAATATTGAACAATTACTAATTAAAAACAATAAGCTATGAAATGTCCTCATTGCGGAAAAGAAATTCCTGACGACTCCCGGTTCTGCCCTGAATGCGGAGCTCGTTTGTACATGGAGCAGCCTCAGAACGTCAATCCCCAGAATGCACAACCTACGGGAAACCAGCAGTACGGCCGTCCTTACGTACCCAATCAGCCTCGCAACAACAATACCGTCGTCTACGTCTTGCTTGCTGTTGTTGTTTTCATCGTGATTGCAGTGGCAGCTTTCCTTGTCGTTTCAATGCTCAACAAGAACAGTGACACTGGCAATGGCGGAGGCAACCAGACAGAGACTGTTGCCCAGACCGACTCTGCCAAGGACGACAAAGCCCAGACACGCGACACAGTTGTAAAGAAAGAGGTCGTCGTAGTGAAGAAAACAGTCGACCCGCGACCGCAAGGTTCATACAACTTAGATGGCAGTATCGGTAAGTATCCGATAAATATGGATGTCGTGTTCAGCGGCAATGATGTCGAAGGCTCATACTATTACAAACGCTACAACGCTGCTGCGCGCATGGCAATAGTAGGAAGTATCCACGGGCAGAGCGTCCAGATGTACGAGAGCAACGACAAAGGCGAGTACACCGGAGAGTTCGACGGCACCTTTGACGGCACCGAATTCAACGGCACATTCTATAATTACAACACCGGTAAGACTTACAACGTACACCTGAAGGCTATGTAACAAGTCTCACGGGTATTAATATTACAAATCATCTTCCCATGCATTGTAATGTGTGGGAAGATTTTTTTGTGCCTTAAAGTCTCCGTCATCCATGCTGAAACCTTCCTCGCTGCGTGCCACATTGTTGACGGTAGGCGGCGTGACGTCGCCACCGCTGACGCTGTCGGGCAGCATCAGGGCATCCTCGATTATCGTCATGCACTTTATTCTCGGGCTGATATAGTTCTTTTTCATAGTATATGTCTCAATAGTTGGTTATGTTATAGAAATTGGCGCCTCCTCGGCAGAGTCCTCCCCTGTCGGGGAAGCGCCTTCGTCAATTGTGGATTTTATGACAATCCTTTCTTATTTCGCGATTACCTTCTTGCCATTCTTGATGACGATACCCTTGTAACCCTTTCCGACACGCTGTCCGGCGAGGTTGTATGCTGGGGCTTTCCTGTTGCTGTTTTCATCAAGATTGACACTCGTTATGCCAGTTGCCGTACCACCGTGAACACGAATCTTGAGCAGCTGAGGCTGCGAACTGGTGTCGCCCTTAGCACGGAAGAAGGCACGGAACGGAGCCGATGTAGCACTTTCCGTACGTGCGAACGCCGTTCCTCCGTTGTTCATCAGGAAGTCGTTGGCAGTGTTTGTTGCCACCGTAGAGCCAATGAAGTTGTATGCCGATGTGCTGATGAGAATCTTGGCTTTAGCCGTTGCCTTCACTTCTACGTTCGTTCCGCTGAATGACATAGGCTTACCGACGAGGTTGTACTGCTCGCCCCAGTGACTGTCAGGTACTGCGATGATATACGGCGTGTTGGCTTTGAGAGTCGAACCTGTGTTGAAATCGAAGACGACAGAATTGCCATCAAGCTCTGAGAACTCCATCAACCAGAAGTCGCGTCCTTTGTCCTCTGTCGAAGTGAACCAATGCAAAGCTTGTCCGTTTGCAGAAACAGCACTTGCTTCGAATGGCAGACAGATAGTCTCCCAGCCTCCGTTGCCGTTCGTTCCGGAAGTTGCCGTTCGCGTGTAGGTAGCATTCGTAGCCGTGAAAGCAGTAGGACAGTAGAAGTCATTACTGTCGGTGATGGTCAGGTTGTCTGCCGTTGAACCGATGATGACATTTCTTCCGTCAGCCTTAAGGCTTACAGCTGCCGGTGCATCTGCTGATGAGAAGTAGAATAGCGCATTCGGATTGGCATTCGTTGCGTCCACTGTTGTAACTGTATTGTCGACCCCGCTGAGGTCCAAGGCTGCTATGTCGGAGCCAGCCACCACTGTGCTGCGTACCGCCTGTGCCATCTTTGTGCCGTCAGCCTTGTATGCTATGATGGCGTCGGCAAGTGTCAGCCTTATGGCATCGCCTATTTGCTGATAGCTGGACGATGTCAGATTGAATGCACCAATGATGTACTGCCCTGCCGGTTCTTCATATGAGAACGGTACATCGACGCTACCTCCTGCCGGAATGCTTACTTGCTGACTAGCCTGTCCGACGTTATTGTTGTTAGAGTCGAACACTGCCGTGTAGATAGTTCCATTGTAAGCGTCGGAGCCACTGTTTGATATTGTGCAGACACCTTCTACATTCTTGCCGTAGATAGTAGAGCCGTTGCTTGGGTTGTAACTGCTCGACAATTTGTAGTTAGTACCCGATGATGCTGCACTGACGCTGACTGTCGTGCTTCCAATGACGTTGTTGCCATTGGCATCGCTGCAAAGCCACAGCGTGTAAGTGCCCGAATTATATGGCTTGAAGCTCATCTGAATAGTCGTAGAGCCGTGCGCCGTTGCCGTAAGACCAGTCTGCGACTGTATGTTACCCTTGTTGCTATTTTGGCTTGCGAAGAGATAAACGGTGCCATAGAATTCGCTTCCGCTGTTTGCCAGAGTTATCTTGACCGACTGCTGTGTCCCGGCGCTAAGCGTGCCAACGGGCTCCCAGTTAGTTGTCGACAGATTGTTGACATCCGAAGCTATCTTTGCTGAGACAATGTTACCGCTTTCGTCGACTGTTACTTCTATAACATCTTTCTCGTCATAGAGCCATTCGCTCGTTCCGCTTACTTTGCTTGCAAGTGTTATATGATAAGTTCCGGCGCTGAGATCCAATTCACTCAGAGGGAACGAGTAGTTGGTAAATCCATAGCCGTTTTCGATCTTATAATCGTTGACCAGTGTTCCTATGGATGTCGTAGTGCCATCGTCTGCAATTGAGACGACAGCTATATCGAAATTATGAGCTTCTCCGCTGAGGTTATATGCAGAGAGTGTTACAGTGTTATTTGACACACTTTGATCGTAAACGGTCATCTTCGCAGGGCCTCCAGAAGCCTTACCGCTTCCCTTTTCCATGCCGATGACAGCGCACTGGTCCATCGAGTAGCCGTCGCTTGTGGTGCTTGCGCCAATTCCACTGTTGTTGTCAGGGTTGAGAACCGACAGCAGGAAGTAGCCGTCGGCCATGCCGCCCCATCCCCAGTTGACGTGGAAGAGACCCTCGCCGTCGTATCCGTCGATGATGAAACAGTGTCCGCCACCCGATGATGAACCACAGAAGATGACCGGGCGGCTGTTGGCAACCTCATTGAAGAGTGAGTCCTCAAACTGTGCGAGCGTGCAGGTTGTACGGTCGAGATTGTGTGCAGAGTAGTCGAAGTAGGTCGTCAGAGCCGGTACAATGGCACTTTGCAAAGCTCCTGAGCCGCCGTTCTCAGCGGTATTGTAGTTCATCTGCACCGATTCGCCCACGTACAGCATCAAATTTGCTACTGCATTCTGCTGCGCGGTCGTAGTCGTTCCACTGTAATCGTCGACGATATCGCCCCAGCCGAGGCTCGTTCCGGCTGCAACTCCGCTAAGAGTCGTCGAACCGAGATTTTCCCCAGTGCTGGTGTATGATGGTATTGCTGCTGTCGTGTTTGCAGGCCAACGGAAATAAGCCATTGCCTGTGCCGTGGCCGTAGCTACGCAACCCGTCACGGTCTGACTGCCGTTTATGACCGGACAGTTGTTGTTGAACGGTGTGTCCTGGTTCCACTGAGTGCGCAGAAGCGGACTGACGGGATACTTAACCTTTTCGGCTTTGCGTATGACAGCGGGTAGGGTAGAGGAGGCTCCGGCGTCGTCGAGGCGCTTAATCTCGTCGGCATACGTCTGAAGAAATGCACGGATGTTCGTCGGAACGTTGTCCATGTCGAGGCTTCCCTTGTCGGAGTAGCCCAGCACTTGTTGCGTGCGGTCGTCGCCGGAGACAATGACGAAGCCCTTGTCTTGTCCTGCGTTGAAGACGTAGTAATAAGAATCCGATGCCTTAGCGGGCATTCTGTAGGTGAGTTTCGGCGCTGCTGATGCCATGCCTCTTTGTTGCATGAATGTCGTTGCTATAGCTTGTGCATGCTGCCGTGACACCGGTGCGGCGCTGAGCAATGCCGGGATAGCGAGCAACAATGCTGCCAGTAAACTCTTGAAAAGGCTTGGGTATTTCATATCCGTTTGTTGAAGTAATGTTGTTAAAAGGTTTTCTCTGTGTTAGTTATTGTTATACAGCGCCACAAATTTAGCTATATTTTTCCTCTTCTGCAAGTATTTACCGTTTTATTTTTTATTCATCAGACATTTGAAGTGATAGCCAAAGTATGCAAAAATTACCTCGGAGAGGTTACACTGTCTAAATCTACATATAAGCGATAGTGCAATGTGGGCTACGCGTTACTTTACCTCAGGTTGTGGTTGTTGTTCTCCCTAGCCAGTGGATATCGAGAATTTACCATCTTCAAGGTTTGAGAATGCCATCGCTATAAATGTCGGATGAACTATATATTATAAGGTACAAGGATGTATTAGGCAACTATAAGCCCATCCTCGGAATAGGTTTGAGAATGCCTCCGCTTAACTATTTGATTGTCAAAGCTTAGCT
>OMVI01000087.1 GCA_900314455.1 uncultured Prevotella sp. | reverse complement strand
TACTTTGGATGGCTGAGGAGGACGGCGTCGTACTAGGCTCATGTGGCGTATTCCCTGTGTGCCGATTTTGTGTCGGTTTTGCGTCCAAAAGTGGAAATGATACCCAAAAGTGGATTTACCCCTTTAGACGACAAATCCCCGCAACCACTAAGGTTGTGGGGATTATCGAGTGTGACTCCGGCGGGACTCAAACCCGCGACACTCAGAACCGGAATCTGATGCTCTATTCAACTGAGCTACGGAGCCAAGAATGAAAAATGTCACGCCTCGCCGATTAAGAAGCGGCATAATGACTATAAGGAGCCAAATGCGATGTATGCAAAAATCGCTTTTAGCGGATGCAAAGATAAGGATTAATTTTGGATTATCAAAGAAACCATCGCTTTTTGTTTACAGTTCGAAACTGACTAAAAGATATTTAAATTAATATTTTTCTTTCTTTTTGAATAAATTTAGCCGATATCATATTGCATTTTCATTTTTATTCTATAACTTTGCACCCACATTTCCACAACCAACGAATAAATATAGGAGATTAATATGAGTAGACTTATCAAGCCCGATGGTTACAAGCCGCTGATGAACAAGCGTCAGACCGAACAGGGCATCAAACGCATAAAAGACTTTTTTCAAGAGAATCTCGCCACAGAACTGCGTCTCAGCCGTGTCACCGCGCCTCTGTTCGTACTAAAGGGACTGGGTATCAACGACGACTTGAACGGTGTTGAGCGCCCGGTGACGTTCCCTATCAAGGACCTTGGCGACGCAAAGGCCGAGGTTGTGCACTCTCTAGCCAAATGGAAGCGTCTGACCCTTGCCGAGTACAACATTGAGCCAGGCTACGGAATATACACCGACATGAACGCCATACGTGCCGACGAAGAGCTCGACAACATCCACTCGCTGTACGTCGACCAATGGGACTGGGAGGAAGTCATCACCCGCGACCAGCGCACGATAGCATTCCTAGAGAGCATTGTCCGCCGCATCTACAGTGCAATACTTCGCACGGAGTTCCTCGCCTGTGAGAGTTATCCGCAGTTGAAGCCGTTCTTGCCAAAGGAGATACACTTCATCCACAGCCAAGATTTGCTGGATATGTATCCCGACAAGACACCAAAGGAACGCGAAGACCTTATCTGTAAGAAGTACGGCGCCGTGTTCGTCGAGGGCATTGGCGGAAAGTTGAGCAACGGGAAGAAGCATGACGGTCGTGCACCGGACTATGATGACTGGTCGACAATAGCCGAGAATGGCAAGACAGGCCTCAACGGTGACATTCTGATATGGTATCCTGTGCTCGGTCATAGTTTCGAATTGAGTTCCATGGGTATCCGTGTTGACAAGGAGAGTCTGCTCCGTCAGCTGAAGCTCGAAGGCAAGGAAGAGCGTGAAAAACTGTTCTTCCATCAGCAGTTGCTCAACGGCAAGCTGCCACTGAGCATCGGTGGCGGTATCGGGCAAAGCCGTCTCTGCATGGTAATGCTTCACAAAGCCCACATAGGAGAGATACAGGCAAGTATCTGGCCGGAAGAAATGAAGAAGGAATGTGCCGAAGCCGGAATGCCATTAATATAGGGGAAAGCCGGAATTTTTTCGTACCTTTGCACGCGATATGATTTATTACGACCAGGCAATAGCCACCGCCGACCGTGAATTGTCGGTTCGCCGTGCCCGCAACCGGGCGTTCATCATCAGTGAGATAGTAACATTTCTACTTGCTGTCCTGTCGATAGTACTCTTCACTACCGGCACCGGAGACGGACTGATGATGGCATTGGCAGTACTCTTCATCGCCTTATACATTTATATAAGGTTCACCGACACACGCAACGACAAAGTAATCCGTCAGTTCGAAGACATACGCTCAGCCTGCATCCGTGAGCGCAACTACCTCAATGGAAAGTACGACGACTTCGACGACGGGCGCCGATACGCCGATGCCGACCACCCTTTCACAACTGATTTGGATATTTTCGGACGCGAGAGCCTTTATCAGCGCGTATGCCGTGCCGTAACAACAGGTGGAGCCGATGCACTTGCCGAAGCTTTCAAACTGACCGACGGCCCACACGACGAACGCCATGACGCCATCGCCGAGTTGGCTAAGAAGCCCGAACTGCTCATCGAGTTCAAGCGTCGGGGACAGCGTGGCGTTGCCAATACCACTGCCGTCCGCAAGGCATTCAACAACATTCAGACACTGAAGTTGCCGTCGTGGGCACGCAGCAAGGTTGTGAAAGTCATCAGTTGGATATACCTTGCAGTTTTCATTTGCGCCCTTCTGTACAGCATTGCGACGCAAACCAATCTGCTGTCGATGGTCTGGTGGTGCATCATAAACTTCTTCGCCGTCTACATTATCTGCAACAAGAGTATGAAAGCCATGACCGATGCCGTTGGCGGACTCGTCAAACAGCATGGCGTCTACGTCCAACTGGTAGCCATCGTAGAGCAAACTGAAACGCAGGAAACCGTCTTGGCGAACCTCAGAAACCAGGTCGCAGGTGCCAGCGAGTCGCTGAAGACTCTCGACGGAATACTCCAGCGACTCGAAAGCCGTGGCAACATACTCGGCCTTTTCATCTTCGACATGCTCTTCCTGTGGGATTATCAGATACTGAACAGTTTCAACCGATGGCAGAAACGATACGCGAGCCACTTCGACCAGTGGATTGCCGCCGTCAGCCAGTTCGACATGCTCGTATCAATGGCAACATTCCGGTACAACGAGTCAGACTTGACAACAGATGCAGAGATAATCGACAGTGACAAAGTTGAATATGAGGCGAAAGGACTTTTCCACCCGTTCCTCGGCAAGAAGGCTGTCCGCAACGATTTCACCATCACCGACCGCAACTTCTATATCATAACCGGAGCAAACATGGCGGGCAAGAGTACGTTCCTGCGAAGCCTCGGAATAAATTACGTTTTGGCAATGAACGGTATGCCGGTGTTTGCCAGTAAGCTTACCGTCAGCCGTTTCCACCTGTTCACGTCAATGCGTACAACCGACGATTTGACACGCGGAATATCCTACTTCAACGCCGAGTTGCTTCGCTTGCAGCAAATCCTCGATTCGCTGAGAGACGACTCCCCTACCCTTATCATACTCGACGAAATACTGAAAGGCACCAACTCGGAGGACAAACTCTCAGGTTCTCGCATGTTCCTGGAGTATGTCGCCAAGAAGAACGTTACCGGCGTCATTGCCACCCACGACCTCAAGCTGTCTTCTATGGTAGAGGCATACGCTGAGCGCTTCCACAACTATTGCTTCGAGATTGCCCTTGGCACCGATGTTACATATTCCTATAAGATAACGCCGGGTGTCGCCCGCAACCAGAATGCAACCTTCTTGCTGAAGAAAATGCTGGAAAAATAAGCTGAAAATCTGCAAGCATACAAGCTAAACCACCGCAGGGGCGTCCCTGCAGTGGAAGATTTAGGGCAGCATGGATGACAGCGGACAATCATCATAAATATTTACAGTTTTCCAATAGTTGATGTTTGGGCTCGCGAAAGATGAGGTTTTGCAACGCGAAAGGTCAGCTTTGACAAGCCAAAAGGACAGCTTTCGTAAGCTCAAAGCTATGCTTTTGCGGAGACATTGATAATCAACGTGTTGCAAGAAGGAAATCTGCGAAACAGCGAAAGGAAAAATATTGACTAAAGACCGATTAGGTTCAGTGACCTATTTATCCCCAAATATAATAATTTTAACATGTTGGATTAAAAAATATTAAATATTTCTTGCACGTTAGGATTGAAATCGTTATCTTTGCGCTGAATATCAAAAGATTGGGTGAAGGGATGATACGCAGGCAAGGCAACTTGTTCACTATGAATATTCCACTATCCAACCGACAAACAAAGAACCGAAAATCCAATTATGAAAAAAATGTTCGCAACAATAGCTTTTATAGCTGCAACTCTTTCAATGTCAGCCCAATCGGCAACAGAGTACCACAATCCAGTTCTGCCAGGATTTCATCCGGACCCATCGGTGGTACGCGTTGGCGATGACTACTATGAAGTTAACTCTTCGTTCCAATATTTTCCGGGTGTGCCAATCTACCACAGCCGCGACCTCGTCAACTGGGAACAGATTGGCAATGTGCTGACCCGCAAGAGCCAGTTGCCACTGAAGGACGCGACATCGTGGCTCGGAATATACGCTCCGACAATCCGTTACAACAACGGAACGTACTACATGATTACCACAAATGTTGGCAACGGCGGCAACTTCCTTGTCACGGCGAAAGACCCTAAAGGACCTTGGAGCGAGCCGATGTGGCTTACGCAGCAAGGCATAGACCCGAGTCTGTTGTTCGAAGGAGACTCTTGCTGGATGGTATCCAATCCTAACGGACACATAACTCTTTGCCGCATTGACCCGGCAACTGGCAAACAGCTGACGCCAAGCAGACCGATTTGGGACGGAGCCGGCGGTCGTTATCCTGAGGGACCACACCTCTACAAGAAGGACGGCTACTACTATCTGCTCATTTCGGAAGGCGGAACGGAACTCGCACATCATCTTACAATAGCGCGCTCACGCAATATCTATGGACCATACGAGGCC
Organism: uncultured Prevotella sp.; assembly: GCA_900314455.1. Lineage (GTDB taxonomy): Bacteria > Bacteroidota > Bacteroidia > Bacteroidales > Bacteroidaceae > Prevotella. The sequence continues at coordinate 30,966 of OMVI01000087.1, read as the reverse complement.
AACCCGGCCAATCCTATACTGACAAACTGCAACCATAAAGGCGAATCGAAGCAGATACAGGGCTGCGGTCACGGCGACTTTGTACAAGACACGAACGGCAACTGGTGGGTTATCTTCCTCGCCTATCGCAACTACGGCGGCTCATACCACCATCTAGGGCGCGAGACTTTCCTGGCTCCTGTCAGCTGGCCGGAAGGCGAATGGCCTACGGTCTATGGCGGCGAGGCTATCGATACCATCATGCATGCAACCACGTTGCCGTTGCAACCGATGGCAAAACCACAGTCACAATATATATTTAGTCAAGAGAAGGCATTCGGACCGGAATGGATTCACCTCGGTCAACCTGTCGAAAAGGACTACGAATTCACCGGCGATGCTCTGCGGCTGCATGCTTCCACGACTACTCACGACACCACGGAGCCTAACACTTGGGTAGGTCTTCGTCAGATTTCGCCCGTTGTTTCCTACGAGACAGAGATTGACTGCAAAGGTCTTGGCGATGCCGGCGCGGGCTTGAGCGTTTACCAAATCAACGACGGACATGCCGACTTAGTTGTAACAAGGACTGCGTCAGCTATCAAAGCACAACTTCGCATTAAGCTCAAGTCTATCGATTACATTGCCGGCTCAAAACTTATCACCAACTCAAAGGCTCTGAAGTCGTCGAAGATTCAGCTGCGCATCACAACCGACAGCAACACTTACAACTTCTTCGTTAAGGACGGAAGCGGTCAGTGGAGTCCTCTCGGCTCACTGAATTGTTCACTTCTCTCAACCGAAGTCGCAGGCGGTTTCACTGGCGTTACGGTAGGACTCTTCTGCAACGGAGGCAGCGGCGCAGGCTATGCTGACTTCACTAGATTGACAATAGAAAACAAATAATAATAAACTAACTAATTCTACAAGTTATGAAAAAATATTTAGCAGAATTGGTCGGTACGTCCGTGCTGACTCTCATGGGCTGCGGAGCCGCTGTTGCTCTCGGCTGTGACCCTGTAAACAACATCCCTGCAACAGTCGGAACGGCTATCGCCTTCGGACTCTCCGTTGTCGCCATGGCTTACACCATTGGCGGTATCTCGGGTTGCCACATCAACCCTGCCATCACCCTCGGTGTTCTCCTGAGCGGCCGTATGTCGCTGAAGGATGCCATAGGCTACTGGATTGGACAGGTTCTTGGCGGTATTATCGCAGCTGCCATTCTGTATCTCATTACGAGCAGCACAGGTGTTAACGGCATCGAAGTTACAGGAACCGGTGCCAACGACCTTCAGTTGGGTATCACTCCGCTTGCAGGCTTCCTCGCTGAGGCTATCTTCACCTGCGTATTCGTACTCGTTGTGCTCGGTGCTACATCGAAGACAAACGGCGCGACCAACAACTTCGCCGGTCTTGCCATCGGTCTTTCGCTTATCCTCGTACACCTTGCCTGCATCCGTTTCACCGGCACTTCGGTGAACCCGGCACGTTCCATAGGTCCTGCCTTGTTCCAGGGCGGCACGGCACTGTCTAATCTTTGGATTTTCATCATTGCCCCACTGATAGGCGGAGCACTCGCTTCACTTATCTGGCGCGGCATAGAGCCATCGGAAAAGCAAGATAACTAACTGATTGCAATGTGCATCTTGCAAAACAAGACGACTGCTAATTGACACGGCAAAGAAATTAAACATTTTAACTTTTTTGTCACATCAATTAGCAGTCGTCGCTTTGTTTTACCGGAATAAAATGTTATTTTTGCAATCGGAAAAGCAAAAGAACATAATCTTTAAATTTAAATAACTATGGTAGATTACAAGAAAATCGGGCTTGTCAACACCCGTGAGATGTTCAAGAGAGCCATTAATGGTGGCTATGCAATCCCAGCTTTCAACTTCAACAACCTCGAGCAGCTTCAGGCTATCATCACAGCATCGTCTGAACTGAAGTCGCCTGTCATCCTGCAGGTATCAAAGGGCGCACGCAACTACGCCAACCCAATCCTGCTCCGCTACATGGCAGAAGGCGCTGTTGAGTTCGCAAAGTCTCTCGGATGCCATCATCCAGAGATTGTTCTGCACCTCGACCACGGTGACACCTTTGAGCTTGTAAAGAGCTGCGTAGACATGGGCTTCTCATCTGTCATGATTGACGGTTCATCAAAGCCGTATGAGGAGAACATCGCCCTCACAAAGCAGTGCGTAGAGTATGCTCACAAGTACGATGTCACAGTTGAGGCAGAGCTTGGTGTCCTCGCCGGTGTTGAGGATGAGGTCAGCGCATCTGAGTCTCACTACACAAAGCCGGAAGAGGTAATCGACTTCTCACAGCGTTCAGGTTGTGACTCGCTCGCCATCTCTATCGGTACAAGCCACGGCGCATATAAGTTCAAGCCAGAGCAGTGCACACGCGACCCGAAGACAGGTCGTCTGGTTCCTCCTCCATTGGCTTTCGACGTTCTGCACGAAATCGAAAAGAAGCTCCCTGGATTCCCAATCGTGCTCCACGGTTCTTCTTCTGTACCACAGAAGTATGTCGACATCATCAACAAGTACGGAGGCAATCTGCCTGACGCTATTGGTATTCCTGAGGACCAGCTCCGCGAGGCTGCCAAGAGTGCAGTTTGCAAAATCAACATCGATTCAGACTCTCGTCTGGCTTACACTGCCGGTGTTCGTGAGACTCTCGCTAACCACCCAGAGTACTTCGACCCACGTCAGTACGGCAAGGTAGCACGTAACTACATGATTGAGATGTACAAGCACAAGATTACCGACGTGCTTGGCAGTGAGAACAAACTTGCTAATTGCGACTAAATGCGTAGCAGGCACATTCTTTTAGTTATAGCGCTGGCACTGTTCACGGTAACAGCACAGGCGCAAAACCGCAAGCCCCGTGTCCCGGACAACTACAAGGGCACTGGGGCAAGCGTCTACGACTTAGGCAGCGACCTGCCTGAGGATGCCTCAACGCAAAAGTCAGCCAAGAGCGACACTACCGTCAGCCGTACTGTTTCGCAAGCAGAGCCTCTCGTTCCGAACGTTTCCGTCGACGAGAACTATGTCCTGCAAGCAGAGGCAAGTTCACCTCTCGACAAAGTAGAGGTTATCGACGACAGCGGAAAAGTTCTCCGCGCGACGGGTCTCCACAACCAGACAAAGGCATCAATCGACTTGAATCAGTTCCCAAAGGAGACACTTCACTTCAAGTTCTATGGTGTTAACGGCGTTACGGAGGAAATAGAGTTGTCGCATTAAGAGCCCAACCGCTTAACAGCACATTGCTTACACTACGATGTAAAAGAATAACAATACTTGTAAAACACACAAAGGGAGGACGGTCCAAGTACCGTTCTCCTTTTTTTTGCCTACCCAAGCCATCCCGAATGGGAGGGATGTTTTATCACCTAAAGCCTCTTTGTGCAGTATTGCGAGGTACACAATCAGCCGAAGAGACATTCTGTTTGGCTTTCGTTAGGTCTGAAAGAGGTCATGTAGAATTTAAAGATTTGCCTTTTCAAGGCAATCGGACATCCACAAGGGCCGTCCATGCAGTGGGTGGCAAGACTATTTTATATAGTGTGATATAAACCTAGTAGCCTATAAGAAATTCAGAAACTATAGGTCATAAACATAAGAGATATGGCGCAAGAAGGCATTTGGTAATCACACATCCTCCCCTTGGGGAAGGCTTGGAGAGGTCATTGCTTGAGCTTGGAGAGGTATAGGCTTTAGACGTTCGTTATATTTTCTTCATCCACTTACCTCTGAACAGTCGGATGAGGAAAAGGATACCACGGATGGAAAGCTCGGTAGCCATGGCAAACCAAACGCCAGGCAAGCCATAGATAGGAGCGAGGGCAGCAGCAAGAGTCAGGCGTACAAACCACATGGAGCCAAGATTTATCAGCGACGGAGCCAAGGTATCACCAGCACCGATACAAACGCTGTAGGTCACGATGGAAGCCGCAAAGAACAGCTCGGCAAACGCCTCAATGCGGAGAACCTGAGTACCGAGGTCACGAATCTCAGGCACCGGGCTCAGGATGCCTATCATCTCCGGAGCGAAAATGTACATAAGGAGTCCCATGAATGCCATCACCGCCATGCCTATTCCTACAGACATATAAGCGAAACTCTTGCAGATATCGCGACGGCGGGCACCAACGCTCTGCCCCACCAACGTCGTGGCAGCATCGCCAATACCATAGCCCGGCATATAGCAGAGGCTCTCAGCCGTCACAGCGAACGCATTGGCAGCAATGGCGAAGTTGCCAAGCGGGGCAACAATCATCGTCGACACAATCTGAGCACCATTCATAAGGAGATACTGAAGAGCCATAGGCGCACCAAGCTTCACGGCATTACGGATATAACTCCACATCCACCTGAACTTTGTCGTATCGAGTTTCCAAGCCAAAATAGGACTCTTGAAAACCGCGAAGTACACCAGTGGCACGGCAGCCGACAGTTCAGCAAGCAGCGTTCCGATAGCAGCACCGGCAACACCAAGTCCGAATCCGAAAACCGTCAACTGCGTTCCGAACAGCGTTATCTCTCTTGTCGGGAAAATAAATATAAAGTTGAAGAGTACATCCATGAAGCACATAGCCACGGCAATTACGCTCGGATGACGCATATCACCAGAAACCTTAAGCATGGACGACGACAAATTGCCCACAAGATGTATCGGTACAGCAGCTGAATAAATGAGAAAATAAACCGACGCATCATGTTGGATGTCGGCACCACCGCCCAACCACCGTGGCAAAGGTCCTGCCACGACAGCCGCAATAGCCATAAGGATGAAGGCAATAGCAAGTCCGAAGATATAGCCGTGGCGCATCACGGAGCGTGCCTGTACAAAATCCTTAGCTCCAATGAAGTGCGCCGCCTGCACATAGAAACCCATCGCCGTAGCGCCGACAAGAGAACCGAACAGCCAAGTAGCAGGCTCCACGAGTCCTATGCTAGCCGAAGCGCCCGCGCCAAGCGAGCCTACCATCGACGCATCGATATAGAACATCAGCACGGAGGTAACCTGAGCGAGAATAGAAGGTATGGCAAGCGCCACGATGAGGTTGAATTGCTCACCGCGTGTCATAGCCAATCCGTCACGAATCTTGCTCAACAGAGCGTCACTAGCCTTCTTGCTGAATACCATTTCCTATATCTTCGAAAAGCGGTGCAAAGGTACTGAAAAGAAAAGACAATGCAAAACAACCTAATGAAATATTAATAAAGAACACAAAACCAAGTTATGCCCCCTCCAAGCCTCCCCCAAGGGGAGGATGTCTGATTACCTTATGCCTACTTGCGCCATATTTCTTAGGTGTTTAAACATATTCCCCTTGGGGGAGGCTTGGTGGGGTTTTACATATCGATTGGTTAGGCATAAACAAAGATAGGCACCCGGTTTCACACCGGATGCCTATCTGAACATGACTGATTTTCTAAAGTCTACTAATTACTGTAAATATCTAATCAACCTCGCGGCCTTTCGTTATCCTTTTATAACAATCTTAAACTACCTAATAGGGCTTTAACCCTTGAAAAACAAAACTAACCTAACTAAAATCTTAAAAACCTACTAACAATCCAATTGTATATGAATCTAAATGCTTATTTCTATCTTTTCTATATTATCGTTCTCTCTAATTCTTCACTCTCAATTTAATCTAGTTCTATACCTTAATTCGTATTTGTGTATCCTATACATTGAGCTTGAGTGCCAAATTTAGTATTTTTTCTTGAGCAATGTTTCAGTTCTTACCGAAGTAATGCTTCCTCATTGTCTTGTCAAACTCTCAAATTCTCATTTGTTCCTTTTGACAATGCAAAGTTACGAGTGCTTCGATTAACCACAAAACAATTCTACGATTATTTTGCAAAAAATATGCTATTTTTGACATAAATCAAATGTTGTGTGCGCACACAGCCGCCTTTTGGCACTTTTTCGATTATTTTCGGGATTCAAAGAGGAATACTGAAAAATTGGAATAAATACAAAATCAGGTGTGCAAACGTTATAACAAAGGCTACAAAATACAAAGAATAAAAAAACAAGGACCTATCCAAGACCATCCTTAGACCTAACCAAGACCATCTCATAACCTAAACAAGCCTTCCCCAAGGGAAGGATGCTTGATTACCTAATGCCTGTTTGCGCCAGATTTATTAGATTTAAATGAGTATCCGCAAACATCCGAACTGTGTTTTTCCATCCACCGCAGGGACGGCCCTTGTGGCTGTCCGGTTGACCCGAAGGGGCAAATGAATATGTCATTAAGATTAAAGAGGTTACCAAAGATAGGCTGATCAATATGTCTTTATGTCATTATGTCGAATGCTTCATTCGGTCTGCCGACCGACCGGGCGCCCACGAGGGACGCCCCTTCTGTGGGTGATTGCGGATATTTATTAAACTTATAGGTTCGGAGGTTGTATCCTATTAAAAAGTCACCGGTGAGCTCCATGAATTCCATCGCTAACCTTTCGGGATGTTAAAGGATAAGTTTTGTGTCGCTTTTTAATTTATTTTTGTGAGAAAATTAAATTAAAAATGAAGGAAAAATAAATTAAAAATTGGACAAAAATAAATTAAAAATCAACACAATAGATAAGCTTTTGGATTCCAATAGGTTAGCAGAAGCATTCTAAAAGGTAAACAAGTCCTAACCAAGCCTTCAACTAGTCCTAACCAAGCCTTCCCCAAGGGAAGGATGTTTGATTACTTAATGCCTGCTTGCGCATGGCTGTTTGGGATTCAGAAAACCACAATATATGTAAGACTTGAGAAGGGCTCGTCCTGTAAGATAATTAAAAATGGAGGTTGTACACTCTACTTTATCAGGCAATTAGGAAATATAACGAAATCTCAGATTATTTTTCCAAAACGTTTGGTAATATCGATTTTTAACATTAACTTTGCACACATTACTGATATAAGCATACAATTTACTAAAACAAAACCAATCACATGAAACGTATCTTTACTACCGCGCTGGTACTCTTCATGACCATCTTATGCATGAAGGCAGCGACTCTGACAGAGAATTTCGACACTGGTATGCCGTCATCAGGCACCACCGGTGAGGTGACACTGCCATCGGGAACGTGGCAGTTCAACATGGTCTATGGCAAGACCGACAACGGCAGCATGCGTGCTTGCATGCCTAGCGGGTCGAGTATGATTACTCCTGCCATCGACAAGCCTACGAGCGTGACGTTCAACCACCGCGCATCGGGTTCCGGCAAAGTCATCATCGTCGAGAAATCGACCGACGGCGGCGCTACATGGACGGAGATTGGTAAGGCCACATCTTCTTCCAACTCTACTTACGGCTCAGCTTCCGTCAGCGTACAGTCGGGCGAGGGCGACACATCGGTGCTCATCCGCTTCTCTGTAGCAAGCGGAACAGTTTACATCGACAATGTTAGCATTGGCTACGGCTCGGCTAGCAGCGGCGGTGACCCTGGTGACGAGCCAGTCAATCCGGACCCTCAGGACACCATTCCGTACAACGGTCCTCACAGCGTTGAGCACTGTATCTACGTTGCTCCGTGGGCTGCCGACGACAGCGGTGACGGTTCGTGGGAGCATCCGTTCTACAACCTTCAGGTTGCAGTGAACAAAGCAGTAGCCGGCGACACAATTTATGTCCGCGGCGGAACGTACTATCCTAACTACATGGAGGACGGTTCGAAGACTACTGTACGCATTACCAAGAAGGGCGATGCCGACCACTGGTTCACCATCAAGACCTTCCCGGGCGAGTTCCCTGTACTTAACTTCAAGGACCAGCCTAAGAAAGTGTCCGTCCGTGGTATGCTTATCTCTTACGAAGCAGGCTATTGGAACATCAGCGGACTGCACATCACGCACGCCGGAGATAACGGAATAAAGCTCGAAGGCTCACACAACATCATTCGCAACTGTACATTCTCCTACAACGACGACTCCGGAATACAGCTCGGTTTCGGTCATAACTTCTCGAATTCCGTTGGCGGTCTGGCCAGCAGCAACGACGGAACATGGTGCTCTTACAATGACATCATCGACTGTGACTCATATCTCAACTACGACTCCGACAACCGTGGCTCCGACGCCGACGGCTTCGCATGTAAGATGCACAATGGTATCGGCAACCGCTTCATCCGCTGCCGTGCATGGGACAACGCCGACGACGGCTGGGACCTCTATGAAACCGACTACGCCGTGAAGCTCATCGAGTGCTGGGAGTGGAACTCCGGTAAGCAGGAAAACTTCGGCTGGGCAGGCGAAACAGGAGGTTCCTTCCAGGGCAACGGTAACGGTATCAAGCTCGGCGGTAACGGTTCGGGCGGCTCTTCTAAGGGCATCCACGAGTGCTGGCGCTGCGTTGCATTCGACAACAACAAGACCGGCTCTGTCAAAGGCTTCGACGAGAACTCCCATAAGGGCGGCGTGAAACTCGTGAACTGCCTTGCCTTCAACAATGGTTACGACTTCATGTTCGAGGATGCTGACGCTACCAACTTCTCATTCTTCAACAATGTATGCTTCGGCAACATCGAAATCGGTTCCAACGGTGCCATCAACAGCAACAACGCAATACCTAAGGAGAACAAGAAGGCATGGAACAATGACGTCATCATCGGTGGTTTCTCTGCATCCGACTATGTATCGCTGTCTCAGGAGGACGCTAAGGCACCTCGTCAGGCCGACGGCAGCATGCCAACGCGCTTCGCCCGTCTGCGTCAGGCTTCGAAACTCATCGATGCAGGTATCGACAAGTATGCTGAATGTGAAATGATGAAGGACTATCCGTTCACCTACGAGCCTGTATATGGTTCCGCACGCGACCTTGGTCCTTATGAGTGGACTCCGGCTGGCACAACAGCCGTTTCCCAGATGATAATCAACGGCAGCGAGGACGTCACCTTGAAGGTCAGCTACAACTACAACAGCGCTGTCTTCACGACGCCTAAGGGTGGCCATGCGACGCTCCGCCTGTTCTCATTGCAGGGCGGCAACCTCGGTACAATTGCTGACTTGAACGCCACCGACGGCGCAGAGTACAGCTATCCGCTTCCTGCAGGCTTGCAGCGCGGCGTCTATATCCTGCATCTCGATATCAACGGACAGAGCAAGAGTCAGAAATTCATCGTGAAATAAATAATACAAACCTGAATAAAAACAAAACGCGGTGCCGGCGAGATGCCGACATCGCGTTGCTTTTTGTATATCTTGCGAATGCGAAGCCTGTGTTTACAAACCGCATTCTCTTAGGATTGCTTTATTAAAAATGACTATCCGCAATCCTCCTTTTCATTATTTCATTCTTTCAATTTTTCCCTCTTTCAATCTTCTCCGCCCCACTCGTTCTGCTTACTGTACACCACTGGGATTTTCTCACCTGGCTTAAAGAAGTCGACGAGGGTAATATCGAAGATTAGATTGGAGCAAGGCTGAATTGTACTGGATGTGCTCGTAGAAGAGTATGAGCCCGTTTTAGTAGTCGTGCTGGTGCTTCCCGGAGTTGTCGTTCCGTAAGCCAGCCGATAAGGAATGTACACCATCCAGCGGTCACCCTTGTGCATATTGAGCAGAGCAGTTGTAAATCCCTTTATGAAACTTCCCGTTCTGCTGTCATACGGACGCATGGTAGCGAGGTTGTAGCCCTGCGTATAGTCGTAGCTGGCGTCGAAAATGAGTCCTGCCGTATAGGTTGGGGACGGTATCATACGCCCGAGGTAGTGAATGCGGACAGAGTCTGTGTACATTGGCGATGTCGTTCCCCTTCCGCTCTCCTCAACATGTACGATGATATAGTCGGTCGGGGCGAGGTTGATTGCCGATGAACCGTCAGAAGGATGCTGGTCTACAAGCGTCCAGCTAGGGATAATCTTCCACGTCGTATCGCCTGCCGCAATGCGCTGTTGCGTCTGCGTGTAGAGGTCGGACCAGTACGTATCGTTCTTGGTCTGCCAGTTTTCCCACTCGTTGGCATCATCGTCGTCATCCGAGCAAGACACAAAGAGCAGTGAAACGAAAAGCAACCCTACCCAGGCAAGTGCCGGGGTAAGATTGCTGATGATATTATTTGTGTGTGATTTTATCATACGTCGAGTTTCTTAAGCAGAGAAGTGATGGACACGCGGTCCTCTATGATAGAGCGGAGGTTCGCGATTGGCACGCGCTCCTGCTTCATAGAGTCGCGGAAACGTATTGTGACGGTGTTGTCCTTCAGCGTGTCGCCGTCGACGGTTACGCAGAAAGGAGTTCCGATTGCGTCCTGACGACGGTAGCGTTTTCCGATTGAATCCTTCGACTCTATGTGTGTGGTGAAGTGGAACTTCAGCTCGTTCTGTATCTCGAGGGCCTTCTCTGGCAGTCCGTCCTTGTTGACAAGCGGCAGCACTGCGCACTTGATTGGAGCGAGAGGCTCCGGCAGACGCAGGACGACACGTGTAGAGCCGTTCTCGAGTTTCTCCTCGTCGTAGCTGTGGCACATAACCGACAGGAACATACGGTCTACACCGATAGAGGTCTCAACGTCGTAAGGAACGTAGCTCTCGTTGGTATCCGGGTCGAAGTAACGCATCTTCGTGCCTGAGAACTTCTCATGCTGCGACAGGTCGTAGTTGGTGCGCGAGTGGATACCCTCTACCTCCTTGAAGCCGAACGGCATCTTGAACTCGATGTCGGTAGCGGCATTTGCATAGAAAGCAAGTTTCTCATGGTCGTGGAAGCGATAGTTTTCGTCACCCATACCAAGAGCCTCGTGCCACTGCAGACGGTGCTTCTTCCAGTACTCAAACCACTTCATCTCGGTGCCAGGCTGGCAGAAGAACTGCATCTCCATCTGCTCGAACTCACGCATTCGGAACACAAACTGACGGGCAACAATCTCGTTACGGAAAGCCTTACCTATCTGAGCGATACCGAACGGAAGCTTCTGGCGGGTCGTGCGCTGTACGTTCAGGAAGTTGACAAATATGCCCTGAGCTGTCTCCGGACGAAGGTATATCTTCTTGGTTGCGTCAGAAGCAGAGCCCATCTCTGTCGAGAACATAAGGTTGAACTGACGGACGTCGGTCCAGTTCTTGGTTCCTGAAATCGGGTCTGCTATGCCCTCGTCGAGGATAATCTGCTTGAGCTCAGCCAAGTCTGGACCCTGCATGGCAGCGGTGTAGCGTGCATGGAGGTCGTCGCGCTTCTTCTGATGCTCGAGAACGCGCTTGTTGGTAGCGCGGAACTCAGCCTCATCGAAGGCGTCGCCATACTTCTTGGCGGCTTTCTTGACTTCCTTCTCAATCTTCTCGTCGTACTTTGCTATCTGGTCTTCTATCAGATTGTCAGCACGATAACGCTTCTTCGAGTCACGGTTGTCAATGAGCGGGTCGTTGAAGGCGTCGACGTGGCCGCTTGCCTTCCAGACAGTAGGGTTCATGAAGATAGCGGCGTCGATTCCGACGATATTGTTGTGAAGCAGAACCATTGAGTCCCACCAGTATTTCTTTATGTTGTTCTTGAGCTCAACGCCGTTTGGTCCGTAGTCATAGACGGCGGCGAGGCCATCAGGATAGATTTCTGAACTTGGGAAGACAAAGCCGTACTCTTTGCAATGGCTTACAATCTTCTTGAAAACATCTTCTTGTGCCATGATAATATGATATCTTTTTATGTTGTTTTGTTCTTTTAAAGTGCAAAGATACATTATTTTATCGAGCCTACCAAAATGAACTTCTAAAAGTTACCTTTCCTTTGCCAAATCATAAAAAATTATTATCTTTGCATACATATTTCACAAACTGTAACAAACGACATATCCATTTATGGACAACGATAATATAAACAACGGAAAAGACGACGAGATAAAGGACAAGAACGGAGAGCAGGACGAGCAGGCGAATGTCAGCGACGGTGAGCAAACGCTCGACTACGAGGACCTGACCGTTGACGAGCACAGCGACTATAAGCCCGCCGACAGGTTCGATGCTTCGGCTGTTCACCATCTGTCGGGAATGTACAAGAACTGGTTTCTCGATTATGCGAGCTACGTTATACTCGACCGTGCCGTTCCGAACATCGACGATGGACTGAAACCGGTGCAGCGCCGTATTCTCCACTCTATGAAACAGATGGACGACGGACGCTACAACAAGGTGGCGAACATCGTCGGTCATACCATGCAATACCACCCGCACGGCGACGCTTCCATTGGCGACGCGCTCGTACAGTTGGGCCAGAAGGAACTGCTTATTGACACGCAGGGTAACTGGGGAAACATTCTCACGGGCGACTCTGCCGCCGCTCCGCGTTACATCGAGGCACGTCTGTCGAAGTTCGCGCTTGATACGGTGTTCAATCCGAAGACCACTGAGTGGCAGCTAAGCTACGACGGACGTAACAAAGAGCCGGTGACGCTGCCGGTGAAGTTCCCGTTGCTGCTGGCTCAGGGTGCCAACGGTATCGCTGTTGGTCTGTCGTCACGCATACTACCTCATAATCTGAATGAGATTTGCGAGGCTGCTATAAGCTATTTGCGCGGCGAGGACTTCCAGCTTTACCCCGATTTCCCGACCGGCGGAAGCATCGATGTGTCGAAGTACAACGACGGACAGCGTGGCGGAACGCTCAAAGTGCGCGCCAAGATAGAAAAACTTGACAACAAGACGCTCGTCATTCGTGAAATACCATATACCAAGACGGCCAACTCTTTGCAAGAGAGCATAACAAAGGCGGTGGAGAAAGGCAAGCTGAAGATACGCAAAGTCGAGGATATGACGGCACGTGAGGTGGAGATACAGTTGCACCTTTCGCCTGGCGTAAGTTCCGACAAGACCATCGATGCACTATATGCCTTCACCGATTGCGAGATTAACATCGCGCCGAACTGTTGTGTCATCGAGAACAACAAGCCGTTGTTCCTCACCATAAGCGACGTCCTCCGCCACAGCGTTGACCGCACGAAGGGTCTTCTTAAGCGTGAGCTCGAAATACGGAAGGGCGAACTTGAGGAGCAGCTTTTCTATGCCTCGCTGGAGCAAATATTCATTGAGGAGCGCATATACAAGGGCAAACCGTTCGAGAACGCTAAGAATACCAATGAGCTCTGCGAGTATATTGACGAGCGGCTGACACCGTTCTATCCCCAGTTCATTCGTGAAGTGCGCAAGGATGACATACTTCGTCTGCTTGAAATAAAGATGCAGCGCATCGCAAAATTCAACAAAGACAAGAACGAGGAACTAATTGCACGCATCAAGGACGAAATCGCCGGCATCAACAAAGACCTCAGCGAGATGACCCGTGTGACAATAGAGTGGTTCCAGTTTCTGCAGAAGAAGTACGGCAAGGACCACCCGCGGCGCACCGAGATACGCTCGTTCGACACCATCATTGCGGCAAAGGTCGCTGAGAAAAACGAGAAACTGTATGTTGACCGCAAAGAGGGCTTCGTCGGATACGGGCTCAAGAAGGCTGAATTCGTACAGAACTGCTCTGACCTCGATGATGTTATCGTGTTCTACAAGGACGGAAAGTACAAAGTCATTAAGATACAGGACAAGGTCTTTGTGGGCAAAAATATACTACACGTGCAGGTCTTCAAGAAGAACGACAAGCGTACAATATACAATGTTGTCTACCGTGACGGAAAGACGGGGCCGTACTATATAAAGCGATTCAATATCACTTCGATTACCCGCGACCGTGAATACGACCTCACAAACGGCACTCCGGGCTCGAAGGTTATGTACTTCACCGCTAACCCTAACGGAGAGGCGGAGGTCATAAAGGTGACGCTGAACCCGAACACAAAGAAGAAACGGCAGAACATCTTCCTTGAAAAGGACTTCTCGGATATAAAGATTAAGGGACGTGCGGCACGCGGAAACATTCTCACACGTGAGAGTATACACCGCATTTCGCTAAAGAGTCACGGTCATTCGACACTCGGCGGGCGCAAGGTTTGGTTCGACCCGGATGTCAACCGCATAAACTTCGACAACCACGGAACGCTGCTTGGCGAGTTCAACGATGGTGACCTAATTCTAGTTATACTGAAGAATGGCGAGTACTACTTCACCAACTTCGACCCGAACAACCACTACGACGGCGACATTATGCGCATAGAGAAGTTCGATGCGAAGAAGGTTTGGACTGCCGTTGTTTACGATGCCGACAACCAGGGCTACCCTTATCTGAAGCGGTTCTATATGGAGGAGAGCAAGAAGAAGCAGTCGTTCATCGGCGAAAACCCAAATTCGCAACTCGTTTTGCTCACCGACACGGTCTATCCGCGCATCGATGTTGTCTACGGAGGTCACGACGCGGCTCGCGGACATGAGGAAATCGACTGCGAACAGTTTGTCGGCATAAAGGGAATTAAGGCGAAAGGCAAGCGCATCACTACCTACACGGTTGACCATATCGATGAATTGGAGCCTACACGCTTCCCTGAGCCGGAGGAAAACGATAATGACGACGATGCTGCTGACACGGAATCAGACAGCAACGAGCCAGAGAACCTCGACCCGGACGCAGGCAAATCGCAGCGGCAGGTAATCGATGAGATTACTGGTCAGTTGGAGTTGTTCCCCGACGAATAATCGTTTCCGCCACAAAACAAAATATCCGCAAATGGCAACGAGTCCATTTGCGGATATTTTCGTTTATATTTTCTGTTATAATTGCTTATTATTGGGATTATTGATTGGCAGTCATTCCGTTCCCGAAGGTTATCCTTTCTCCAATGCGAGGAATGCTTTTGGCAGATATTTAATGATGTCCCCTGCTACAAGACTTTCCTTTCCGACTTCACGGGCAGCAATGTCTCCAGCGAGACCGTGCAGGTACATGCCAAGCAGACACGCATCGCTGCGATGATATCCACGAGCAAGCAGGGCGGTGATGATGCCCGTCAGCACGTCACCACTTCCCGCTGTGGCCATTCCGCTGTTACCTGTCGGGTTGAAAATGACGCCTCCATCGGGCAGACATAGTGCCGAATAGTGACCTTTTAATATAATGTACGCACCTATACGCTGCGCCAATTCCTGTGCACGATGCAATCTTTCGTAACTTCCATTGGAAGCTATTCCGGAGAGACGGTCAAACTCCTTGGGATGCGGAGTCATGATAACGCCTTTCGGGAGTTGCTGCATCCACGCCCGATGATTAGCTAGTATGTTCAGGGCGTCGGCATCCACGACAACAGGACACTGCACACGGCGAAGCTGCGAGATAAGGGCGATGGCGGTGTTCTCCTGCTGTCCAAGTCCCGGACCTATGCCCACGGCATCGAAGTCATCGCTGTCGACCGACTCGGAGAAGTATGTTTCCTCGTGGTCCATTTGCATAACAGCTTCCGGAACACTAATCTGCATGATATCGTAGTTCTTCCGCGGTGTATGGACGGTCACCTTCCCCACTCCTGAACGCAAGCAGGCACGCGTCGCAAGTATAGCGGCGCCCGACATTCCGTAGCTTCCTGCAATGATAAGGGCATTGCCCATGGAGCCTTTATGTGCGAAATCGTCACGGGGCAGAAGGCGTTTGCGGATGTCATTCTCCTCCGGCACGACGTACAAAGCTTTCGTCTTGTCGACGTATTCCTGGCTAAGTCGGATGTCAAGGACCTGCACTTCGCCCAGGAACTCTTGGCAATCGGCGAGGAACATCGACAGTTTGCGACCGTGAAGAGTCAGTGTCACATCGGCATGGATGATGTTCGCACGCACATTATACGAGTTATCCTCCGTCATTAAGCCCGAAGGCATGTCGATACTGACAACTTTCGCCGGACTTTGGTTGATGTATTTCACCAGTGAGGCAAAGCCCCCAGCAAGCGGTTTGTTAATTCCGGAGCCGAAAAGGCCGTCGACCACGAGCATCGAAGAGTCCAACTCAGGTGGGTCGAACTGTACGGTGACCTCGGTAAAGTCCTTTATCCGCTTACTGTCGCGGACACGCTGGCGGTTAATTGCACAGTCGTCGCTGAGCCGTCCGGTGATATTGAAGAGATAAACCTTTACCGAATAGCCCTGCTCAGCCAGCATCCGCGCCACTGCAAGGGCATCACCACCGTTGTTGCCGGGCCCAGCAAAAACTACAACAGGGGTGCGGTTGTCCCACCGTTGCATTATGGCTCCGGTCAAAGCCTTCGAAGCCCGCTCCATCAAATCAATCGACTTGATAGGCTCATGTTGTATTGTATAATTGTCGAGCTCATGGATTTGAGCACCTGTAAATATCTTCATATCAACCGCAAAGTTACTAAAAGATTACATATTCACGAAACATGGCGTGCAAAAAATACATTAATTACACTACATTCTCACTTCTTTTTCGTAATTTTGCAGAAAATTGTACGGAGCCGACGACGACATATTCAAATGTTAAAAGTATTGCCGCGGCAACGCACACAAAAGCAAAACCGTTCATAATCATGAGCAGAATAACCATTAAAGACAAGACTTTCGAGACTTCAATACCCGAAAGCGAAATACAGCAGCGCGTCAAAGCCGTCGCCGACCGCATCAATTCCGACTACGAGGGTCGCACACCGATATTCCTCCCTGTGCTCAACGGCTCGTTCATCTTTGCCGCCGACCTGCTGCGCTACCTTAAAATAGAATGCGAAATATCGTTCGTCAAGGTTTCATCGTACAACGGAACTGACTCTACCGGTCACGTCAAGCACCTCATCGGAGTAAATACGCCGCTTGAAGGACGTGATGTCATCATCGTGGAGGACATCGTCGACACCGGCGTCACCATGCAGAACATGCTCAAAATGCTGCAAGAGCACAAGCCAAAGTCGCTCGAAGTGTGCACGCTGCTTATGAAACCGGAAAAGTTGACGGTGCCTCTCGACATCAAATACTGCGCCATGGAGATACCTAACGACTTCATCGTAGGCTACGGTTTGGACTACGACCAACTCGGAAGGAACCTCCGCGACATCTACACAGTTGTGGATGAATAAATCGGCGGACGCGCTTTTATGCGTCGAAACACAGAAAATCCAATTTCAAAATATACAAATTACGAACTTAGAAAACTAATAACACATAAACTCAAAATGAAGAATATCGTTATCTTCGGTGCCCCGGGCGCCGGCAAAGGAACACAAAGTGACAAGATGATTGAGAAGTACGGACTCGGACACATATCCACCGGCGACGTACTCCGCGACCAGATAAAGAAGGGAACAGAGCTTGGCAAGACCGCCAAGAGCTACATCGATGAGGGCAAACTTATCCCTGACGACCTCATGGTGGACATTCTCGCATCCGTCTACGACAGCTTCGGCAAGGACCACAAAGGTGTTATCTTCGATGGTTTCCCACGTACGATACCGCAGGCTGAGGCTCTTAAGAAGATGCTTGCAGACCGTGGACACGAGGTTGCTGCTATGATAGAGCTCTCAGTGCCAGAGGATGAACTCATGAAGAGACTCATCAATCGTGGAAAAGTAAGCGGACGCTCTGACGACAACGCTGAAACGATACAAAAGCGCCTCAACGTTTACCACACACAGACTGCCCCGCTCATCGACTGGTATGAAAAGGAAGGCATCCACCACCACGTTGAAGGTCTTGGCACGGTTGACGAGATATTCGACCGCATCTGCCAGATTATCGACAATCTATAATTCGATTAAAACACATTAGAGTAATGCCGGAAAGCAATTTCGTCGACTACGTGAAGATACTCTGCCGCTCGGGAAAGGGCGGCAGGGGCTCCATGCACCTGCGACACGTCAAGTACAACCCCAACGGAGGCCCCGATGGCGGTGACGGAGGACGTGGTGGCAACGTCTATCTGCGTGGAAACCACAACTACTGGACACTGCTTCACCTTCGCTACCAGCGTCATATTTTCGCCGGAAACGGAGGCAACGGAGGCAGGGACAAGTGTCATGGCACAGACGGTAACGACGTTTACATCGACGTACCGTGTGGAACGGTAGTCTACAATGCCGAAACCGGCAAATACGTTTGCGACGTTACGTACGACGGACAAGTCATAATGCTGCTCAAGGGAGGCCGCGGCGGACTCGGAAACTTCCAGTTCCGCACCGCTACAAACCAGGCGCCGCGCTTCGCCCAGCCTGGTGAGCCGATGCAGGAGATGACCGTCATACTGGAACTGAAGCTTCTTGCCGACGTAGGACTTGTAGGATTTCCTAATGCCGGCAAGTCAACGTTGCTCTCATCGCTGTCGAGTGCGAAGCCGAAGATAGGCAACTATCCGTTCACGACAATGGAACCGTCGCTCGGAATCGTAGCCTATCGCGACAACCAGAGCTTCGTCATGGCCGACATCCCTGGCATTATAGAGGGTGCAAGTGAAGGCAAGGGACTCGGACTCCGCTTCCTTCGCCACATCGAACGCAACTCGCTGCTGCTCTTCCTTGTACCAAGCGACACCGACGACATAAAGCACGACTACGAAGTTCTGCTCAACGAGCTCCGCAAGTTCAATCCGGAGATGCTCGAAAAACACCGTATACTCGCCGTAACAAAGTGCGACTTGATTGACGATGAGCTTGAAGAGATGCTCCGCGACACGCTTCCTACGGACCTGCCGGTGGTGTTCATCTCCGCCGTTACGGGCAAAGGACTCGACGAGCTGAAAGATGTCATCTGGCGCGAATTGAACTCTGAGAGCAACAAACTGCAAGAAATAACGTCGGAGGACACTCTTGTCCATCGCGACAAGGACACGTCGACACTCTCAAAGGAACTTACCGAAGAGAAGGAAGACGAAGACCTGAGCGAGGACACCACTTCGGAAGACGGCGTGGAAGAGCTCGACGACTTTGAATATACTGACGACTAATGACACCGGTACTGCACTATTACGATACTCCTGACGGCATTACAGCGTTCACAACGACGCGCCACGGCGGCTACAGCAAAGGAAACTGCAGCGAATTGAACATCAATCCGCATCGTGGCGACGACCCCGTAGCAGTGCAGAAGAACCTCGAGGCTGTGGCAAAGGCTATCGGCGTTGACGCCAACCGTGTCGTACGGCAGCATCAGGTACACGAAACGGAGTTCAGAAAGATTACCGATGAGACTTTCAAGATGTCTCCGTCAGACTTGGAGGAACATCTTGAAGGAGTCGACAGTGTAGGTACAGACATGAAAAAGGTATGCATCGGAGTATTCACAGCCGATTGCATACCTGTTGTTTTTTATGATACCGAGCACCACGCCATAGCCGCCGCGCACGCAGGATGGCGCGGAACAGAGAAGCGCATAGTACGCAAGACGGTGGAGAACATGAAAGCCTGCTTCGGCACTTGTCCCGAAGCGCTGCACGCCATCATTGGGCCGGGTATCACTCTGAAGAACTTCGAGGTTGGACAGGAGGTCTACGACCAGTTCGCCGAGGCAGGTTTCGACATGCGGCCTATCGCCAGCAAATATCCTACGAACAATCCTAAGCCAGGCGACCCGGCTGAGAAGTGGCACATTGACTTGCCGGAATGCAACCGTCTTCAACTCATTGCAGAAGGCGTAAGACCCGAAAACATCTTCATGAGCGGCATCGACACATACGATGAACACGACGACTACTTCTCTTCCCGACGCCTTCATACAGGCTTCGGAACCATGTTCACCGGCATAATGATACGATGACGACGCACAACCGCTTGCAACTCTACCCCATGCTGCGCATCGCCGTGGCACTCATTGTCGGCATTTTAGTCGGTAAGGCGGCGTTCTCTACAATCGCTCCCCTACCCTTTCTCATTCTCACAGCAGTTTCTTTAATCGCTTATTTCGTCCTTCGGCGATTTCCGACAGGACAAACAGCAACCTTGTTGGCAGCGTTCTGCTTTTTCGGAGCATTCATAATGACCGATAAAATGGAACGAATGGAGATAAAGTTACCACAGAATCCCGTTGTCTACCATGCCGTTCTGCTTTCAGAGCCTGTCGTCCACGGAAAGGTTATACAAACGGACATGCTCATAACGGACGGCGACAAGCCTCTGAAAGTGCGTGCGTCAATCCTACGTGACACCATAACGAACTGTTGGCAACGCTTGCATGCCGGCGACGGGATTATTGCCACATCGCAACTGACTGAGCCACAGAACTTCGCAAAGTCTACTTTCGACTACGCAACATGGCTAAAATATCATGGATTTGACGCTGAGACGTTCATATTCTATTCCGATTGGAGGAAGGCTTCTGTAGATATTTCCAACTTATCTTATTCAGACAGACTCATCATCGGCGCACGGAAGTTACGCCAACGTCTGCTGACAAAGTTTCACGACATGGGCGCTGACGACAAGAGCTACGCACTGTTGGCTGCGATGGCACTAGGCGACAAGTCGGCATTGACGAAAGATTTGAAGGACGACTACTCCGTTTCAGGCGCGTCGCACGTACTGGCACTGTCGGGATTGCACCTCGGCATAATCTACGCGGTGCTCTCTATGCTAGCGTTCGGCTTCCGCCAGAAGTGGCTTTCGCAACTCATCATAATGCTGGCGGTATGGAGCTACGTCGTCATCGTGGGTATGTCGCCGTCGGTGGTACGCTCTGCGGTAATGCTTACGATATTCTCCCTAGTGACGATACTCAACCGGCAAACACTGTCAGTCAACTCCCTTGCCGTTGCTGCGATAGCGATGCTGATACTAAATCCTCTGAACCTCTACGACATAGGCTTCGAAATGTCATTCGCCGCCGTACTCTCTATAGCGTTGTTTCTGCCAATACTGTATTCGCCGAAACAGCCTGAGCACTGGTATCTTAGAGCCCTGAAATGGTTGTGGAGCATCGTCGCCATGTCAATAGCCGCACAACTAGGAACCGCCCCGCTCATAATCTACTACTTCGGGCGTTTCTCCTGCTACTTCATTCTTACGAACCTGATTGTCGTCCCGCTTACGACAGTATTACTCTATGGTGCTGTTGCCGTTGCTGCCACATACTGGTTGCCGGCTGCCGCCGCATGGATTGCAGACAAGGTGACGACGTGCGCCGACATCATGAACGCCGCAGTACACTGGATTGCCACATTGCCGGGTGCGAGCATCGACAACATCAGCTGGTCGAAAGCACAGGCCGCAGCCGCTTACATGTTCCTTTTCGCCTTATACCTGCTTGTCAAATTTGTCCGCAAAAGGTATAAAGCACTCTCACAAAGCGTATAAAATTGATTATCTACTGTTGTCCGCCAATCCATAGGAATACCATTCCGAGGAGGACAAAGGCAAGGTCGACAGCCTTGGAACGAAGGTTCTTCTCGTGGAAGAATGCTGCTCCGAAGAGGAAACTGACGATGACACTGCCACGACGGACCATCGACACGATTGAAATCATTGCGCCAGGGAGCGACAATGCATAAAAGTAGACGAAGTCGGCAGCACTCAGAAAGACCGAAATCATTGCTATTGTGATGATTCCATGACCATGTAGTCCCTCTCCAACGGCACGAAAGAACGACATAAGTCCATGTCCAGAGCCCTGGTGATGGATAACGGCAAGGACAATGGTCATCATCAGCATCTGGTAGAAATTATACCAGCTCTGCACTATCATACGGTCGAGTCCGAGTCCTTGAGGGTTCATCAGAAATTTATCGTACAATCCGCTGATAGCCCCAAGCACGGCGCTGGCAACGATGAACCATATCCAACGGTTGTGGCTGAACGAAATTCCCTCTTTCCGACTACTGCGTGAGAGCATGAAGAAGGACACCACCGCCAGCAGGACACCTATCCACTGCCACACGTTGAGTTGCTCGCCATAGACGAGGATAGCGCCAAGGAGGACGAGAACGGGGCGCGTCGCGTTGATTGGTCCATAGATGGTGAGCGGCACATGCTTCATGCCAAGGTAACCGAAGGTCCACGACGAAAGTACGATGACGCTCTTGAGGATTATCCACTTATGCACTTCCCATCCACCGGTAGCGACATGAAAGATACTGCCATCAAGCAAGTTGGTGGTGTACGAGAGCACTATAAGCGGCGCAAAGATAATCGTCGAGAATAGTGTATTGAGAAAGAGCACTGTTGTTACTGCGTTATCCTGAAGTGCCTTCTTCTTGAATGAGTCATAAAATCCCAGCAACGCCGCTGAGAGAAAAGCCAATATTAGCCACATATATATTAATATTCTATCTTCGAAAGGAACAGTGCATTGCCGGGAACGCTCTCTCCGGCATCGCCTCGTGTACCTGAGTCGACAACCTTACGGAACGCATCGAGCGACAGTCGGCCACGTCCGACGTCGACAAGAGTACCCACCACGGCGCGAACCATATTCCGCAGGAAGCGGTTGGCGGTAATGGTAAACTTCCACCGACCGTCGTCCATCTTCGTGAAGCCCGCCTCCGTGACATTGCAGATGGTCGTCTTGACATCCGCCCCAGCCTTGCAGAAGCACTTGAAGTCCTTCTCGCCAAGGAGATATTGCGCCGCCGTGTTCATCAAATCGAAGTCAAGCTTGTAGTGAACCTCCCACGAATAGCAGCGGAGGAACGGATTCTTGCACATATGTATATAATAATTGTACGTGCGCGCGCGAGCGGAGAAGCGTGCATGCATATCGTTGTCGACGGCGACAATCCGCTGAATGGCAATGTCAACGGGCAAAAGGCGGTTCAAGCGGTACGTCAACTGCGACGTATCGGCTATAGGACTGTCGACGTCGAAATGTGCTACCATCATCGAAGCGTTGACACCTGCATCCGTTCTTCCTGCACCGGTGATGTCGACGGGCTGGCGGAGCAGCAACGTGAGAGCCTTCTCAATGGTCTCTTCGACTGAAGAACCGTTGGGCTGTATCTGCCATCCGTGGTAGGCAGCACCGTCGTAACTGAGGTATATGAAATAGCGTTGCATCGTTTCAGGGTGCAAAGTTACAAAGAAATTAGATTTTTTTGGACATTTACCCACTATTTATCAGAAACTTACATGTAAATAATAATGATAACGAAAGGGCACAAAAAAAATGCCCGCCGCTTCTCAGCGCTAGGCACTCAATCTCAATAGGTATTAGCCTTTTTAAGGTAAAAAGATTGTATTCAGGATAACGTTTGCAAAGATAGACCTTTTTTTCCGACCTCGCAAATATTTTATCAATATTTTTTTATGTTGGTCAACACGTTTTAAACATTTCCTACTTTTATTCAGTCTATTGCAAACGAAATTTAACCCTTGCGTCGTTGCGACTTGCGGTTGGCACGTTGCTCGCGATACTTCGCTTTCTGGCGCGCGCTGCCAGAGCCGTGAGCGCCGGTTATGTACTTCTTTTTACGGGCTTTAGTCTTCACCTTGCCGTCGTCGTTCTTGGGACCTTTGCTGCCCTTGAACGTTATTCCGTTTTCAAGTATGTTCTGGAAATCGTCCATAGTTTAAAAGTAAAAGGGTAAAAAAGTAAAAAGGTAAAAAGACAAAAAGCGCAAGCGTAAATAGGCGAACACAAGTATTCAGAAATTTACCTTTTTACTTTTCTACCTTTTTACCTTTCCTATTTAGTGGTGGAACAGCCTTACGCCGGTCATTGCCATCACGATACCGTACTTGTCGCAGGTCTCGATGACATTGTCGTCGCGGATGCTGCCGCCTGCCTGGGCTACATACTGAACGCCGCTGCGATGAGCGCGCTCGATGTTGTCGCCGAATGGGAAGAAAGCATCTGAGCCGAGGCTGACACCCGTGTTTTTAGCAATCCATGCCTTTTCTTCCTCGCGCGTGAACACTTCAGGTTGACGGGTGAAGAAGTTCTGCCAAGCTCCGTCGCGCAGAACGTCGTCGTGCTCGTCCTCAGAGAGGTACACATTGATGGCGTTGTCGCGGTCGGCACGGTGGATACCAGGCTTGAACGGAAGGTTCATAACCTTCGGACTCTGGCGCAGCCACCACTCGTCGGCCTTATCGCCGGCAAGGCGTGTGCAGTGTATACGGCTCTGCTGGCCGGCTCCGATACCGATAGCCTGTCCGTCCTTGACGTAGCAGACGGAGTTGCTCTGGGTGTATTTCAGCGTGATAAGGGCAATCTTGAGGTCGCGGAGAGCCTCAGGAGTGAACTCCTTGTTCTTCGTTGGTATGTTCTTGTATATCTCCGGGTTGTTCAAATCGACCTCGTTGCGGCCCTGCTCGAAGGTAATGCCGAACACTTGCTTGTGCTCTATAGGTGCAGGACGGTAGTTAGGGTCAATCTTTATAATGTTATAGTTGCCGCGTTTCTTGCTTTTCAGAATCTCAATTGCCTCCGGCGTGTAGTCAGGAGCAATGACTCCGTCGCTGACCTCACGCTTTATGAGACGTGCCGTAGCCTCGTCGCAAGTGTCGCTGAGAGCGCAGAAGTCGCCGTAAGAGCACATTCGGTCGGCACCACGTGCACGGGCGTATGCGCTTGCAAGCGGAGTGAGCTCGAAGTCGATATCGTCAACGAAGTAAATCTTCTTCAGAGTGTCGCTCAACGGCAGTCCGACAGCGGCGCCGGCAGGGCTGACGTGCTTGAAGCTAGCTGCAGCAGGCAGTCCGGTGGC
The DNA here is from genome assembly GCA_900314455.1 of uncultured Prevotella sp. Classification (GTDB taxonomy): domain Bacteria; phylum Bacteroidota; class Bacteroidia; order Bacteroidales; family Bacteroidaceae; genus Prevotella. Next base: position 6,462 of record OMVI01000087.1, on the reverse strand, counting down.
TGCTTTCAGCTCTTTGACGAGTTGCCAACTGTTAAGGGCATCGAGGAAATTGATGTAGCCAGGGCGTCCGTTAACGACCTCAATAGGCAGTTCGCCCTCTTCCATATAGATACGAGAGGGCTTTTGATTCGGATTACATCCGTACTTTAGTGCTAATTCTTTCATACAACTTTAGGAATATTTGCGTGTTGCGCTTACAAAATTACGAAAAAAAATCGGCACTCCACTGTTAATGTATTAGAAAGTTTACGGCGCCCGAAATTTAGTAGAGTATGCTCTTGGCAATCCAGTATGTGCCGGTGCTGGAGCTGTGGAGGCGGACCCAGTAGCGGTCGCTGATGTTGTAGATTGCGGCGATGCGGAGCCAGCCACTTTGCGAACCGTTGGCGTAAATAGCATAATCGGTGTAGGCTTTGAGGCGCATGCAGACTTTGCCACGTGGCTTATTGCGGATGTTGGTGTAGCCGCTGACATCGCGGATGCGCCAAGCGCCATCCTGGTTGATACCGTCGGGAGCTGCCACACTGACTATCTCGTTGTTCTCGTCAACGGTTATAATGAAGTCTGGGGCAGAGACTTGCGTGTCATTGCTGTCAAACGATGGAGGACAGAATGACAAACTCAATATTGAGGAAGCAATAATCACGAAACAGGTTAATAATTTCTTCATAATTAGTAGGGTTAAGTTAAAACATCAACGACAAAGTTAAATATTTTAAGGAGAAATCTATCTGGAACAAATTTTGTTTAAGATTTATTGTGATTTATTTTGGTTTGTGTGGTTTTTGAACTACATTTGCACCATCAATTAGTACTACGGTCGTTATGAAAAAGAGTTTGAAGAATTTGATTGAGGATTTAGAACAGTACAAAAAGATTCCTGAGGAAGCTAAAATAGACTTTGAGCGGGTTTCGAAGTTCTTGTCGTTGCATCACGTAAACCTGAAGAGCAGCTCCCTCAAAAGGTTGTGGAACTACATGACAACGGCAGAGAAGCCCCGCAAGAGCACACTCGACAGGCTCTCAATCTTTGCGGGTTTCCAGGACTGGAACGAGCTCCAGCGCACTTTCAAGGGTGAATAGGACATCCGAAATCATCCTGACAACAATGCCATAGCTATCATACTGTAATGTAATTGATACCCAACGGGATTGCGAAAGCTGATGTTTAAGAATGGAAAACAATTTATTTTTGCTCGAAAAATAAATTAAAAATGGAGGAAAAATAAATTAAAAATCCAACAAAAATAAATTAAAAATCAACGCGATACTTATTCTCTTGGATTCTAAAAGGTTAGCAAAGACATCTCAAAGCCATTACGGAGACCTCTCCAAGCCTCCCCCAAGGGGAGGATGTTAGTTACCTAATGCTTCCTTGCGCCTTACTTTTATGTGATTAAACAACCCCTCCTTGGGAGAGGCTTGGGGAGGTTATGCCTTGGGCTTAGGGAGGTTTTCATTCTTTTTGAGCAAAAAAAAGACCTCAACAAATGTGTTGAAGTCCTTCTTTTTCTTTGTCCGGCATAAACTGAAACAGCCGGAATTCCGATTAGGATTAATCCTTCTTGTCTGCTGCGAGGTTGGTTCTCTTCTCCTTGATACGTGCAGCCTTACCGGTGAGCTTACGCAGATAGTAAAGCTTAGCGCGACGAACCTTACCACGCTTGTTGACCTCGATAGAGGCGATGTTTGGCGACTCGATAGGGAAGATACGCTCCACACCAACGGTGCCGGACATTTTGCGTACAGTGAAACGCTTCTTAACGCCTTCACCAGTAATCTTGATTACTACACCACGGTAGAGCTGGATACGCTCCTTGTTACCCTCGACAATTTTGTAAGCGACAGTGATTGTGTCTCCTGCCTTGAACTCAGGGAACTTATTGCCGGTTGCAAATGCTTCCTCAGCAACTTTAATTAAATCCATTTTTATAAAGAATTATTTGTTGTTTGTCGTTCCAACGCAACATAGCACTGCGACTCGTCCGCGGCCAGCGGTTACGCCGAAAAGCGGTGCAAAGGTACAAACTTTCTGCGAAACTAGCTCAAAATTAGCTATTTATTTTCGATTTTTTGTTATCCGACTACTCGAAATAGAACGTGAGAGCTATCATCTTTGAGTGCGCTTCGGTGACGGAATTGGTGTAAGGTACCATCTCTGTGCTGCGCAGACGTTTGCCGTGGTTGGTATCCAGACTGTTTGTGAGACCATACATAAACTTCAATTCGGGGCGAAGCTTGAAGAAGGGAAGATAGAAATCGCAACCTACGCCGACTTCAAGGAATGCATCATAGCGCTTCAGCTTTATATAGTCGTCGTCCTTGCCCGAAAGGTTGAGCATAGGGTTGATACCCAACAAGACGTACGGACGGTGATTATTGAAGCGCGGGGCGGCAGCGATGAGCTCTACAGCTGATGAGATATAGGCGGTCTTAAGGTCCTGAACCTCCTCGTGGGGATTGCCGTTGTTGTCGAGGACGGAGAGGTTGTGGAACGTAAGATGGCGAGTGCCGAAATACATCGCCGGTGCAATGCGCAATTGGAAATAGGTACTCATACGCAGTTCACCAAGCACACCGACTGTGAAACCTGGGTCCCACCTGTCCTGGTCCATAACGACGGTCTGCTCCTGGGACGTTCCGTCGTCGAGCGTTATTGTCTGCGGACCGCGGTTAACGAACTCTATGTCCTGCAAGTGGGTTCCGACAAGCACGCCAAAGTGGAACGTACGCAAGTCTGTGTACGGTCGGTTCTGCACCTTATTCTCCTGTGCTGTGGCTGAAATGCCGCATAGCACGAGAAGGCTGATTATGAAAACAAGTCGTCTCATCAATGTATTAAACGGAAATAATTCGCATATATTGTGTAAGCATGATGTTTTGGAGAATTCAGTGGCTTTTTTGGCGCTCATCATTATTGGGGATTTTATTTCGAAACCGTCTAAATTTACAAGATTTGTCTAATAACCATTAGGTATTTCGAAAAGAATACGTACCTTTGCAGTCGTACAATAGTAGGTATCATCCGAGTAGTGTACACAAAAACATTGTTAATATATAAAACGATCAAGATTATGGCTTATGTAATTGGCGACGACTGTATCGCTTGCGGTACATGTATCGATGAGTGCCCGGTAGGAGCAATCTCTGAGGGCGAAAAGTATTCTATCAACCCGGATGAGTGCACAGAGTGTGGTACATGCGCAAGTGTTTGCCCTAACGATGCAATCAGCCTTCCGGAGTAAAAATAGGATTTTTTACTGATTCAAACTTCAGCGGTGGTCTTTCGGCCACCGTTTTTTTGTGCCTGTATGTTTGGGGTTGGTGTCTCATCACACAAGTGACTGAAATTGATGGGCACAAAAAAAGGAGAAGCGACGTGCTTCTCCTTTGTCATATTTGGTTGATTGATATTACTCTTCCTTTGCTCCTTCTTCCTGCTCTCCGAAGCTAAGAATCTTCTTAGCGGTAGCGTCATCAGGGTCGAGAGTGAGGACTTTCTGTGCGAGTTGCTTAGCCTGCTCAGGCTGCTTGTCGTTGTTGAAGTAGATAGCCTCGCTCAGATAAGCTGCCTTAAGGATAAGCTTACTGTTGTTGCTGAGGTTTGCCTTGCCTTCATCAGCCTTAATAATCTTCTGGTTGAGCTCACGAACCTTGGCGTCGCTCTTGAGCTGGTTCTGTGCAATCTGAGACTCATAGTAGTATGCGATGTCTGCGATAGAAGGTGACTTGGTAGCAAGTATCTCCCAAACGTTCATTGCCTTGTTGTAGAAGTCGGCTTTTGCGGTGCCAGTAGCACTGTCGCCCTTCTTCGTATAGATATCGGCAAGGTTGCTATAGTCGCTGAATGTAGCGTTGGTAGCTTCCTGGAGGTACTTTTCGCTGTACTCAAGAGCCTTGTCTTCCTGACCGAGTCCGATGTAAGCCTCACTGATTTTACCCATTGGCTTCAAATCCTTCGGGTTCATCTCGAGAGCCTTCTCAAGGTTAGGAATAGCGTTCTGATAGTCCTTTACACCAACCTGAGCCTGACCATAGTATGAGTAGTCCATTGCGGTAGGTGACTTGGTAGCCTCGAAAAGGGTCTTGGCATAGCCAACAGCCTTGTCGAACTGACCGAGCTCGGTTGTTGAATAGAGGGCTGCACGGGTAAGGTCGACATTCTTGTCGAACTTCTGAAGTCCCTGAAGTGCGACGGTAAGCGCATCCTGGTAGTCGGTTCTGAAGAAGTTGGAGTAAGCCCACTTGGTGAAATCGGTTACACTGTACTGGCTTGCATCACCCTTCTTGTAGTACTCGATAGCATCCTTGAAGCGGTTCTGGTTGTAGTACAGGTCTGCAATCTTTGCCTCTACCTGATATGTCGGGTCTATCTTCTTGTACTCTTCGAGCTTCTTGATAGCTTCCTCAGGTGCTGCATTACGGTTTACGGTAGCGTAACGCTCGTAAGCAGTCTTGTTCTTCGGATCTACGCTGATAGCTGTCTCGTACATAGCGGCTGCTGGTCCTGCATCACCGTCCTGTGCCTCAGCTACTGCGACATCACCAAGAAGAATCCAAGCATCGCCGTTGTTGGCGAACTTCTTGTTGTTGGTCAAAGCCTCACCGATAGCCTTTGCCTCAGCGTACTTCTTAGCTCCGAAGTATGCGTTGCCAAGTGCTACAAGCGCATCGCCATCCTTCTTATAAGTCTTCTGATACTTCTTAGCCAACACGTCGGCCTCAGGAGAATTCGACTTGAGGGCTTCCTTGATGGGCTCCAAGGCTGTATTGTAATCAACATCCTGAGCCATTGCGGGCACTGACAATGCCATCACCAGTGCACCTGCGATAAGATATTTAATAGTTTTCATAACTCAACACTTTATATCTGTATTAAACAATATGTTAACTCTGTAATTTTCCCTTTTGACGCAGAAAGGTTTTGGGAGTTTAAAAAAATTACAGAATAATCAATCTTTTACTTCTACTTCCCGCATCTGGACATCAGCGCTATACGGGAGGAGGCTTGAACGGAATATTATCAATTGTCCCTTAGGCCCTTGGATAAAGTGAGCAAAGCTCCACGGAAGACCGTTGATAGGGTCATTGATAAGTGCATATATTGTACGGATGAAGGGATAGCGCCCGTTGAATATGTATGCCTGGTATGGTTTCCAGCTGTTCATCTCGGTAGCCTTGTCCATCTTACTAACCGACATCACGTGAATATTCTTCTTGAAAGTGGTATTCGTAGTGTCACGCTTATCGTTAAGCCAGTTGGAACCTATAACGCCGATAGCGTTCGGGGTCTTTTCGACGAAATCAATGACTCCCTTGCTGGTTTTAACCGCGGAAGCGTTTACATTACTAATACCATGTCCGCCGAGGATAGAGTCCTCGCAGAACTTTACAGTACTTGACTTTGGATTATCGAAAACAATCTTGATTTTGCCACGACGGGAGCCTGGATAAATCTCACTCCAGTCCTTCACTTCTCCACTGAGAATGCGCTTGACATCTTTAACGGATATACATGTATCGTTATTATTCTTATTAACGATAAGCGCAAGACCGTCGTAAGCCAACTTAATGGATGTTGGCTGGAAATTGTTATCTTGGAGATACTTCATCTGACGAGGCGTAAAGTCGCGCGCAGTAATAGCAAGACAAATCTTGCCACGCATCAACATGTCGACTTCGTCATACTCGTTAGTGTAGATTGGCTTGAGCTTTGCTTGCGGATACATGTCCTCAAACATCTCACGCTCTTCTTCTATGATAGGAGAAAAACTTTCGTCAGAGGCGAAAGGCATCACCCCTGACGTTGGTGTATCTGTTCTACCACCTTTGTGCTTCTTCTCCTCACAAGAGGCGAAAAGCACAGAGGCGAGTATCAATCCTACGAAAATGTAGAATATCGATCTTTTCATAATAAAACGTTACGTTAGTTGGCGAGTCTGAACTGTACAGGCAATGTGTACCAAACTGCAGCAGGCTGACCGTTGTTCATACCAGGATTCCACTTCGGCATAGCGTTAACCACACGAAGAGCTTCCTTGTCGAGCGACGGGTCTACGCCTCTGACAACTTGTGCCTGACTTACAGAACCATCCTTACCTACGACGAACTTGATAACCACGCGGCCCTGGATACCGTTCTCAAGGGCAGCAGCAGGATACTGGATGTGTGAGCCCAGCCATGCATTGACGTTACCCTTGAATGAAGGCATCTTCTCTGCGATGGTCAGCGGCTTGCTTTCAACAACCTGCTCAACTTCCTGCTTAACCTCAGGCTTTGGAGTCTCAATCTTGATTGGAGCCTCGGTCTGGGTCAGCTTAGAGTCCATATTTGAACGGTCAGTAGAACCTTCCTGAGTCTGAGCACCTGCAGCAGCACCCTCATCCATAGCCTTCTTGATCTGTGTAAGGTCAATCTGGTTCTTTACCTGCTCATCAGGCTTGATGACAGGAGCGGTGAACT